>CAVCVO010000035.1:0-15789 GCA_963606005.1 Anaerovoracaceae bacterium
TTTCAATTACTTTATTTTGTACCGAAGATTCTATCACCAGCATCGCCTAAACCAGGAACGATATAGCCGATATCATTTAAATATTCATCTTTAGCTGCTAAATAGATATCTACATCTGGATGAGCTTTTTCAACTGCATCGATACCTTCTTGAACGCCAACTAAGCAAACAAGTTTAATATCCTTTGCACCAGTCTTCTTAACATAGTCGATCGCTGCTGTAGCACTTCCACCAGTTGCAAGCATTGGATCTACAACAAGTACCATTGAATTAGCAATGTTAGGTGGGAACTTAGCATAATAGAAATGTGGCTCCAATGTCTCCTCATCACGATATAATCCAACATGTCCTACCTTTGCTGTAGGGATTAATTGTTGAATACCACTTACCATTCCTAAACCAGCACGTAAGATTGGGACTAATACAACTTCCTTGTCTAACTCTTTACCGATAGTTTCTCCCATTGGTGTAGTGATCTTTACATCTCTTGTTGGGAAATCCTTAGTGATCTCGTAAGTCATTAAACTACCGATCTCATCTAAATTTTGTCTAAAATCCTTTGTTCCAGTTGTAGTTTTACGCATAAGTGTTAATTTATGTTTAATAACTGGATGATCAATCACATGTAACATTTCTATGTCCTCCTTAATGTGTTTTTTATATCTAACAGTTTATCGCACTGTTAATATCATCTATAGTAATATCTCCTTGACGTAAGATCTTCACATTTTCACCAGTACAATCAATGATCGTGCTAGCTACATGAGATTTAGCTTGACCTTCAACGATCATATCGATCTTGCCATCTAATTGTGCTAAGACTTCTTCAGTATCATTAGCACTAGCTTGTCCACTGATGTTAGCACTAGTAACATACATTGGCCCAACTTCTTTTAATAAGTTCAATACAAACTCATCATCAGGAATCCTGATCGCAATAGTTGGAAACCCATTAGTGAATTCATCTTTAATGACATCTTTCTTCTTTAATACCAAAGTCAATGCTCCAGGAGTTAATCTTTTAACAATCTTTTCTTCTCTTTCTGTTAAAAAAGCCACCTCATGCATCTGAGTAACATCATAAACCATTAAAGGAAATGGCTTGTTCTCATCCCTGCCCTTAGCGACTTTCATTCTTTTAACTGCTTGATAATCACTGTAGATGACTCCGATACCAAAAACTGTATCAGTCGCAAATGCCACGATCTTACCAGATCTTAATGCATCACTAACTTTTTGAAACTCCGTAGGTTTTACAATTTCTGTCATACTACACTCCTTTTCAAACTGTTAGTATTTTACCACAAAATACTATTAATTAAATACTAATATTGTAAATTATCACTCAAGATGTCAAAGTGAATCAAACCATTCATTATGCCATCTTCATCAACTGAACTAGTGATATGATCAGCATTTTCTTTAACGATATCTTCACCATTACCCATAGCTATACCAATATGAACGTAATTTAACATCTCAATATCATTTTCTCCATCACCAAAAGCCATAGTATCACCCTTATCAATACCATAAAGTTTGATATATTGTTCAATACCTTTAGCTTTCCCCCCACCTGAAGCAAATATGTCATAAGCATATTTATTCCATTTAGTTATTTCACAATCAGTAAGTTTTTCAAATAACTCTTTTCCTTCTTTTTCCGTAACAAATGGTATGACTTGATAGATATCTTCACCTTGATAAACTCCAATTTCTGGCATAGGAGTGGAAATAGACTTTTGAGCATATTCAACATATTCATTATTAAAGTTGATGTACATCTTATCTTTTGCTAGTAGCATGATAGGCACTTTCTTTTCTTCAAACATCTTTAACAATAGATCTTTACTATGACCCTCTATAGGATGAGCAAAAACAACTTTACCCTTTTCATCTAAGCACAATTGACCATTCATCATAAGATAACCATCAAAAGTAATATCACTTACTGGAAGAACCTTTAATTCTGACATATGTCTACCAGTTGCTAATACTCTTTTGATCCCTTTTTCTTTTAATAAGTCAAGAGCCTTTCTCGTACTAGAAGGCACTTGTTTGCTTTCATGAGATAATAGTGTTCCATCAACATCAAAAAATATTGCTTTGATCATACTTCCTCCAAAAAACAAGGATGACTGACCATCCTTGCATCATTTCTACTCAATAGTAATAGTGTTACTCCACTTTTCAAATGATTTTGACAATGTATCTTTATTTTCAGAATAAGTGATGAAATCCATTAACCAGAATGAATCTTCACCTTTTCTAACAGTTAGATAGTAATAGTAATCAACATCTTCAACAGTAGATTCATAAGTGAAATAATAGTGACCATTTGAATCTTGACTGAATGATCCTTCCATTTCATAAAGGCTTAATAGTAAATTGCCATAACCTTCTTCGTCTAAAGTAGTTGGATCAACATCAAGTTCTGTAAATACATCAAACTCATCTTCATTTACTGTTAAAGCAAAATCATCATTGTAAAGATAAGTGTAATAATAATTTGAAACATCCTCATCATCTGATACTACAACATCTGTAGGTAATTTAATGCTGAAACTACCTTGAGTGATCTCTTGAAGTTTTTCTGAACAGCCAAAAGTAAGTGCTAGCATCATAACGCTTAATAATACGACAAATAGTTTTTTCATAACCTGTTTTTCCCTTCTCGTTTCAACAATTATACCACAATATAAAAAAGTAAACTATCACTATAGATAGCTTACTTATGATACGTTTCGTTATTATTTATCTTATAAGCACGATAGATCTGCTCTAAAATGATGAGTCTAGCAATATTATGTGGAAAAGTCATCTTAGACAAATTCAAAAGAAGATCAGCTCTTTTTTCTACTTCATTACTTACACCAAGTGATCCACCAATAACAAATGTTATATGGGAACTATTGTAAGTATTGATCTTATCTAAAGTTTTCGCAAACTCAATACTATCTAATTGCTTACCTTGCAGAGATAGTAAAATGACATAACTATCTTTTTTGATCTGTTTTAAGATCCTTTCACCTTCTAAAGCTTTTACTTTATCATCTTCCAATTTGTCATTAGGCTCATCATTAACTTCAATGATTTCGATCTTGCTGTAGGCACTGATCCTTTTAATATATTCATCAATTAAAGCTTTTAATGACTTCTCTTTGATCTTACCGACTGCAACGATACTGATCATCTAATAGATGCTCCATCATTGACTTTATCAACAGAAACAACTTCTAGATTACCATTCTCGTCTTCTGCTGATAAGATCATTCCCTTAGAAACTTCTCCTCTTAACTTTCTTTCTGCCAAGTTAGCAATAAAGGCTACTTTCTTTCCAACCAATTCTTCTGGTTTATAGTAAGAAGCAATACCACTAACGATCTGACGAACATCAGTTCCACATTGAATCTTAAATACTAATAATTTATCAGCTTTTGGATGCTTATGACATTCTAAGATCGTACCAACTCTGATATCCAACTTATCAAAATCATCAATAGTGACTTCATCTTTAAAAGTCATCTTCTTTGGCTGTTTTGCTTCCAAATAAGCATTTACTTCAGCCATTGTCTTTTCACTATCTAATCTTTGGAACAATACCTTAGGTTGGTCTGTAACTGTGTTATTCTTTTCATAGTTACCCCAAGTTAAGATACTATCATAATCAGTTTGTTTAGTATTAATCTGACGATATACTTCTTCAGCTGTCTCAGGAATAAATGAAGACAATAATACAGTAGCAACTCTAATACCTTCAAACAAGTTATATAAAACAGTATTCAATCTTTCTTTCTTAGACTCATCTTTTGCTAGTACCCAAGGAGCTGTCTCATCAATATACTTATTACATCTTCTCAACAAGTCAAATGCTGCATCGATAGCATCAGCAACTCTTAACTGATCCATCTTAGCTTCAACTTTCTTAACAGCATTAGCTGCTTCTTGTTTTAACTCATCATCTAATGGTTCATAACAATTAGGCTCAGTTAAAGTACCGCCAAAATATTTATTAGTCATCGCTATTGTACGATTTACTAAGTTACCATAAATATTTGCTAAATCAGAATTGATCCTTTCAATGACTAATTGCCAAGTGATAGATCCATCTTGAGCAAATGGCATTTCTCTTAAAGCAAAATATCTAACAGCATCAACACCAAAGAAATGAGCAAGATCATCAGCATAGATTGCATTTCCTCTTGATTTAGAGATCTTATCTTCACCAACTAACATCCAAGGATGGCCAAATACTTGTTTAGGTAAAGGTAAACCTAAAGCTAATAGCATGATTGGCCAATAGATAGTATGGAAACGGATGATATCCTTACCGATCAAATGTAAGTCAGCTGGCCAGTATTTTTTAAACTGTTCACTACTATTACCATCACAATCATAACCTATACCAGTGATATAGTTAGTCAAAGCATCGATCCAAACATAAACAACGTGCTTAGGATCAAATGTAACAGGAATACCCCACTTAAAACTAGTTCTTGATACACAAAGATCTTGTAAGCCAGGTTTTAAGAAGTTATTGATCATCTCATTCTTTCTACTTTCTGGTTGAATGAATTCTGGATGATCTTCAATATACTTCATTAGTTGATCAGCATATTTACTCATTCTAAAGAAATAAGACTCTTCCTTTTCAGGATGTACTTCTCTACCACAATCAGGACATTTACCATCAACTAATTGACTCTCTGTCCAGAAAGCTTCACATTCTGTACAATATAAACCTTCATACTCTGACTTATAGATATCACCTTGATCATATAATTTCTTAAAGATCTTTTGAACCTGTTTTTCATGATAATCATCAGTAGTACGGATGAACTTATCATAAGAAGTATTCATCTTATCCCAAATATCCTTTACAACAGCAGCAGTCTCATCTACATATTGCTTAGGATCCTTACCAGCTTTAACAGCCTTTTGTTCAATCTTTTGACCATGTTCATCTGTTCCCGTTTGGAAGAACACATCATAACCAGTTAATCTCTTATAACGAGCAATAGCATCAGCCATGATGATCTCATAAGTATTACCAATATGAGGTTTACCACTAGCATAAGCGATCGCTGTAGTTATGTAATATTTTCCCTTTTTCTCCATAAATAACTCCTCCTCAAATAAAAAAGGCACCCTTTAAGGACGTCTAAAACGTGGTACCACCTTATTTACTTCTCAACAGTTTAACGCACCATAACGTTCTTATCTACCTATCGATAAGACAGTTCCAAGACCATGTTCACAGTTACTTATTCAACGTCTCTCACCAAATGACATCTCTCTTTATAACAGTTGACTGCTACTCTTCTTTTCATTACCTTTGTTAAAAGTATAAAAGATTTTAACAATTTTTACAATGACTATTTTTAATTAGGAATTTTCTAGTTTCTAGACAATTATATAGAGAGAGGATTATTTATGAGTTATAAAACAGTAAATGGTTTAATGAAACACTTGAGGTCAAAAGGGATAAAGATCAAAGGATCAAAGCAAAAAAGGCAATTAATAAACAATGGCTATTTTCATGGCTACAAAGGATATCGTTACTTCAAGTATCCTAACAACAGACTACCATTCACTTCTTATAAAGATATAAATTCTACAATAGATTTCGACCTAAAACTTAAAGCTTTGTTGTATCCCAAGATCATGTATATAGAAACAGCACTTAAAAGTATAGTTACTGAAATTTTAATAACTAACGACAGGTCATATGATATCAGAGATATGTTAGATAAAGCAGTATTAGGTTACAAAAATTGCCCATATAACTCAACCAAAGCTGAAAGAAATAAATATCAAAAAAATAAATTAGATTTAGAAGCCCGTATAAGAAATATACTAAGGACTAACTATAACAACAATAGTATCAAACACTATTACCAAAGTGGTCGTTATGATGATGTACCTATCTGGGCACTAATAAACATCATGACTTTTGGTGATCTAGGTCATCTAATAGAAACATTCACATTTGATGTGAGAAATAAGATATCAAATCAATTAAATATATCAAATCACTATGATCAACAAAGACAATTCATTTATCATTCTATATTCTTACTTAAAGATTTAAGGAATGCGATTGCTCATAATGGCGTAATATTTGATGCAAGGTTTAGAACTTATACTACTAAACCATGTGTAATAAATACAATCAGAGATGAAATTAATCTAAATTATATTAGTTATGAATATATAGATGACTACATAATTTCAATCGTTTTTGTGTTAAAAAAATTAGGAACAAATATTAACGAACTCGCTAGTTTTATAGAAAACTTTCAAGAAATTATTATTTGGTATCAAGCAACGGTTGATATTTCAATTTCTTCCATGGTAATAAAAACTGATTTGTCGCTGAGAGTAAACTACTTGATGTCTTACATTAAAACTCAGCATTTTTAAATTTAATTCTTGATTTTCATCACGAACTATTGTAGTATAATGTCAATTGCGGTTAGTTACTACGGTGCTAACTTGCCTATCTGGTGAGCCGGGTAGGCCTTGTTTTTTTATAGAGTTAACAAAAAGTCCAAGTATTAACTTGGGCTTTATTCTACATAATTTAATTGATAACCTGTATATAAGTTTTCAATGATCAATGATCTGTCATTATAATTTAAAGTATTATCAGTTACATAGAAATATTTAAAATCTTCACTTTTTATGCTCTCAGTATCAAATTCATTAGAAATATAATATTTCATGCTCTCCAATACTAATGTTGAACAGTCCTTTTCTTCTGAATAAACAGTTAAACTACTGATCGGTGCTTTGGAGTAACCATCATCATTACTTACATAACAAGTTCTTACACTACCATCAGCTAATGTATAGTTGATGAATGAATCTAATTCAAACATCTGATAGCTACGATAGAATACGCAAGCAGTTGGTTGACTATAATCAATGTCAGCAATTATCCCTATATTTCCATCAATAAGATCATAATAATGATACATAACACTATCGCTACTTAAGAACCTATAGTAACCATTGTAACAAGATAGTAATCCCTTATCATAACCTTGGGCAAGCAAGCTATCAGCGACATCATCAATGATAAAACTATTTTTGATCCAATATAGATCTAGATAACAACTATATCCATGTTCATCTATATATTGTTTATATTCATCAGATACATATAATTCGACATAGTTATCATCATATAGATTGATCTTGATATTTTCATCACTGTTAAGATAAACCAATAGTTGTTTTAATTCTTGATTGATATCTTCATTTAATAATGGATCAAACTCAGCTAATTGATAGTCTTCTGTACAGCTAAATATGCCTTTATATATCTCATATACTGGTCCAAGATAAATTGTCCTATTATCATAACTAGCTAATTTTTCAAATACTTTATATAGTTTTTCATCTACTTGAACTTTAGTATTGATGTTTTGATTGAAATAAGCAATATTGATAACATCATCATACAAATTACTTTCATCAAGCAATTCATACATTTGCTTACAGCTACTATCATAAATCTTTTTAACTTTATTATATTCGCTCTTACTTTCCGTATAATAACGCAATTCAACTTCATCACCATAAGAACCTTCAGCTTCTATCTGACGATAGCCAGCTTCCCAATCCAACATATTTTTGACTGCGTAACCGAAAGAAAAAAGAGCGACCAAAATGAATACAACAAATAAGACTTTTCTTAATGTCAAGTGCTTACTTGAATACTCAATCTTTTGGTAACTCTTTGTCATAAAAATCTTTTCTCCTTTGTTAGATTACAGAAAGTAAGATCAATAAGCCAAACAAGGCAATGATTATACCTCTGATCACAAATCCAATGATAGCACCTTTTTTACAAACTTTGTAGTTCCTAATGTAATTGTGCTTACGATAGATGATACCAGCGATAAGTGTGATTATAGGTAATAAGACACCCAATACTACAAACCACAAACTACCATTATCATGTACTGGAGCATTTAAGATCTCTTCAGAGATAATGATCTCTTGTTTCTTAGCTTCTTGATGCTTACTCTCATCCTTATAAACAGTGATAGTCTTTAAAGGAACATCAGCATCTCTTGTCTTCTTGTATTCAGCGATCTCTTTTTCACTACCAAATACTAAGTGATTATGTCCAATGTCAACTAATTTAGGCGTTTCAGTAGAATAATCATGAACTGAAGGATCATAAGTAAATAATACTTTATGTTTCTCAAGTTGTGGATCAGGTAATGGAATAGCTGATATTAGTGAACGAGTATATGGATGCAAAGGGAAAGCGAATAATTCCTCAGCATCAGCAACTTCTACAATATCACCTTTATAAATTACACCGATACGATCAGAGATAAATCTAACGATAGATAAGTCGTGGGCAATGAATAAATAAGTTGTGCCTTTTTCCTTTTGGAATTTATTTAACAAGTTCAAAATCTGAGCTCTGATAGAAACATCTAGGGCACTGATAGGCTCATCAGCAACAACTAACTCTGGTTCCATGATCATAGCTCTAGCAACACCGATACGTTGTCTCTGTCCTCCAGAGAACTCATGTGGATATCTTGTCAAATGCTCTGGTAACAAGCCAACTGCCTTGATCATCTTTTCAACCTTAGCTACTCTATCAGCCTCATTTTCAAATAATTTAAAGTTATATAAACCTTCAGAAATGATGTAATCAACAGTAGCTCTTTCATTTAAAGAAGCAGCCGGATCTTGGAAGATCATCTGAATATTTCTTATTACTTCTCTATCTAGACTTGCAGGGATCTTTCCTGAGATCTTAACACCCTTATAGTCGATCTCACCAGCAGCTAATGGGTTAACCCTAATAACAGCTCGACCAATAGTTGTCTTACCAGAACCCGACTCACCAACAAGTGAGAAGGTCTCTCCCTTATAGATATCAAATGTAGCATTTTTTACAGCTCTAACAGCCGTATCACCTTTACCAAAAGTGATATCAACATTTTTTAGTGATAATAATATCTCTCTACCATTCTCATCAATAGGTCCATGTTCAGGTAAAGTTTTTACAGTAGTCTTTTCTTCTTTACTCATCTTACTCTACCTCCTTAACATTGAATGCTTTGATAAGTTTTTCATGGATGTTATTAATGATAGCAGGTTTTTCAACCTTTTCACAACGTTCGTCTAATAACCATGTCTTAGCATAGTGAGTATCACTGACTTTGAACATCGGTGGTTCTTCAAGAGTATCGATCTTTAAACAATATGGATTTCTTGGAGCGAAAGCATCACCAACGATCGTGTTATATAGTGACGGTGGTGTACCCATGATCGAATACAATTGTGTATTTCTTTCAGCCAATTGTGGCAATGAAGATAATAGTGCCCAAGTATATGGATGCTTAGGTTCATAGAAAATCTCTTCACAAGTGCCTAACTCAATGATCTGACCAGCATATAATACTGCAACTCTATCAGCAACATTTGCTACTACACCTAAGTCGTGGGTAATGAATACGATAGTATAGTTAAATTCTTTCTGTAGGTCTTTGATAAGTTTTAAGATCTGCGCTTGAATAGTAACATCTAAGGCAGTTGTAGGCTCATCACAAATCAAAATCTTTGGCTGACAACTTAATGCAATCGCAATAACAATCCTCTGTCTCATACCACCTGAATACTGGAATGGATAATCATCATAACGATTTTCAGCATTAGGAATACCTACTTTAGCCATCAACTCTAAAGCTCTGACTCTTGCCTCAGATTCACTGACTTTTTGGTGTTTCATGATAACAGAACTGATCTGTTGGCCAATAGTCAATACTGGGTTTAATGAAGTCATTGGGTCTTGGAAGACAGTAGCGATCCTACTACCTCTGATCTGACACCAGTCATTTTCATGTTCCATATGGGCAAGATCAAGGATAGCATCACCAACATATTTGTTATCATCTTCATTACGATATTTTACTCTTAATGCTACTTTTTGGAAGCAGTCATTTAAGACATCTTCATTAGTTAGATCTAAACCTAATTGATAAGCTTCTTTGAAACTATCCATAAGTTTTTTGATCGATCTATTTCTCTTATAAGGATTAAAACGAGCAGTAGAGATATAAATCTCTTTTGCGATCATCTCGTTCTTTTCAAGTTCCTTAGGGTCAACTTCTTGAGAGATAGCTTTTTCATACTCAGCTTTTAATTCTTCCATCTTTTTATTGAATTCAGAATTATAAGCTTGATCATTAGTAGCTTCTTTCTTTCTGTTCTTTCTTTGTAACTCTACATCTTTTTCAAGTTTAGCGATCTCTTTTTCACAATTCTTAATCTCTTTATTTAATTGTGCGATCTCTTCCTTGTTATCCTTTTTATTTAATGTAGTCTTTTTATTTCCCGCTTCAACCATTTCATAAGTCAAAGCTTTTAATTTCTTTTCATTTTCAGCTTCTTCTTCAGCAGTCAATACTTTTCTCTGCTCTTTTTCTTTGCTTAATTCTTCCATCTTTTTATAGATCTCAGAACCTTTAGTATATTTACAGAAATCGTTTAATTTAGCTTGAAGTTCACTGATAGTCTTAGCTGACTTAGCATTCTTTGGTGCTTCTGTATAAGACAAAGTCTCATCATTGTAGATGATCTTACCATTTGTGATAAAACCATTACTATCAAGCATACCAGCAAATGTCTTAGTGAATACTGATTTACCAGAACCAGACTCACCAACGATAGCGATAGACTCATTTTCATATATATCTAAAGAGATACCTCTTATGGCAGTCAATACTCTTCCTCTAACATGGAATTTAACATCCAAGTCTTTAACTGATAATAATACTTTCTTATCTTCCATAATCTTATCTCCTACATATGAGTTCTAGGATCAGAAGCATCGCCTAAGTTCTGACCAACTACATATAATACTACAGTAATGATTGATGTCAAGACAACTGGTGCCCAGAATTCCATCTGCCAACCTGGAGTAAGCATTGATGCTTCAGCAGAATAGATGATCCTACCTAATGACATATCCTTCATGCCCATACCGATATAAGCCAAGAATACTTCGTAAGAAATATATGATGGAATCTCAGTAGCAGCTAAAGTAACGATTACTGATGTCATAAATGGTAAGATGTTCTTTATAGCGATCGTAAAGATTGAAGTACCTAAACACTTACTAGCTAAGTTGTATTCACGATCACGGATGATAATAACCTGTGTTCTGATGAAATATGCGATACCTAACCAACCAGTTACTGTCAAAGCAAATACCATTGTCCAGAAACTAGCAGTAAATAACATAACTAATACAGAGATCAATAATACATATGGAATATTGCCAATGATGTTATAAACCTCAGTCATGACAAGGTCAACTTTCTTTGAAAAACCCCAAATAGCTCCAACAACTGTTCCAATGGTCATATTGATAAGAGCACAGATGAAAGCCAAAGAGATTGAAATCCTTGCACCATTCCACATCTGATCAAATGTAGATTGACCAGCAGCTCCGCTACCCAAGATCCAGTGGATGGAGAAACCGTGGGCAGCGATAGCCTTGGCTGGACTTAAGTGTTTCAACGAACCATTAAGGATGTTGGCACTTCCATCGTATGGGAAGATAGTCGGATAAATATAGGCAAATCCGATTATCACTACGAACAAAACTAAGATGACTACATTGATCTTCTTACGGAAGAAGACTCTGGCAACTGATTGCCAATATGAATATCTTGGAGCTGTGATTGTCTCAGACTCCAAAGAGTTTGTATCAATACGAGAGAATAGTTCTTTTTCTGATAAATTGTATTTTTTTTCTAAATCTGTCATATTTATCACCTATCCTTACTTTCAAATGAGATACGAGGATCTACTAAAGCCATCAAGATATCACCTAAGATGATAGAGACAACTGATAACAATGCATAGAACATAGCAAGTCCAACGATAACACTATTATCATAACTATTGATTGCTTGAGTTAATAAGTTACCAGCACCTGGTACAACGTAAACTCTTTCTGTGATAATCGCACCAGTGATAGCTCCTAAGATACTACCAGGAATACCGTGAACGATAGGGATCATCGCATTCTTAGATATATGTTTAGTGAATATTTCATTTTCAGTCAATCCACCACTACGAGCAAACTTAACATAATCAGAATTCATTTGGTCGATCATATAACGTCTCATCCACTTCATCAAGTTAGCTACAGAAGGTAAAGCTAATGAAATGATTGGAAGGACAAACATGGCTTTGCTTGCTGTATCCATGACAAATGTTGTTGGTAAGCCAACGGCTCCACCTATAGCTTTAAATAAGAAGATGTAAGCTAATGAAGGAACCGCAATAATGAATACAACGTAGATCGTACCTAATTTATCGATAAACTTGTCTTTATTTCTAGCCATAACGATTCCAAGAGGAATACCTAATATATAAGCCAATATAGTAGCAATGATACCAATAACGAATGAATAACCAGTCTTACTCATATTGTTCTTATAAGTAACAACATTAGTATAGTCGTCTACAAAACGGGTTGCATATACAGCCGAAGTCTCTAAAGAATCCTTAACAAAAGTTGCGCTATGAAGATCATCTGCTGACATTTCAGTTAAGCCAGTCGGATAAGTGATCATCTTCTGCTTATATGAGCCTTGAGATTTGCTCATAGTATCAAATACATCTATACCTTTGTTAACAGTATAAGAAGTACCTAATGAAATAGTTAAGAAATTCTGATGTACATAAGGGAATTCGGAATCAATATAGAATAGATAACGGTGAGTTGTTCCAGATCCAATGATTGCTGGTGAAAACTTTTCTCCACCATAAACTGGATCATACAAGGTAAAGGTCAAACCTCTTTCTCCTTCATAATCTTCGACAGCATGAATATTATCTATCGTAAAGATATTACTAAAGTATTTATATAATCGAGACAGAACTGGATAATCACGATAAGCAAATAGCTGTGATTGTCCACCTTGAACAACTTTCTTATTTAGTAAAACTGCTTCTAGTCTTACTACTGTATAACCTTGTGCCTCATAATATTCGGTAAACTTAGCTGTATACTCCTTAGTAGCTTCACTATCAGCTTTGACAGTACGTCCTAAAACACTAGCTGCTGCCTTTGTCTCAGCATCAAGTTCGCCATTATTAACTAGCTCATTTAAGTAATCACTATAAGACACGAAATCTAGATAACCATATTGTGACCAACGCTTGTACATGTAAACTGTTTTGTTGTTACTCAATTGTTTTGAATAGAGGGAGTCACTAGCGAATATCAAAGTACGATCCATTAAAGAATAGACCATGATGATAACGATCATAACTACGACTACAACCGATACTAATCCATGTAATAAACGTTTAAACAAATATTTAAGCATTTAAATCCACCCACTTTCTTATATAGAATACAAGGTGCGATTTCTCGCACCTTGTGCCTATTTATTTTTTACTATTTATATTCTAGTAAATACCGATACACTTGATCATGTATCCACCTGGTACGAAGTTCTCCAAGTATGTTGATGGATCTCCATAGTCAGGGCCCCAACCACTTACATCGTAGATGTCGTAGTTGTTATCATAACCAGCACTTGCATAGTAACCAGCATAGTACCAATCTTTAGCAGCAGATACTTCAACTAAGTCGATGATAACTGCGCCTTCAAGAGCTTCTTCAACTGATTGTTTGAATGCTTTAGCTCTGTTCAAATAAGTTTCGCTTCCAGCGTAAGCAACGATTTCAACATGTACTGGGTTAATTGAAGAAACAGTAACACCTTGCTCTTTCAATTCCTTAACAGCTTTCTTGAATTCAGCCTTAGCATTTTCAACATTGTACCAACCATCGTATTGAGTAGAAGATCCAAGTCCACCATCAGCATCTGGATCCCAAGCCTTGATATCAACGCCATCAGCATCGATCTGGTCTTGTAAAATCTTACCATAGTAAGTTCCAGCAGCATAAGTAGTTGACTTACCATTGATTTCAACAGTAGTTTCTTCCTCTAATGTTACGAATGTACCAGGAGTGAAGCTGTTGATCATTGAAGTATATTTCAAATCTTCGCCATCAGTCTGAGCTTGATAAGCACCTCTGTCTAATGAGAACATCAAAGCTCTACGGAAATGAACGTTCTGCATAGCAGCTTTAGTCTTAGCAGCTTGGTTAACCGTTAATGAAGATACAGCAACTGTAGCATCATTGAAGTTAGAGAATGAATGACGGTTGATATTGAAGAATGCGCAATATGAAGTAGCATCAGTAGATGATACATATGCATATTCATCAAAGTAACCATCTGTTTGACATTGAACAACTGCAGAAGCATTTAAGCTAGCACCGTCAATAGTTCCAGAAATAGTATCGTTGTAAGCCTTTAATACATCTTGACCATCGTTGAACAACCAAGTCATCTTAGTGATAGTCATCTTATCTTTATTCCAATAGCTTTCGTTCTGAGTGAAGACGATAGAGTTGCCTTCTGTATGAACAGCTAAGAATGGTCCACAGTAAGCGATATTTTCAGGAGTTGTACCATAGCTGATTGAACCAGCAACTGCTTGGTAAGCATCAACGCCGAATACACCACCCTTAGAAATGAAGTATTCTCTGTTCATTGGTGCGAATACGCCATATGACAACATAGTCATGAAGTAAGATGTAGGTTGAGTTAATGTATATTCAAGAGTGTACTTGTCAACAGCCTTAACACCAACTTGTGAGAAGTCAGTAACTTCACCAGCAACATATTCATCAGCGTTAACGATGTTAGCTCCAGAAGCACCTAATAAGTATTCAAGACCTTCTTGAGCATCCATACAGTGTTGCATACCAGCTACGAAGTCATCAGCAGTAACTTCACCGATTTCACGTCCTTGAGAGTCAACCCACTTAACACCTTCTCTGATCTTGAAAGTGTAAGTTAAACCATCTTCAGATACTGTATAGCTTTCAGCTAATGCAGGTTGTAATACGTTTTCAGAATCGTATTCCATCAATCCATCGTAAGTATTAACGATAGCTTCAGAGTCAGCACTTCTTGAAGTAGCAAGAACATCCCAAGTCTGAGGATCTGATACATAACCTTCAGTATAAGAATCTTTTAATGTATAACCTTGTTCAGTTAAATAATTTTGTACCCATTCAGTATAAGTACCAGTGCCTTTTAATTCAGCATATTTTGCTTTCATAGCATCACGATCACTAGCCTTGATAAGTTCAGTAGTAACAACTACATGATACTTTCTTTCAGTATCGTTACCCCATAAAGCAGTTGATGCAGTGTTTGGTGCAACTCTAGTGATAGCATAGTTACCACCCTTAGAAGATAATGGTAATAATACAGCTGACTCTAATAATTTAGCTTCAGCAATAGCCATTAATGCGAATCTTTCAGATGTAGTTGAAGCTTCTTTTGCTTCTTGATAATATGTATAGAATTCGCCAAGAGTAGATTCATACAATGTTTCAGATTCTTCTGCATAGTTAGAATAATCCTTTTCAACAGATGCTGCTAATGGAGAGTCATCTTCTTCAACTTCTTCCTTAGAACAACCAACCATTGAAAGAACCATCAACATGCTAAGAAGAACGACTAATAGTTTTTTCATACTTTTTTCTCCCTTCTTAGAATTGTTAGTTCTAATATCATATATTTTACACATTTGATGAAAAATGTAAACCTTTTTTTGAAACTTTTTTGATTTTTTTGTAAATATTTTATGAAAATTTTCATATTATGGAAATGTTTCATTTATTATACACAATCTTCTTCTAAAATAGCCTAT
>CAVCVO010000036.1:0-34635 GCA_963606005.1 Anaerovoracaceae bacterium
TCATCATAACTATATTCTTCATTAAAACTATCTAAGTATAAATTAACATCATCAATGGCTATAATTCGGCATCATTTTACCCAAACGGTAAAAAGAGCCACGATTTTAGCGAGATTTCGTTAAAAAAGTTATCCACCAAAAATAGCTGAATTTAGGGTCTTAAAAATCTTGTCAATAGCTTACTATATAAAAGTCAAGCATCAAAATGATAAAATTTGATGAATTACTTTTATATAGTTAGCTATTTTAAATATTCATCCATATTTTTTATCTTTCGATAAAACTCTTCTTCCATTACGGGCCTTTTCTTAAAATACTTTTGCTTAATTTCTTTTAATAAAGAGCTAACTGTTTCAAAGGAATCATCCATTTTGATCAAATGATTGATACCACCAGCTATAGTAGAATAACGTCCTCTACCAGTTTCACGAGTTGCCCTTTGTAAAAGATCTTTCTTATAGATTTCTTGTAATTCTTTATTGTATTTAGGCAAAAAGTAATTTTCATAGTGTACTACCTTATTGATATCATCTTTAACATTATCAAATAATTCATCTATCATATTTTCTTCTATATAAATTTGATTTAACTGTTCACCAATACCTTTATCTTTCTTGACTGCTGAAATAAGTTTTAACTTTTCTTCATCCCATTTATCAGAAGGATACAACTCTTTGATCTTTTTATATACTTCAAAATCATAATCATTATATAACAAGAACATATCAATTAAGATATTCTTATATTCTTCATTCATACCATTAGCTTTATAGATCTCTGCTAATTTATATGCATAATATCTATTATCATAGTCTCTTTCATTTTCTAAGATCTTATTCTTTAAAAACTCAATTGCTTTAATTACTTGTTTTTTATTGATCAACTCATCAATATATTCAAGACAGACATCCGTATCAAAAGAATACTCTTCTAATAAAGGCAAGATTTTATTTTTTCTACCAGTACTACCATATAACTCACATAAATAATCTACATATTTTTTGAAATGATCAAATATATCTTTTTCTTTACTTGACTTTAATATTTCATTTATTGTTTCTTCTATCTCATCTAAAAATAAACCCTTATCTATAAAGTGATTAAGTAGTACACTTAGATCAACATAAACATTATCATATAATCTATCTGTCAATAATTCATCTTTCAAATAGTTAAATAATTCCCTTAATAGCTTTTGATCATCACAATAATCGACTATTTCACAAAGAATATCAGTTGTATCTTCAGTAACATAAGAAATAACATCATAATAACTGTCAACTTTAAGGGCAATCATTGATTCTATTAAAGTTGTAACTATGACATATGAAGTGACATAGTCTTTTCTTTCAAAATAATCAGAAGCTTCACAAATATACCTATCCATTAACTCTTCAAATCTATCAATATTTTCATCAATTATATGACCGTAGTGATCACAACAAGACTCGATATCTCTCTCAATCCTATATTCATAATTCTTTTTATTCAACTCTGAAAAGTATTCAGAATACTTTATTCTAAACTCGTTATATATATCGATATTTCTTACCAAAACATCACACAAAAAATCATTGATCTTATCACGATCAATCTTTTTAATGATATCTAATAAGTCAACCGGGTTATCATCAACAATGTCCTCATTATCTTTTTCTTCATCATTTATCGCATATAGTAATGCTGCCATGTGTTCACAATTATGACCGCTGCTTGCATAAGAACAATCACATTTACCATTAATAAAATTCCCATTATGAATGATCACCGATACATCATGATCATCGCAATCAAAAACAATTGCACTATATATATCTTTATCAACACTAATATCATCAACAAGAAAATTATCATTTAATTCTTTTCCATAAAGCAATGCTCTCTTAGAAAAATGCTTTTCAAAATTAACAAACATCTTTATCTCCTCCAGTTATCATACCTTGTCTTACTAGTAACTCTATTATACACAAAAAAAGCGACAACTTAATGTCGCAATTTCTTTCAGAAATAACTTATTGCTACTCAGAAACTAATGGTTCAGTATACACACTACTCTTTTTTGCTTTATTGATATGGATAATAGCTATAACTAATGTAATGATCGCTGCAATAGCTAAAATCAAAGATACATAAGCAAAGTACTCACTTATCTTAGCTAATTCTTCACTTAAGCAAAGATCATATGTTCCATGTAACATTAATGGAAGTATAAATGCTAATACAGAATAAGATTTTTTATTAGTCTTCATAGCTTTACCAGTAAAATGACCCATGATAAAACCATAACCACAATGCATTGCTGTTAATCCTCTAACGATCATCATGCCAGCATTAGCCCCAATAGCATATGCAAGTGATTCACTAAGGCCAAATCCTATACCAATGATCATCATCAGCGAAGTGATATCTAGCCAAGAATAAGGATAACTATTCTTTTTGATAAGTCCCCTAAACATAAGATATTTAACAAGTTCTTCTGCAAAAGCAAGTACGATAAAGTTATGAAATACCTCAGTGATGACAACACCTAATTTAACAACAAATAATCTTTCAACAATATAAAGTATTGCTGAAGTTAAGATGACAAGTAATACTGTCCAGAGTATTCCTCTTACAAAAGCTTTTGAGCATATAGTACGATATGCTTCATCATCTTTTCTCTTCTTCAGCCATAAATATATCAAAGTAGCTGGAACTAAACTTAATATAAGTATCAAAATTAAAGCCATAACAAATATTCTCCTTCATAGCCTAATAATCATACACCACAAAATAAAAAACTACACATAAATGTTATCTATAACTCTTAGTTTTTACAAACAAGTTTACTTTTACCTTTCACTAGTTCAAAGAAAATGGATCAACTCATTTACATCATCAAAGTCATCATATTTTTTTCATATCATTACATGATATACGATATATTTTAATACAATTGAAAATTAGACATGCATTCTTTCTATTTTGCATACATTTCACAATATTTATCAGTGATTTCTGTTGGTAGTTCGAAATGTTGATAATCCTTTCGATCTGTCCAGTCGCCACCCCACTCAAATCCTTTTTCAATGAAAAGTTGATAACACAGATCATCTTTATTTATCTTATATTCAAATTCTTGGGTTCTGTCAAGATATGGTGCTCCTGTAGCTGGCTCTATCACGATTTCTGTAGTGCCATCTTCATTCGTTACAACTTTATAGTAAGGATTATACAATGTATTGATATCCACTGCCATACCTAATCCATGCTTTGATACTTTCGTTGTATGCGATATGAATCTAAAATTAAAGCAAGAGGAGTTATTATCACGCATCATCGTTTCATCATCCGCCATGTAGTTATCTGGAAGTACCATACGTTCGATCGGATAATTTGCATCATAAAGCTTCTCAAAAATTTCTAGGACATCTTCTGCAATCAGTTTATGCACGACCATTTCTCCCTGATGAGTATTTCCATCTTTATCCTTATGTAAAATAAGCAGATAACGCAGATCCTGTCGAGGAACAATACAGTCCTCTTTATATGTGTTTCCTGCTTTCATACGTTCAAATAATTCATCCGAGATTTCATATATTGCGAAACCTTCTCTTGTACTGATCTTTTCATTTTGGTTGGAATTACTGCTTGAATCATCGTCAATACAGTCACAACCAACTAGTAACATGGAAATTGCCAATAATAAACAGATCATACGACACTTCTTTTTCATCATAGTATTTTCTATTTCCTCCACTAAATTTGATTTTTTCGATTTTCTTCATAGGAACGTATTCCTTTTTTGGTATCTGGTGTAAGAATGAGATGTTTAAAAAACCAGTTTCCAGGCAAAATATCCTCTCCATGAAAGTGAATGTCTTTGCTCCGCTTTTTTGGAGAAAGGTCAATATCAGAACCGATCACTTCAGCAATACCAACATCAATCGGAGAAGCCTTATGAGCATAAATCCTACTCATTCCATTCATTCGGAAACCATGTTTTTTCATCAGAGCTCCCATCACACCGGGCATATATTCCAGTTTTCCTACGCTGTTAACGTACTCAACAGGAACGCCAAATGCATCAACGTATAACATACACCGTTTATCGTTTTCCATGCGTTCTTTTTCTGGTGTCTTCGGGTCTGCTGGCGAACCATGAGGAAACAGGATCAGAGACAGCTCCTGTTTTTTCACATTCTCATAAAAATGCCTACGTCTAGAATCGTAGCAGATACCCACTCCTACTTTTCCAAAAGGAGTTTCGATGATTCTGCCGAAATTGCCTTGTTTGAATACTGCGGATTCGCCTTCCGATTTTGACACGAAGCCACAAACACCATTCGGTCCTGCTATCAGATAGCGATTGTAATAATCCCCTTTTTCTTTATCAAGGTAGCCGACTCCGAGAAATGTATCATAAGCTTTTGCCATACGTACTGCCCATTCAGATGTGGAATGGCCATTATCATCAGCATATTTCCAAATTTCTTGACTGGCCATATAGCTGCATCGAGATAGTTCAGGAAGTATAACAAGATCCGGATGTGGAAGTGACTGAATAATTCCTTCAACATACACGTCTCTCTGCTCGATTCCTTTTATGTCATTGTTAAGTTCAAGTGCAAATATTCTCATGTTCTCCTCCAGATAAATCCGAAAGTTCTTTATTCAATAATTCTTTTAATTTCACTAATAACAACTCCTTTATAATTTATCTCTGTTTCTTCATTATTTTTAACATAACACTAACATCTTGTTTTAACTCATCACTAAAACCATCTAGATCGTCTACGGTAATAACATTAAAATTTATTAAATTAATGATATTCACAAATATTTTAGACCTACTTCTTTCTACAACCACTCCAGGGTTTTTCTTATCTTTTTCAACCCTCTCTTTTAACAGATAAAACTTCTCACCAGCACTTTTAGAACTACTTAATAATTCCATATACCCTTGTAAAAGCTTATTTATATAGTTTTCTTGCCACTCAACTATTCTTTCTTTAAATAATTTCCAATCACTTTCTGAATATTCCATATAATCTTTCTCACCCCACTTATATTTTACTATCATTTCTCCGAAAAGAAAAAGCCTTAGATAACTAAGATCCAAGACTTTAACAAGTAATACATATTAATCGATCAAGCCACTATTACGTAATAATTCTTCAATATCGGTACCCTCGATCTTCTTTAGAGCACTGTGTAATACTTTACGTTCCATAAATGAGAGATTTATTTCTGTGATAGGCTTTTTATCTAGGGCATAGTAACAAGCACGTAACAACTCTCTTACATCATATTTACTACCCCATACTTCTGGAACAGCCCTATCGATATTCAACAAAGTATAGACTGCTTCCATACCAGTACGCATTGAATATTCAGTAGTAAAGATCGTATCACGAGCTGTCTCAGCAAACTGACCAATGAAAGCAAAGTTAACAGCACCATCAACTACAACCTTTGGTCTATCTGATTCTTTACGTGGTTGGAAGAAGGCATTGATATAAGGCATAAAGCAAGTAGTTGTATTACATTCGTTATGTGCTAACAAATCGATCTTATCTGTAGGTACACCAATGTGGTATAACCACTCCTTACATACTTCTTCACCTGTGCAATCACGCATTGCTTTCTTTACGTAGTTACCTTCCTTGTTAGTATTTAGAGCATACAACCAAACAAGTACCATATTCTTATCTTGGGACTTGAACTGTGGTTGACGATTGATCGTCCAAGAAAGATACCAATTATCCGTGCTATCTTTAACAGTGACAATACCACCAGTAGTTACCTTACCACTTCTAGGGTCACGTTTGCAGATCTTCATGATGTAGTCAATGATCTCCTCATTAGAAGTAGCAACCGTAGCACTCATCCAATTAGTAGCATCAACATCACTACAGAATTTATCAGGATTACCATATTCACCATTTTTTGCTTGAGAGGCAATTGCTTTCCACATATCCCAAGACTCACCTTGACCATTTTTGATACTAGACAAGTCAGGGGCATGGTTTTGATCACCATAACAAGAAGTATCAGTACAACAACCATTTGTGATGAATACTAGATCATCTTCGATCAGATCGATCGTTTGTTGCTTGCCATCTTTAACATAGATGATCTCCTTAGCAACTTTTTTATCATCTTTATCTTCAATGACCACATTCTTTACATCAATACCATATTCAATCTTTACCCCATGATTTTCTAGATATTTAACAAGTGGTAAGATCATACTCTCATATTGATTATATTTAGTAAAACGTAATGCACTAAAATCAGGTAAACCATCAATATGATGCACATAACGGCATAAGTATCTCTTCATTTCAAGAGCACTAGAATAACGTTGAAAAGCAAACATCGTCTGCCAATACAACCAGAAATTAGTCTTCCAAAAAGAATCAGGTAATACTTCTGAGATCTTTTTATCTTCAAGATCTTTTTCTGGAGTCATAAATAGTTTTGATAATGCTAATGCCGACTCCTTATCAAGAGCAAACTTCTTATCAGTATGAGCATCCTGACCACATTTTTCGGTTGCACGACATAATGAGTAGTTTGGATCATGCTTATTTAACCAATAATATTCATCTAATACTGAGACATTTTCTGTTTCAATAGATGGCACATCACGAAAAGTATCCCACATGACTTCAAAATGATTATCCATTTCTCGACCACCACGCATGAAGAATCCTTTAGTGATATCCTTACGACCATCACAACTACCACCAGCAAGTTCTAACTTTTCGAGCAAATGAATATGTTCACCTTTCATTTGTCCATCTCTTACAAGATAGAAAGCAGCAGTAAGACCAGCAAGACCAGTACCAATGATATAAGCCGATTTTTTATCTACGTCCTTCGGCTTTTCAGGACGAGCAAATGCTTCATAATTTCCAGCAGAATAATACATAACATAACCTCCTTTAAGATTACAAGTAAATTATAACAATATAGAAAAGCTCAACAATAAACAGAAAAAACTTAGTGATAAAAGTCTTACCACTAAGTTCATTATTGTAATAATTTTAATCAAATGTTCAAAAGTGATAAATTCTAAAGAGCAAATCTATCGATCGCTATTGATATGGATCCTTTGATAAGTTTAGCTAAGTGTTCAACGATTTCTTGAGGATCTTGTTCCATATCATCACCGATCCAATCCAACATGATACCAATAAAGATATAAGAATAAACTTGTGATATGAACTTCTTATCTTCTTCTCTTATCGTTTTATTTACAGATTCTTTTTCAATGATATTAAGCAAAAGATTATCAACAAGTGGAGAAAGATAAAGCTCTACCTTTTCGCGATGCACACAATGATAAACATTCATGACAAATGGTTTATTAGCTAACACTGCTTCAAATATCTGTAAAAATCCTTGTTGCCAACTATCATATGTCTTCTTTTCTTCTAATGCTTGTTTAGCATCTTCTAAGCAAGACCATTCAACAAGATCATAGATATCTTTAAAATGATAATAAAAAGTCATACGATTGATTCCACAATCTTGTGCAATATCACTGACAGTGATCTTAGTAAGTGGTTTTTTCAACAATAAATTTTTTAATGATTGTTCCAATGCTCTTTTTGTTATCTGTGACATTGTAAGAATCTCCTTCCCTTCGCTAAATATATACTATTATCTCACATCTTTCTTCTTAATAATCAACATATTCATTACCTGACTGCTCCCATAGACAAACAAATGTGGCTTTTACTATCAAGCATCCCTATTGACCACATTAACGGTAAATTATTGCCTTTTGAAAAGACGTACAATCAATCACTGTAGATTAAGCTGTAAGTCGCTTTAATCTACTATTTAATATCCTAATCATGGTAGTTTTGGGATGCCCTAGTCCTCGAAAGACAAAATAATTAAACAACTTACATAATATGACTTTCTCTCTTGCTAGACAAAACAACTACCCTATACATTTCAAATGATATAGATTTCAGCAAAAAGAATGCTATTGCTTGCTATATGATTCAAATTGACCTATAATTAATTCAGATAAAGAAAGGAGTTACTTTAAATGAAAACTGTCAGTATCAGATTAGAAGATTCGATATACGAAGAATTAAGTATAATGCTTGATGCTATGGGCCAAACAAAGCAAACATTTTATGAATCATATACAAGAACCGCGTTAAGAGAGAGAAGTATTCCATTCATTATCAAAGCTCCACTTCCAGATTCACATGTCAATAAAAATAGCAAACTAGAAGCATTTTCAAGACTAGAAGCTTCCAGAAATGCTGCAACAGAGCCTGTTGATTACGATGCTGAAAGAGAGGAAGCAATGAATGAGAAATTTGGTGTTATTGATTGATACAAATATTCTTTTAAATTACATTACAAATCGTAATGATCCTTATCTTGAACAGTCTATTGAGATTGTAAGAAAATGTGCAATTGGCGAATGTACAGGTTATATAGCATTTCATACGCTGTCAACACTTTGGTATGTGCTCAGGAAACGTAATGATACTGTTCGTAGACAAAATTTGAAAGATATATGTGAGATCTTTACTGTTGCAACAGCATCACAAGACGAGATTATCGATACAATAGAAAAAGATTCTTTTGTGGATTTTGAAGATTGCCTGCAAGATAAATGTGCGAAGAATGTTGGTGCAGACTACATTATTACCTGCAATGTGAAAGATTTCGAAAATTCAGAAGTCCCAGCGATCACGCCAAACGACTTTATAACAATGTACAGATAAAATTATTGTGAAGCATCTACATTTTGATAGATGCTTTCTTTATAACCATTTTATAGAAAAAATATGATATCAAGCAGAACCAAAAACATTAAAAAGATGTTAGAATCCATTGAAACTCAACTACAGTGGTATAGAACTACTAAATTTGTTTTCCTTTTTCAAGGAAATAGAAAATCTTTACCTCTTTTAACTTTGATATATTGTATTTTCCACTCAGTGAAGTTTTACATCTACTGCACAATATAAAAACTAGAAACCTACTTCCCATTATCATGCTCTTACATACTTTTTATCTCTTTATAAATAATCTATGCTGATGTCCCATCCAAATCCAATTCAACATTCATCACTTTTTTTTCGTGAATTTTGAACAATAGGCAAACCGTTTCTACATGATAAGTCTGTGGGAACATATCAACAGGCTGGATCATTTCGATATTGTAGTATTCTTTTAATATTGCTAAATCTCTTGCTAGTGTTGATGGTTGACAAGAAATATAAACAATCTTTTCACTATTTAATTCGATTAATGTTTTAATTGTCTCAGTTGAACAACCTTTTCTTGGTGGATCAACAAAGATACAATCAAAATGAATTCCTTTATTTTCGAATTCTTTGACTAACTTTTGGGCATCACCACAGATAAATTCAATGTTATCAATATTATTGATTTTAGCATTCTCTTTAGCATTCTCTATGGCTTGCTCCACTATCTCAACACCTGTAACCTTTTTAACAAACTGACTTGCTATTAGTCCAATAGTACCAACACCACAATAAAGATCTAAGATGTTGTCATCTTTGTTTAGATTAGCTGACTTTATGGCTTGCATATATAATCTTTCCGTCTGATAAGTATTCACCTGATAGAAAGAATGAGAAGATATCTTAAAGTTCAAACCACATAATTGGTCAATTATATGATCTTGACCATACAATAAGATATCTTGTTTACCTAAGACAACATTAGTATCCTCGTCATTAATATTTAAAACTACACTTTTAATACTTGTTTCATACTCAACGATCTCTTTACAAAAATCTTTTAATCTATCCTTTTCATTTTTATAACAGACTAAAACTAACATCATTTGATCAGTCTTTAACATATCCCTGATCATCACATGACGCACTAGATCAGCTAAATGATACTTATCTAATAACTCATGGATCTTCTTTATAAGTTTATTTGATCTTTCTGATTGTAAACTACACTCATCGATCTGAATGATGTCATGGGAATTATAACGATAAAAGCCCATTATACTCTTACCATTTTTATCTTTACCTACTGGTAACATCACTTTATTACGATAACCATAAGGAGAATTCATTGCTAAAACAGGCAATACTTCATTATCGATCTTAGCAATCTTTCGCATATCATTTTCGACAATATCTCTTTTAAATTCTTTTTGATGTTCATAGCTAAAATGTTGTAATTGACAACCACCACATTGTTTAGCATTACTGCAAATAGCATCAACTCTTTCATTAGAAGCATTGATCAATTTTAATAATCTACCATATGCAAAGTTCTTTTTGACCAAAGTGATGACGATCTGTCCCACTTCATCCTTCAACATTCCTTTAACAAAAATGCAAAAAGTGTCGTATTTAACGACACCTAAGCCATCATAAGTATAGTCGACACACGTACCAGTGATGATCTGATTTTTGATCATTCTGTTGTAGCTCCTGAATTTTCTGACTCTTCTTCAGTCTCTGGATGAGTAAGATTATAGGCAACATCAGGATTTTTAGCATCACTTAATACTTGTACTGTATAAGCTTCCATATTGCCATTCTTATAAAGAGTGACCATTCTTACATCATCATTAGAAATGTTATCGTAAACTGTGATTTCTAGATCATATTGTTTATAATCACCATCTCTAGTAAAGTAAGTAGCTACTGGTATCCTTGCATCAACAATGTTATAAACATCAATACACATCTGTTTATAATCATCATCAGTTAACTCATCATTAGCATCGATAGTTATCCTTAAAGTTTCCACCTTAAGATTAACTTCACAATTTTCAATGTTTGCTAGAGCTTTAACTTCTGATTCAATATAAGATACATCTTCATCATTAATAGTATAGATAACACTATTCTTTATCCTATCACCTACAATTGGTGTACTAGTTTGCAAACCTGCTTGGTATAGTAGATATACGAAATAACCACAAGGTATCAATATGATGACGAAACTGATCCAGAAAAACCAGTTAAAACCTAAACGCTCCTCTTTTTTTCTTTTGACTTTTCTGACTTTATTTTCTTTTTTGTTTTCTATTTTTGTTTCTGTATTTACTTCTTCTGTCATTGGGATCATCCTTTACACAAGTATATTTTACACTTTTTTAATTTTCTTGCAACAAGCCGACTCTTAATAATTCCTTAAGGAAAGCTTCTTCATCTACTAACTGCACATCTAATTTGACGGCCTTATCATATTTGCTACCTGGATCAGTACCATATATGACAAAATCTGTCTTACTACTTACTGAAGAAGAAACCTTAGCTTGTAATTGTTCAAGATAAGCTGAAGCTTGACTTCTAGTAATGCCTTGAAGTGAACCAGTAAGTACAACTGTCCTATTAGTAAAGATAGAAGTATAAGTCTTACCACTATCATAGATCATATTGACTCCTAAACTCTTCAAGTTTTCAATGAGTTCAATATTCTTCTCATCTTTAAAGAATGAAACGATATTATCCGCCATGATCGGTCCAATATCACTTATTTCAGTCAACTGTTCAATAGTAGCTTGTCTTAGTTTATCCATGCTTTGAAAATTCTTAGCTAAGATGGTAGCTGCTTTAGCCCCGATCTGTCTGATACCTAAACCAAACAATAATTTATCAAGATTACTCTTTTTACTTTCTTCGATCGCATTAAATAAGTTATCACAAGATTTTGATCCCATCTTATCAATGCTCATGAGCTCTTGCTGATGCTCATTTAGATGATAGATATCTTCTACTCCATTTAACAGACCTGCTTCATGGAAAGTCTCTACTTTTTTTTCACCTAAGCCATCAATATTCATCGCATCCCTACTAGCAAAGTGAGCAATACTTTCGATGACTCTAGCCGGACATTCGATATTAGGGCAATAATAATCAGCCTCATCTAGATAACGATGTAATTTCTCTCCACAAACTGGACAAGTCTCTGGAAAAACATATTCTTTTAAGTTTTCTTCTCTTTTATCTAATACGACTTTTACTACTTCTGGAATGATATCGCCAGCTTTATGAACAACAACATAATCTCCTACTCTAATATCTCTATCTTTAATGAAGTCTTCATTATGCAAAGTAGCATAAGTAACTGAAGTTTGAGCAATAGTAACAGGGATAAAACGGGCATTAGGTGTGACTTTACCAGTTCTTCCTACTGTACAGAAGATATCTTCTACTCTAGTAGTTACTTCTTCAGCTGGGAATTTGTAAGCTATAGCCCACTTAGGATATTTGATCGTATAACCAAGTTTATTTTGCATAGCAAGATCATTTACCTTAATGACCATGCCATCGATATCATAAGCAAGCTCATCTCTTTGAGCAGCTGTCTCACTGATGAAGTTCCATACTTCATCGATATTTTTACATACTTTTCTTTGAGGATTTACTCTAAAGCCTTGTTCACTCAAGAATTGTAAGGCCTCTTGATGAGTCTTTATGCCCATTTCACTAGCTTGAGGTAAATGATACCAATAAGCTTGTAAACCTCTACTTGCCGCAATACGAGAATCAAGTTGTCTGATAGATCCGGCAGCAGCATTGCGAGGATTGGCAAAAACACTTTCCCCATTCTCTTCTCTTATAGAGTTTAACTTTCTAAAAGATGCTCTAGGCATATAGACTTCTCCTCTAACGTCTAATTCACCTTTATAAGCTATTTCCATTGGAATAGATTTGATCGTACGAACATTAGCACTGACATCTTCTCCCACAACACCATCACCCCTAGTGACAGCTCTAACAAACTTACCATTGTTGTATAAGATACTCATAGCTAAACCATCGATCTTTAACTCTACAACATATTCCACTTGACCTACTTCATTGTAGATCTTTCTATCAAAATCAATGATATCTTCCTTATTGTAACTATTACCTAAAGATAACATATTACGAGTATGTACTACTTTTTCAAAGCCTTCAGAAACACTACCGCCAACACGGTTAGTAGGTGAATTCTCATCATAATATTCAGGATGAGCATCCTCTAAGTCTTTTAACTCTTTGATGAGCATATCATATTGGTAGTCACTGACACTTGGAGCATCATTAACATAATACTCATAATTATATCTATTGATCTCTTGACGCAAGCTTTCAATCTTTTCTTTAACTGACTCAGTCATCTTTAACATCCTCCCACTTATGTAACTTAGGGAAAGTCAAACTGATCTTCTTTACCCCGGCAGGATAACTAAAAGCTATCTCACCATAATTGCCATCAATCTTAGTTATGACTCCTTTTCCTAAAATATCGTGATAGACCATATCACCAACTTTATATTTACTCTTTTTACTACTTATAGCCTCATTAGATAAGTTTATCGGACTAACATAATCAACATTAGTAGCCTTTCTTTGGGAGCTACTACCATATTCATCAATATATTCACTATCGATCTCTTTAACAAATCTACTAGTCTGCTTTTCTGAAGCAACAGAATATGAATAAGCTCTATTATCCGTGATAAATAGGTTCTCTTTAGCTCTAGTATAAGCAACATAAGCTAATCTTCTTTCTTCTTCCAAACCATTAATACCATCTTCTAATGACTTCATAGCAGGGAATATGCCTTCTGACATTCCGATGACAAAGACATTCTTAAACTCTAATCCTTTAGCAGAGTGAACAGTCATCAAGGTTATATGATTTTCATCAGTATTATTTTGAATATCCGAATATAGAGCAACATTAGCTAGATAATCATCCAAAGTCGCTTCTGGTAATTCTTGTTCATATTGAGTTATATCATTTAACAATTCCTTTACGTTCTCTTGTCTATCTTCATCACTAGGATCATTACTATTTTCTAGTTGATTTCTTAAGCCTGATTCCGAAAATAACATTTCAAAAGTCTTACTGATCGGCTGATCCTTACTTCTTTCGATCCAATCTAAGACTTGTCCTTTGAATTTCAACATCTTAGTTTTAGCTGAACCTTCATATATATCAATAGCATCAAAACAGCTTATCCGATTATTTCTAGCTACGACAAATAAGTCATCCACACTCTTTTGACCAATACCTCTTTTAGGAGTATTTATCACTCTTTTTAGTGATAGATCATCCTTGACTGTCATCATTCTAAGATAACACAACATATCTTTGATCTCAGCACGATCATAGAATCTTACTGCCCCATAGATGATATAAGGTATACCAAAAGCGATCAACTGTTTTTCCACTGAACGAGACAAATAGTTTGAACGATATAATATCGCGATATCTTGATACTTATAACCTTTCTTAACTAATGAAGCAATCTTTTCAGCCACAAATAATGACTCTGATTCATCACTAGCTGCACAACAATGCAAGATCTTGCTTCCCTCTTTATTTTCAGTAACTAGATCTTTTTTGACTCTACGCTTGTTATAGCTTATTAAACTATTAGCTCCATTTAAGATATTTTGCGTAGAACGATAGTTCTTATTTAAAATGATCGTTTCTGTACCCTTAAACTCTTTTTCAAACTGCATGATGATATTGATATCAGCCCCACGCCAAGAATAGATCGTTTGATCAGGATCTCCTACAACATAAATGTAAGTATTAGGATTAGCTAATAAAGTTATCAACTTATATTGCACATTATCGATATCTTGAAACTCATCAACTAAAATGAACTGATATTTATCTTGCCATTTTTTTCTAACATTAGGATATTTTTCTAAGATCTTATTTGTCCACAACAAAAGATCATCAAAATCTAAAGCATATAATTCATGACATCTATTATCATAATATTCATAGATGTGGGCTACTTTTTCATAATAATAATTATTAGACTTCTCTAATATATCTTTTGGTGATAAACCTGCACATTTATCATTAGATATGTGACTTAAGATAGTTGGTATCTTTAGATCCTTATCTTCTGTGTAATCTAATACCTTTATAGCTTCTTTGATGATGCTCTTTTGATCATCACCATCTAGTATCGTAAAATTACTTGGATAACCTTCTCTTCTGATCTCTTGACGTAAGACCCTTACACAAAAAGAGTGGATAGTTGAGACTTGGGCTTTACTTTTATCAAGACCAAGTTGAGCTTCCAACCTTTTCTTCATCTCATTAGCTGCTTTATTAGTAAAAGTTATCGCTAAGATGTTTTCTGGAGAGATACCCCAATTTTCTACTAAGTAGACAACACGAGTTGTCAATACTCTTGTCTTACCACTACCAGCACCTGCAACGACTCTGACATACTGACTTTTAGTTGTAACAGCTTGATACTGCTGTTGATTTAAACCTAACAAATAATCACTCATAAATACCTCGTTTATTATTATATCATCTTTAGCTTGCTTAACTATTTGCCACCTTAAAAAAGTCTTAATATTTTTCACAAAGGTCTTGTAATATCATATTGTCATAGGAGGGCAAGACAATGCATGACATTTTATCCTATACAGCTTGGCCAATGGAAAAATTTAAATCCTATGGTCTAATCCATCTATCACTATTTTTCATAGGATTAACTATAAGCGTCTATATGTCTTATCGTTTAAGAAATAGTGAAGAAGCAAAAGTTGACAAGATCTTATTTAAATGTGGCTTGTTTTTATTAGTAAGTGAGATCTATAAGCAACTTTTCTACACTTTTTATATTGAAAATGGCAGTTACCCTTATTGGATCTTTCCTTTCCAGTTATGTAGTGTACCAATGTATCTGTGCTTACTATTACCCTTTATCAAAAAGCAAAAGATCAAAGATATGATATATAACTTCATGGCATCCTATAATCTAATGGGTGGATTCATCTCATTCTTAGAACCATCCGGTTTGATACACGAATATGTTTCTTTAACTGCTCATGCTTTTGTGTGGCATATGATGTTAGTCTTTATTGGTCTACTTATCATCTCCACTAAACTAGCAGCCAAAACCTTAAGAGATTTTCCCAAAGCAATGCTCACATATCTTTGTTTATGTCTAATAGCCTATATCATCAATCTGATCTTTTATGACAAATCTAATGGTACGATCAATATGTTCTTTATCGGTCCTGCTAATTCTTCAATAATTGTATTCAAAGATATCTGCAAGAATTATTCAGTGCTACTAAGTTCGATCTTATTCATGTTTAGCAGTAGTTTAGCATCTGCACTACTCTTCTTAATTGCTTGTAAATTCAACAAGTTAACTCGTTAGATGAGAAATAAGTCTCATCTTTTTTATTGGCTTATTCGTGATATAATTTACTAGGTGATTTACAATGATAGTATTAGCAGATAAATGGCAAGATTATCAACTTATCGATGCCGGAAACAAAGACAAATTAGAAAAATGGAAAGATGTGACATTAGTCCGTCCTGATCCTCAAGCAATTTGGTCAAAAAGTAATGACAAAAGATGGAATCAATATGATGCCATCTATTATCGTAGTGAAAAAGGTGGCGGACATTGGGAAAACAAAAGAAATCTTCCTGAGCATTGGACAGTAAACTATAAAGATCTAACTTTTAAAGTTTCCCCAACTAATTTCAAACATACAGGACTTTTCCCAGAACAAGCAGCTAATTGGGATTGGTTAACTGACATTATCAAATCTAGTGATAAAGAAGTTAAAGTACTTAACCTATTTGCCTACACTGGTGGAGCAACTATGGCTTGTGCTAAAGCTGGAGCAAGTGAAGTCGTTCACTTAGACGCCGCAAAAGGAATGGTCAACTGGGCTAAAGAAAATATGGTATTAAATCATCTAGAAGATCATACCATCAGGTTCATCGTCGATGATGCTCTAAAGTTTGTTAATAGAGAGATCAAACGTGGACACACTTATCAAATCATCATCATGGATCCCCCTTCTTATGGTAGAGGTCCAAATAATGAATTATGGAAGATCGAAGATAAATTAGAAGAATTAATAAGTCAAACAACTAAATTATTAGCTGATGATTGCTTAGCTTATCTAGTCAACAGTTATACTACTGGCTTTAGTGCCATTGCTTTAGATAACATCATGAAGAAATATCTTCTTAAAGCTTTCCCAGATGGTAAAGTCAATACTGTTGAACTTGCTATACCAATCCAAGATTCTAACATGATCTTACCATGTGGTATATCAGGAAGGTTTGAAAGATAATGCAGATATTATATGAAGATAACCACTTATTAGTCGTCAATAAACCTGTAAATATGCCTGTACAAGAAGATTCTTCGCAAGACAAAGACTTATTAACTGCTCTAAAAGAATATCTAAAAGAAAAATATTCCAAGCCTGGTAATGTCTATTTAGGACTTGTCCATCGCTTAGATCGACCAGTTGGTGGCGTTATGGTCTTTGCCAAAACTAGTAAAGCTGCTTCTAGACTTGCTAGTGAAATGAACAAAGGCAATTTTCAAAAGATCTATCTAGCTGTTGTCTGTGGTCAAGCCAAAGACAAAGCAACTTTAGTAAACTATCTTAAAAAAGATAGTAAAACTAACATGGTAAGCATCTGCAAAGAAAATGAAGGAAAAAAAGCCATTTTGGATTATCGTACGATAAAAAGAAAAGATGATCTTTCTTTAGTCGAAGTAAAACTCCACACCGGAAGATCTCATCAGATAAGAGTGCAAATGGCTAATGCTGGTTTGCCTTTGTGGGGAGATCAAAGATATAACCCCCAAGCAAAAAAAGGCCAACAGATCGCTTTATTTGCCTATAAATTATCTTTCCCGCATCCAATAACTAAAGAAATGATGAGCTTTAGTTGCGATACGGGTAACGCAAAACCATTTAACCTATTTAACGAAAGGAATTGATCATATGAAAGAGAAAAAAAAGATCACGATAATGTCCATAGTCATTGCACTATTGAGTATCTCATTATCAGTTCTCATCTATTTATGCTTCTTTGCGGATAAATATTTGACTGATCTTGGTTATACTAAACAACAAGTTAAACTAATCCACCAATATCAATTAGAAGATGAGATCAAAGAATACAACCAATCTTTGATCTATGCTCTAAACTCAGAAGACTTTAACGAAAAGAATATACATTATTATCTACTATTTAATAGTCAGATCGATTATACCGATAGTATCAATAAACTTTCTGAGTTATATTCTATCTCCGAATTAAAAGAGATATTAACGATCCTAGATTATGATCAAACAGTAGAACTTGTTGATTATGATAAGATCAGTAATATAGCTAATTTTAAAAAACTCGTAGATAAGCAATATACCGTTAAAGATAGTGTATCATTAACAAATACTTTAGCTGAAGATGCTCTAGAAAAATTCTTAACTTTATCTACTTTGGAAGATCCAACGGTGTTTACTAGCTTACTTGATAAAGGCTATGATGTTGATACGATCATTTCGCTTTATGACAAAGTAGGAGCAGAGACCTTTAGTAAACTTTCTAACTTCAAATACTTCTCTTCTTTAAGTGAGATGTTAGAAGATAGCAGTTTTAACTTTTCTCTACTAGCAAGATATTTGATGTACATGGATGATCAAGGTGTATCAGTTGGTAGTGCGATCTATCATGTAAGTAGTAATGATGATTTTATCGAAGATCCTGACTTTTCTTCTTTCTATGACAACATCAATGAAGTGACTGATACTTCCTTGACTGTGTTAGTCAATAAATCAAATAAATTATCTGAAAACTATGTTCCTGATAATTTGGAAGAAGTAAGTGCAGATTATCGTAACTCAACGCAATCTTTACAAAAAGAAGCAATCGAAGCATTCATCAAGATGAGTGATGATTGTTATGCTGCTGTTGATAGACGAATCTTAGTCTATAGTGGTTATCGTTCTTATGAAGCTGAAGATAGTTTATATAATGACTACATCGCTGCTAGTGGTGATGGCGATAGTAGTAAAGTTGATAGTTTTGCCGATAGAGCTGGTCATAGTGAACATCAGACAGGCCTCGCTATCGATGTCTGTCAAAAAGGCTATAGTTACAACGAATTTGATGAATGTTTATCATCAGATTGGATGTATGAACATTGTTACGAATATGGTTATATCCTAAGATATCCTTCAAGCAGAGCTTTCTTAACTGGTCATTATTTCACTAGTTATCACTACAGATATGTAGGAGTCGAAGTAGCTAAATTGATCCAACAATATAATTGGACTCTTGAGGAATATGATTATTTATTTGACTAGGAATAGTGCTATAATTTTAAAGCATGAGGTATATTTATGAAGCTTAAAAACAGTTATTTTTACACATTAAGAGAATCACCAAAAGATGAAGAATCAACTAGTGGCATATTACTATGTCGTGGTGGATTCATAAAAAAGACATCAGCTGGTGACTATATGTTCTTGCCATTAGGCTATAAAGTTAAATGCAATATTGAAAATATCATCCGTCAAGAGATGAATGCCATCGATTGTCAAGAGTTAACAATGCCTTGCTTACTACCAGAAGATGTCTATGTTGCTAGTGGTAGAAGAGCTAACTTTGGTAATGATATGTTCTCTTTAAAAGATCGTTCTGGTAAACCAATGGTCTTAGGTCCAACTCATGAAGAGCTATTTGCTATCGCCAGTGGTATGAAGATTAAATCATACAAAGATATGCCATTCTCTTTATATCAGATCCAAACCAAGTTCCGTGATGAAGCAAGACCTCGTTTTGGTCTTATTAGAGTAAAAGAGTTCACAATGAAAGATGCTTACTCTTTTGATAAAGATGAAGCAGGACTTGATGTAGCTTATGATAAGATGTTTAAAGCTTATCACAATATTTTTACTAGATTACATCTAAACTACAAAGTAGTCAGAGCCAATACTGGAGTCATGGGTGGCTTATTATCTGAAGAGTTCCAAGCAATCTCACCAATTGGCGAAGATACATTAGTCTTATGTGATAAATGTGACTTTTCAAGCAATATCGAAGTAGCAAAACACGTATGCTTAGAAGAACCAGCTGAAGAAGAAAAGCCAATGGAAGAAGTATATACTCCACATGCTAAAACAATTGAAGAAGTATGTGATTATCTTCATATGCCAATAACTAAATCAGTTAAGGCCTTATTAATGGATGTTGATGGTAAATTAGTCATCATGTTCATCAGAGGTGATAGAGAACTTAACGAATCAAAAGTCTTGAAACTTCTTGGTGGTCATGAACTTAACTTTGCTAATGATGAACTTATCGCTACAAGTAATGCCGTACCAGGATTCACTGGTCCAGTAGGTTTAAAAGCTACTATCGTTGTTGATGATGAAGTATTAAAGATGCATAACTTCTGTGCAGGAGCAAATAAAGAAAACTATCACTACATCAATGTCAATCCAAAAGATTTCACATATGATTATGTGGGTGATATCGTTAATGTTAAAGAAGGCGACCACTGTCCAAATTGTGATGGTAAACTATATTTCCAAAAAGGTATCGAAGTTGGTAATACCTTCAAATTAGGAACTAAATATTCGAAAGCAATGAACCTCTATTTCCAAGATGAAAAAGGTCAATTAAATCCTGTTCTTATGGGATGTTATGGAATCGGTGTTGGTAGAGTCATGGCAGCCATCATCGAACAAAGTCACGATGATAATGGTATGATCTGGCCAATGAACATTGCTCCATACAAAGTATGTATCGTTGTGGTTAAAACTAATGATGAGCAACAGATGAAATTAGCTAATGAGATCTACGACAAGTTACTAAAAGCTGGCATTGAACCATTATTAGATGACAGAGATGAAAGAGTTGGTGTTAAGTTCAAAGACATGGAACTTATCGGTATACCAATGCGCATAACTGTTGGTAGAGATGCTGTTAATGATCAAGTTGAGTTCATCTTAAGAACAGAAACTGAAAAACAAGTCATCACTTCTGAAGAAGCCATCAACAAAGTCATTGAATTAGCTAATCAAGAATAAGAAAATAAGCATTATCCAATGTGGGTAATGCTTTTAATTTACACTGTTAGAACTTTTATATTTGCTTTTTCTAAATCTTTTAATTCTGTTGATGGTATTTTAGTATTTGAGAATGCAAAACAGATTTTTAACTTACAAACAATCTTAAATCCCGAACGTTTTGCGATTGGTGGAGGCATTAGTAGTCAACCGATATTTATCAAATACCTCAAAAAGAATCTGGATGATCTTTATGACAATTGCCCTTACAACATTCCAAAAGCAGAAGTAGCTGCTTGTAAGTTTCAAAATGATGCCAACTTGATTGGAGCAATGCAATGTTTTCTATCAACTAACTGAATTCTACAAGAAAAGTGTACTACTCTTCTTTTTGGTGAATTTTTCTTGAAGTTAATCTGAAAAGGTTTTGAAGTGGTCACTTTTGGGTTTATCTTTGATTGAATAAATATTGTAAATAAATTATAATGTTAAAGTTAAATTTTGATTATGGAGGTTTTTCATGAAGAAATTTCTTAAGGAAAACTGGTTTGTTGCAGTTATAGCAGTATTCTTCATTGCTATTTCAATCTACTATGCATATGACCAGAATAAAGATAACTTGCCATCTAAAACTGTAAGTGGCAAGGATGTAGTTGCTTCAGCTGATGATTACAACATTACAGCTGATGACTTGTATGACCAATTGTATAAGACTTATGGAAAGAACAAATTATTTATGTCTTTCTACAAAGCAGTCATTGATGCTAATATCGAAACAACAGATGAATTACAATCTGAGATTGATAGCACAGTATCACAGACAGTAAGTTATTACACAAATTATTATGGCTATGGTATCTCTTATCTAAATCAGATTGCTCAATACTACTATGGCTATGATGATTTTACAGATTATGTAACTTATCAATTAAAAGCTGAAGACTTATATGCTAAATACATTGAGGAACATGCTGAAGAATATGTAACTGATGAATTTGTTTCAACTTACAACCCACATGTAGTTAGTTATTGTTTGATCAAGATGGATGACCCATCAAATCCTACTGATGATGATCTACAAAGACTCGAAAAAGCTCAAAAAGCTTATTCAGAAGAATATAGTGCTGACACATTTGCTGATTTCGCTAAGGCTTATTCAGAAGACTCTTCTACAGCAGAAGATGGTGGTAAATTAGGTTATGTTGATACTAACTCATCATTAGTTGATGCATTCAAAGATGTTGCTTTAAGTTTAAACAGTGGTGAAGTATCTGAATGGATCTTTGATGAAAACTATGGTTATTTCTTGATCAAGTGTGATTCTACAAGCTATGAAGATTACAAAGATGATGCTAATTTCGTTTCAACTATCTTAACAGCAAACGATAACTTAAGTAATATCATCGTTTGGAAGTATGCAGAAAATGCTAATGTAACTTTCGCTGATGAATCAGTTAAAGAATATATCTTGTCTCAATTAGGCATCGAAAGTGAGGACTAGTATATGAAAAAAGTTAATTTACTTATTATTGTATTGATCATCTGTACATTATTAACAGGTTGTGGAAATAAGACTGCAGATGTTTCTGATAACTCAGTACTTATCCAATTTGGTGAAACAAAGATCACTAAATCCGACTTATACAAAAGCATGTTGGAATCAGATGCAGGTGCAACTGTTATCAATCTAGTTCAAAAATACATCTTAGATGCTGAGATTGAAACTACTGATGAGATCACAGCTGAAGCTGATGAAAGAATGGCTCAGATCAAAGAAGAAATGGATGGCGACTTAACTGATGTCTTATCTGCTTATGGCTTAGAAACAGAAGATGAGTTATATCAACAGATCGTATATGCTGTTAAGAGCGATGAATTGATCGATAAATATATCAGTGAAAAGATCGATGATCTATTTAACGAATATGGACCATTCAAAGCAAAGATGATCTATGTTGAAATCGATACAGATGAAGATGCTGATGGAACTCAAGCAAAGGCTAAAGCTGATGCTGCTCTTGCTGAATTAAAAGCTGGTGCTACATTTGAAAGTGTTGCTGAAAAGTATTCCGATAATACTGATCTTGCTACTGAGACTTTATATAACACAAATAGTACTATCGATTATACAGTATTACAATATGCTCAAACAGCTACTTCTCCAACATTATCTGATGTATTGACTGCTAATGACAATGAAGGTTATTATATCTGTCAAGTAACAGTTACTAATCATGAGCAATTAAAAGAAGACTTCATCTCTTCTCTAAAGAGTGATACAGATTTCACAGCTACTATCGATACTTACTACTTCCATCAACATAACTTCTCAGTATATGATGTATTAACAGAATCATACTTAGAAGAAAACTATCCTTCTTACTTAAAGTCAGATAGTGAATCAGATTCAAGTAGCGAAGACTAATCAAGTTCAAGCAGGCAAATGCCTGCTTTTCTTTTTGCCATAGTAAAAAAAGAACAACTTATTTACTAAGTTATTCTTAAAAGTTTAAAGTGCTAACTATCAAAATAAAATATTTTTGATCCATATTAATAGAGGATTGCTAGGATATTCTGATAAAGCTAGATCCAATATTTGTTTTATACTGCCAAATTTACTATTATTGCAAAACAAAATATACTTTTGATGTTTAAAACAATTTAAGCTGCTAATATCAATAGGAAAAATACTATACATTGAATCAATTCGGAGTCCACTTTGACCTTTACCGTTATCCTTATCATAAGCATTATAACAAGAATCCTTTGCTACACTTATTGCATGCAACTTATTATCAAATATATGAAACATAATATCACCACTTTTAACCTTCTTCATATCTTTATGATATACATCATCAGGTGCAAACAAATAGTTACCAAAACTTTCAACAGTAAAACTTTGCTTATTTTTCACAACAAATACTTGTGGCTTATTCACAACAACACAAGTTTCATTTTTATTCTTTATATTATAAAATTCATAAAAAAACAATAGCTTGCGTAAAGCAGAATCCATATCATTTAAAGAAGTATTAAATATTTCTATGAACATTGGAATATCCCTTATATTGCTTGCCCCTGCATATGGGTATGTATACACTGGATAACGATTCCAAGATTTTTCAATAGAACTAGCAGATTTGATCCCATAAAAGTCACAATAAGTCCACTCAAAATAAGAAGCTAAAGACTCTTTTATAATCTTACTAGTATAGTCATATCTACAAGTCAGTTCCCTCTTATCACAATTATAATGAAAGAAATGGAACAATTCATGGATAAATACTTCCTCGACAGCTTGTTGTTCCGTGATTGAATTTTCATGGGCGAATTTTTCTATATTCTTAATATATAAAATTACTTGTCTTTTAGAATATAAATACTCTCCTAAGATATTGAGTGAATATTTAATATTATTAAACCAATAGTCAATTTTACTTTTAACAATATGATAATCATTGTCTGGATTAATATCACGTATGTTTCCAGCAAGAGATTCAGCAATCATAACATAATCCTCATATGAATATATTCGTTCCAATAAATCGTTAATATTATCATCACATTTCCAGCTGTTACGAATTCTTTCTTTTATTTGATCGATTGATAAATTACCATAAGTATCGCTTTTTTCTATATCCGAAAACTCAATACATATACGATCATATCTCAAGCAAAGAAATTGTAGATTGTTAAATTTACTATTTACTACATAATTGAATTTATTTACCCAATCCTCAAAAAGAGAGTTTGCTAAATAAGAAGGACAATTTCCTAAAAAACTAAACATATTGATCTCCTTTACTTTTCTACTATATTTACTATACTCGCAAAATTTTTCTTTTTCAACGATAAAAAAACAGAAAAGATATTACTTATTTTACAAATCTAAAACAATATTAAAGGATGACCGTTAAGCCATCCTTCTTAAAAAATATCCCCTAAAATTAAAAATGGTGCCCGGGGACGGACTCGAACCGTCAAGGTATTTCTACCGGTGGATTTTGAGTCCACTGCGTCTACCAATTCCACCACTCGGGCAACAGCATTAATATGTTAACACAAGAGATGATAAAAGTACAGACTTTTTTACAAAACTATCTCACACATATCCTCTACTACTAAAAGTTTGTCTTCTTTGCTTTCTAAGGCCTTTTGTCTAGCTTCATTAGATAAATGAGTAACGACGATCTCTTTATCATATTCATCAATAAGATCTTCAATATCATTTACTCCCATATGTGACTTATTACCTGTAACAAAGCTACAATCAAGTATCGATATATCGCTGCTTTGAACGATCATATCAATATTCTCGCATCTTTTACTATCCCCAGAATAGCCAATTGTCACTACCCCATCACTTACAGTAAAACCATAAGCTGGAGAAAATTCTCCATGGTCAACTTCATATGTTTTTATTAGATAATGCTCATCTACTATTCTTGTATTTGTATATTCAATGATATTAGTTCTTCCTTTATCTAAATAACTATCAACATCTTTGATATCGCTATAACCCACCTCAAAAAGCTTATATACAGCTTTTTTTGTTCCTAATGGTCCATATATCATTAGATCATTTTCCACGCTTGTAAAGCTTCTTAAAAGGATGATAAAAGGAAGATCAAAGAAATGATCAGCATGTAAATGAGTGATCAAGATTGTATCAATCTTATAGATATCAATATCATGACTCATCAAATGTTTTAATAAGCCATTACCACAATCAATAAGAAGCCTCTCATCAATCAGGGTTGAAGCAGCTAATTGTGTTGCTGTTATTGAGCCAGTTCCTGTTAATTTAATTTTCATAGTCATTCTCCTATCTTTATTTTATCTTTCCTTTGCTTAACGATTTTAATAGTTTCTTTTCTCCATCAAAAGAAATCAATCTATCTAAAATCATAAGCTTCCAAATCTATAAAAGAGAAAAGTGTACACTTTCACATCTTTTCTCTGTCCTTTTTAAAATAAATCCAGAACTAATCTAGCTTATATATCTTTTCAGCTGTCTGCACGATGTTTTCTACATATTCTTGCATATCACCATCAATACCAATTGGTATCTGCTGCATGATGCTATCAAAGACGATCATATTCTTAAATGGCACTAATGCCATGATCACAATCATTGGAAGATCTAACTTATTAATAATCACATCAATATTTGTTCTAATGCCTTTGACCATATAGAGATCTTCATTATGAACTATCGCAGTATACTTTTCAAAGAATCTTGCGATGAACATGACATCTCTAAAACCTTTTTTAAAATCTGAAGCGATCTTCAACTCTTCTTTAGTAAAATTATAAGGATTCTTTAAACAAAATTCTGTTATCACAGTATTCTTCTCATCCCAGAATTTTTTGATGACTTCAGCTAATTGTTGAGGATTGATACCTTGAGCCTGATAGATCTTTAAACTTAGGTTGATCTTATATTTCTTGTTGGTGTAATCTAATAGTCCAAAATAGATCTTATAAAATAAGTCAGCATCCTTTTGAGAAAGATTAGCATTTTTCTGTTTAACATTTAATTTACTCTTTTCAATATTTAGCCTTGTCTGTTTATCTCTTTTACTTTTGGCTTCATTAGCTGTAAGACCATTTAGAGCACCAGAAGGCATCTCATCCATTGCTTCATCTAAAGCGGCACATATTTTTTGATATCTTCTATCATTAGTAATCACTCTTCTTAAAAGGTTTTTTACTAAATGTCTATCATCATTTAGTAAGACGGAAATCTGTATAGATTTTCTAATTGCTAAATAACCAAAATAATCCGCTTTAAAAGCATTAATTATCTTTGCTACTGTCGGATTATCTATATCATAATCGTAATAGAAGATGTTTCTGACAACATTTAGATCAAGTTTCATTTGACCAGTGGAAGCTTGTAACCTTCTCTTCTCAGACAATTCATCTAAGTAATCTTCATAATCGATATAAATGCCAAATAGTTGTGGTTGCTCAAATGAAGGTAATGTTTCATGGATCTTAAATACATAAAAATTGAACAACATATTATATTCTATGTGTTTATCAATATATTCTCTTTTAATACCTAAAACATCACTAGTTAGATTAGCTGCTACATCGATCAATAATTTTCCCAATATCTTATAAAAGCCAACCAAGAACTCATTGATTCTATCATTAAGAGCAACGTTATCCCAATCTACCACTTTAAAAATTTTCTTTTGAGCATCAATAATATCTTCAAATAGCATCGGTTTATCACTAAATAAAACATTCACTAATCCTTTTGAAGAAAGAGTATAGAAAAGTTCTAGATTATTCATTAAAAGCTTTTCAGACTTCTTAGGATCTAATCCATGTAACTTGATCAGTTTTTCGATCATTTTCAACTCTTTAGCTGTACAGAGATTTATCAAAACCTTTGGTTCTTGATAAAGTTTCACTATCTCCTCAACCATTTTCTTCTTAGTTATAGAGGTATACCATTTACAATTAAAACATACTCGAGAATAAATGTCATAAACTCCTTCTTTTTTGAAGTTCATTAAATAATCATATAATTTCATTGTCGTCCTCCTTTCTTTAACACAAACAAATGATATCAATGATATAGATCTTACGATATGAAGATCAAATTAATTGCAACACAATATTCATCCCTATTGATATATTAATTATGACATAAAAACGTAGGAAATTGAAACATTACTTATATTCTAAGTTAAAGATCATGTCAGCCAACTCTTTTTCATCAAGATCATAGCCGTTGATGATCCAAGCAGAGACTAACTGAAAGCTATTAGAAAAATAAGAAAATGCTCTATATCTCTTACTAAGTTCAGTATCATCATTAATCTGAAATACATTAAAAAAGTAATTTATGTTATGCTGGTAATATTGCAAAGGGTCCCCTTTTCCTAAGAACAGTTTAAATTTATTATCTTTAGAGTTTTTTAGATCAACAAGAAAAGCAATGATCTTATCAAGATTATCTCTTTTAGCTAATTGTTCATATTTTTCTAGTAGATCAAATTGCATACCCAATTCTTTAAAATACTCTTCTTGAGCATCATACAAAAGATCATCCAAGTCAGAATAGTGATAATAAAAGGTTGAGCGATTGACACCAGTCTTTTCACACAACATTGAAACAGTTATCTTATCAAAACAATAATTATTCATCAGTTGCAATAAAGCTGTTCTTAAATCTTCTTTAGTATTTTCGTTGTTCTTCAAATAAGTCATACTTACAATTTCCAACATTTCCTTCATGTTTGTTGGTATGTTAATTTTATCACAAATGTTATCATAATTCTTGGTTAATTTAGGAGGATATACTATGACAAGAGTATGTGTTGTTACTGGTGGCGGAAGTGGTATGGGCTTAGAAGCTGCTAAGATCTTAGGAAAAGAAAGAATCGTTGTCATTTCAGGAAGAACTGAAAAGAAATTAGAGAAAGCTGTAGAACAATTAAAAGCTTTAGGATGTGAAGCTTACTACAAAACTTGTGATACATCTAACAGAGCAAGTGTTAAAGAATTAGTTGATTATGCTTGTACACTTGGTGAGATCACAAACGTCATCAATTCAGCAGGATTATCTCCAGCTATGTCTGATGCTGAAACAATATTAAAAGTAAATGCTTTAGGAACAGTTTATGTAAATGAAGAATTTTCAAAAGTCATGAAGCAAGGTAGTGTCATCGTTGATGTAGCATCTAACTCAGCTTATATCTTACCAAGCTTTTTGATCAATAAGAAATTATACAAATACGCTGATACAGATGAGCAAACTTTCTTAACTAAGCTATTAAAGAAATGTAAGATTGCTAAAGAAGGTTATCCAAGAAATGGTATAGCTTATTCATATTCTAAGAACTTCGTTGTTTGGTATGCTCAAAAATGTGCTTATGAATATGGACCAAAAGGTATTAGAGTTGTTTCATTAAGTCCAGGACTGATCGCTACTGATATGGGTAATCTAGAAAAAGGTGAAGGTGGAGTCCTAATTCCATTCACTGCTGAAAATAGAATGGGTAAACCTGAAGAATTAGGATTTGCCTTAGCTAGTGTAGCTGATGAAAGAAATGGTTATCTTGCTGGTGTTGACATCTTATGTGATGGTGGCTCAGTAAATGGTAAACAATTCAAAAAAACAAAATAGTTAATGAATCAAACAAGTGACAATATGTTACTTGTTTTTCTTTTATTTTCATGAAATAATGTTCATAGAAGTAAAGGAGAAAATATATGTTAATCACAACAACTAATAATTTTGAAAATCGTAAGATCAAAGAATATCTCGATATCGTATTTGGCGAAGTAGTTGAAGGTATTGATATTGTCAAAGATTTCAAAGCGAGCTTCACTAATATTTTTGGTGGAAGATCAGGCTCTTACGAAGATTCAGTCGCAGTTTCAAGAAGAGCGGCTATTGAAGAAATGATAAGTAATGCTCGCAAACTAAAAGCCGATGCCATTGTTTCAGTAAAGATCGATTACGAAACAATCGGTTCAATGTTAATGATCATTGCTTCTGGCACCGCTGTCACACTTAAAGAAGAATGATAGGCAATATTAAAAGGATCTTGCGATCCTTTTAGTTTGTCTTATTTACAATTTTCGCTGACTTTTTCAACGATCTTTTCAGCACTTAAACCATATTTGTCTAATAGTAATGCTGGTTTACCACTTTCACCGAATGTGTCTTGAACACCGATGAATAATTGTTTACGTGGGCAATGCTTAGCTAAACATTCAGCTACAGCACTTCCTAAACCACCAATAATGTTGTGTTCTTCTAGTGAAACAACATATTCAGCTTTTTCAGCATATTTTAATATTAATTCTTCATCTAAAGGTTTGATAGTATGGATATTGATCAAGGTAGGATCAATTCCTTTTTCTTTTAACTGTTCGATAGCTTTCAAACTTTCTTGAACCATCATACCAGTAGCAACCATTAAGACTTTACCTTCACCTTCATGAATAACAACGCCTTTACCGATCTCAAACTTGTAATTTTCATTAGTATTGACATCTTCTACGGCACTTCTACCAAGTCTTACATAAACTGGACCTTTGTATTCAGCGATAGCTTTGATACATTCAGTTGTTTCCTTACCATCACAAGGTTGAATGACTGTCATTCCAGGGATAGCTCTCATTAAAGCGATATCCTCTAAAGCTTGGTGAGTAGCACCATCTTCTCCAACTGTTAAGCCAGCATGAGTTGCACAGATTTTAACATTTAAATGACCATAACCAACACTATTTCTTACTTGATCATATGCCCTACCACTAGCAAATACTGCAAATGTAGAACAGAATGGGATCTTACCATTACAAGCTAAACCAGCAGATACACCGATAAGATCAGCTTCAGCGATACCAACATCAAAGTGTCTTTCAGGAGCAACTTTCTTAAGATCGATAGTCTTAGTAGAGCCAGCTAAGTCAGCATCTACTGCTACAACTTTTTGATTTTCTAAAGCTAATTGTGCTAAAGCTTTTCCATAAGCTTCTCTAGTAGCGATCTTTCCCATTAGTCATTACCTCCTAATTCTTTTAAAGCAATCTCTAATTCTTCATCACTAGGTGCTTTGCCATGCCAGCCTGCTTGATTCTCCATGAAGCTTACACCTTTTCCTTTAACTGTTTCAGCTACGATAACAGTAGGTTTACCCTTAACTGTCTTAGCAAATTCAGCAGCAGCAGTAATAGCTTCGATATCATGACCATCACAACTGATAGTTTCCCAACCAAATGCTTGGAATTTAGCAGCGATTGGTTCAACATTCATGACATCTTTATTGAATCCATCTATCTGTAACTTATTGTGATCAACAACTAATAATAAGTTATCTAATTTGAAGTGAGCGGCTGCCATTGCTGCTTCCCAAATCTGACCTTCTTGTAATTCACCATCACCACAAACTACATAAGTCCTAAAAGCATTCTTATCTAATTTATTTGCTAAACTCATGCCAACAGCAACACTTAAGCCTTGGCCTAATGATCCAGTAGACATATCAACTCCTGGACATTCATTCATATTAGGATGTCCTTGTAAATTAGAATTGATAAGTCTGAAAGTCATTAAGTCTGATTCGTTAATGAAGCCCTTTTCAGCTAATACAGCATATAATGCTGGAGAAGCATGTCCTTTAGACAATACAAATTTATCACGCTGAGTATCATGCAAATTCTCTTTATTGATATTCATTTCATTAAAATATAATGCTACTAGAATATCAGTACAACTTAATGATCCACCTGGATGGCCACTCTTAGCGTTGTGGATCATCTTTAGAATGTTCTTTCGCATGTTATTTGCGACTTTTTCCAAATTTTCCATATTCTTTTCCTCTTTCTATCTATCTGTTCAGATCATCTTTCCCATTAGATCATAACTATCGGCAGAAGTGATCTGTACATCAACAAATTCACCTAAATTTAACTCCCTATCAGAAGTAAATCGAACATGTCCATCAATATCATCAGGAGCATGTTGAGCTGCCCTACCCTCATAACGATCAGTACGAACGCTATCTTGAGTTTCAACAACTACTTTTAATGTTTGACCAACAAATCTCTGATTGTTTTCCTTAGCTATCTCTTCTTGTAACTTCATAAGTTCAGCAAGTCTATTTTGAGCAGTTTGTTCATCTACTTTAGGCTCCATATCATAAGAAGGTGTATCTTCTTCTAATGAATAAGTAAAAGCACCTAATCTATCCCACTTGACATCCTTAACAAATTCTAATAGCTCTTTTTGATCTTCTTCAGTCTCGGTAGGGAAACCAACAATGATGGTAGTCCTTAAGATTGGCTCAGCAAACTTCTCTCTGATCTTTTTGATGACTGATAAGATATGCTCTTTATTGCCTCTTCTGTTCATCAATTTAAGAAGTCTATCACTAGCATGTTGAACAGGTATATCAAAGTAAGGCACAACTTTATCTAGCTTACTCATCTTATCCAGTAAATCATCTGTAATCTCATCAGGATACATGTATAAGATCCTTATCCAAGTAAAATCTAATTTATTTAGTTCTTCTAACAGATCAGCAAGTCTTAACTTACCATACAGATCAATACCATATCTAGTGGTGTCTTGAGCAATGATATTAAGCTCTTTAACACCTAACTTTTCTAACTCTTTAGCTTGTTTTAATAAGTCTTCCATAGGGATTGACTTATAATCTTTCCTAATTAAAGGAATAGCACAATAAGCACACCTATTAGAACAACCATCTGCAATCTTTAGATAAGCAGTATGAGGATAGGTAGCAATGATCGTTTCAGGATCATTTTTTGTCTGACTATGAAGAACTTCATTAAAGATTTCTGGTAGATGCTTATATTCATCAATTGCGATGAATCTATCTACCTCCGGCAATTCTTTAATAAGATCTTCTTTATATCTTTGGACTAAACAGCCCATAACGATAAGATACTTTAATCCACTATTTTTGAATTCAGCCATCTGTAAGATCGTATTGATCGACTCTTGCTTTGCATCATTAATGAATCCACAAGTGTTAACAATGATCGCCTCTGCTAAAGAAGGATCATCAACAAAAGTATGTCCAGAAGCTTTCAAAAAAGATAAAGCATTTTGCGTATCAACTAAGTTCTTACTACAACCTAAAGAAACAATGCCAACTTTCATAACTAATCACCGTGTATATTTTAGCGTAAAATTCTCATAAAATAAAGAGACAACAAAGAGAAATCCTAACTGTTCACAAATCAATCATAAAAATCACTTTTGTAAAATTTTATGTAATTTGAAATAAAAAAATTAAAAAAAGTATTGCAGTCTTAAGTGGCTTGTGCTATCATAATTGAGCGTGGCCATACAGCAACTCGGGATGTAGCACAGCTTGGTAGTGCACCTGGTTTGGGACCAGGGTGTCGCAGGTTCAAATCCTGTCATCCCGACCATCTGGCGGGATAGCTTAGTTGGTTAGAGCGCTCGGTTCATACCCGGGAGGTCGTGAGTTCGAATCTCACTCCCGCTACCATCTTGAAGATCGATTTTATTAAGTATGGACCCTTAGCTCAGTTGGTCAGAGCAACCGGCCCATAACCGGTCGGTCGTAGGTTCAAGTCCTACAGGGTCCACCATGGAGGAATACCCAAGCGGTTGAAGGGTCCGGTCTTGAAAACCGGTAGGTCGGTAACACGGCGCCTGGGTTCGAATCCCAGTTCCTCCGCCATTCATCGCGAGATAGAGCAGCCTGGTAGCTCGTCGGGCTCATAACCCGGAGGTCGTAGGTTCAAATCCTGCTCTCGCAACCACATGGTCCGGTAGCTCAGTTGGTAGAGCAGTGGACTGAAAATCCACGTGTCGCTGGTTCAATTCCGGCCCGGACCACCACGAAGAAATTAAAAAGTGCATTGAGCACTTTTTCTTTTATATCAAATTAGCTAGTTCTTTAAGTTTTTCTACTTCTTGTTCAGTTAGCTCTCTATATTGTCCTTCCTCTAACCCCGTAAGATCTAAAAAGGCAAACTTATCTCTTCTTAAATAAGTGACCTCGCAACCTAAATATCCGATCATCCTTTTAACTTGATGATACTTTCCTTCACTGATCGTTAGATAGCCACTATTACTATCGACAACTTCTAACTTTGCTGGTTTTGATTGGAAATCCTTGAATTTTATTGGTTTAGCTAATATATCAACTGCATCATTAGGTAATTTTGGTTCACATTCAAAATAATATCTTTTCTCTACATGGTTTTCTGGCGACAAAAGATTATGATTCAATTTACCATCATTAGTTATTAATAATGCTCCTACAGTATCTTTATCAAGTCTTCCTACTGGTGACAAGTCATGTCTTTGACTATAGATAAGTTCCATTACCGTAGGATAATACTTATCATCTAATGCACAGACATATCCTGTTGGCTTATTTAAAAGATAATATTCATACTTTAAATAACTTACTGGTTGATCATCAACATAAACGATCGTTTCCTCACTGATCTTAGTATCAGCCTTTTTTATTATTTCTCCTTCTATCACTACTCTTTTCTCTTTTATCAACTTCTTTACTTGACTGCGCGTACCAATTGACATGTCAGCTAAAAACTTATCTAATCTTATCATTGCCATCTATAATTCACCTCATATTTATTCTTTAATATTCCTTTGTTCACTTTTCCAAAACCTAAAGGATAATTATCTACACAAACTAAACAATAATCATCTTTTAATTCAAAATCTTTGACTTCTATAGTTTCACCTTTTAGATACTTAATGACCCTATCATCTTTTATATTAAGATCTATGACATTATCAAACTCTTCTTTTTTTAAAGCTAAAGCTAATGCATTAGAAGGTTCAAACCTACCTTTTTTTAGATAGCCAAGATATAACCCACTGCTTATCGTTCTAACTTTATCAAAATTTAAAGAGGAATCTTTACAAAAATAATAACGATCATCAAATCTCTTAAATGTACCATTGAACCACTTCTTACTTACCTGCAAAAAGAATTCATTCAATTCTTTAGGTGGTAACACTTCTTTTTTCTTTATGGAAATACTCTTCTCATTCTTTTCCCCTTTTTGTAGTAAGCAAACAAAATGGCCTTCTCCATTTATCCTATGAGGAAATAATTTAACACTATTTTTTGTTCTTTCACTATAGCCACTAACAAATCCAGCACACTTCTCTATTGGCAAAACTTTTAGTTCAGGACAATTATCTAATAGAAATTCAATGATCTTTTCATCTTCACTTAGAGAAAAAGTACAAGTAGAATAGACCATCTTACCACCAGTCTTTAACATTTTTAAAGCACTTAAA
>CAVCVO010000037.1:0-16182 GCA_963606005.1 Anaerovoracaceae bacterium
CTTCTCTATTGGCAAAACTTTTAGTTCAGGACAATTATCTAACAAATATTCAATGATCTTTTCATCTTCACTTAGAGAAAAAGTGCAAGTAGAATAGACCATCTTACCACCAGTCTTTAACATTTTTAAAGCACTTAAAGCGATATCTTTTTGGATAACTTGATAATAGTCATTGCCTCTTTCTTGCCAACTCTTGATCAAAGAAGGATCTTTTCTAAACATTCCTTCTCCACTACAAGGAGCATCTAATAGGATCTTATCAAAACTTTTTTCAAATCTATCAGCTAATTTAGTGATATCACTGCTTATCACACAATAATTATCTCTACCAGTCATTTGTAAGTTCTTATTTAAAGGATAACATCTTGAAACACTGATATCATTAGAAACAAGATAACAATCTTCACTTGCTTTCGCTAGTAATTGACTACTCTTTCCACCAGGAGCAGCACAACCATCAAAGATGATATCATTTTCTTCAATATCCAATACTTCAGCAGGCAACATTGCTGATGGTTCTTGAAGATAATAAAGACCAGCATAATAATAAGGATGCTTAGCTGGTTGACATTTCTCACTATCATAGTAAAAACCAGTTTTACACCACTCTACTTTAATTAATTCAAAAGGTGATATTTTCAAAAAATCTTCAACAGATATCTTATGTGTATTTACTCTTAGGCCACTATAGTGTTTTTTATCTAATGAAGACAAGTAATCATCATACTCATCTTTTAATAATTCTTTCATGTTTTCTTGATATTGAATAGGCAAGTTCATCTTTACAATCCTCTTACAAAAAATATATGAGATAATTCTCATTATATATTATAATTTATCTGTGAATGATTATCACAGTAAAAAAGAGAAGGCGTGGGCAATCCACCTTCTCCGAAAAACAAGCGGCTTTAAATGGGGTAAATATTAGTTCCGCTTGTCAATATACATTTTACTCTTCCAACGTGAACATTAGTTGTACTTAATGTGAACATTTGGTGAAATAAGAAAGGAAAGAAACTATGGAAAAAATCAAGATCATTGCCTTAGATATGGATGGCACAACATTAAGCGATGACAAGAACATCGCTGAAGAAACAAAGGCTTCAATACAAAGAGCTATTGATGCAGGTATACTTATCGTACCTTCTTCTGGTAGATCACTAGCTTGGCTACCACAACAGATCATGGACTTCAAGCCACATTATGCTATTACAAAAAATGGAGCTATCATCTATAATTTAGATGAACAAAAAGAGATCTATCATGAGATCATTGAAAACTCACTAGTCATTGATTTCTTAAGAGCCTCTAAGGACTTCCCTGCTTTCACTCGTATCGGTTATGGTGATCAAAGAGATGCCGGCTATTGTTCAGATATGAAAACTTTTATACAAAAATATCCTGGTAGAGCTGAAAGCTGTCTTTTAGTTGACGACCTTGCTGAATACGTAGAAGAAAAACAGCCAAAGATCGATAAGATAACCATGATCTTATTTGATGAACAAACAACAAACCAAGTTATGGACTTACAGAAAAACTTTTTAGGTTTAAATATCATGGGCTCAGGTGGACCATACATTGAGGTCAACTCAAGAATGTGTTCAAAAGGTACTGCACTAAAAGTATTAGCTACCTCTCTTGGCTTATCAAAAGAAAATGTCGCTGCAATGGGTGATAGTGATAATGACATCATCATGTTAGCTTATGCGGGTCATTCATTTGCGATGGGTAATGGCACCGAGTTTGTCAGACAGATCGCTGATGAAGTAACTGATGATAATATGCACAATGGTGTAGGTAAAGCAATTGAAAAGATTTTAGCATACAACGAAAGTTGCAAATGATCATTTTACTTTTCATTATATTTACAGACAACAATGAAGTAAACCGTTAGTTTAATCTTCATTCCATTTGCTTGTGCAGGTTTATGTTTTAGAGTAAAATAAAGATTAAATAAGAGATTAAAAATTAGATGATAGGTGAAACGTTATGAAAACAAGACAACTACCAATAGGTATGGATAGTTTTGAAAACCTTAGGCAAGAAAACCGTTACTATGTAGATAAAACTGGTTTGATCAGCGATCTTTTGAATAATAGAGGTTTAGTCAACCTTTTTACACGTCCTCGTCGTTTTGGTAAATCTCTTAACATGAGCATGCTTAAATGTTTCTTTGAAATTGGTACTGATAAGACTATATTTGACGGTTTAACTATCACTAAAGATAAAGAGTTATGTAAAAAATACAGCTAAAAAAAATCTAATAATTTTTGGTAGAAGGAATGCTTTAATGAATTTAGCAAGTTTTTCCTCAAATGGTCAAATAACAATACCTGTAGAAATACGCAAACTCTTGAATTTAAAACCTGGAGATAAAGTCCTCTTTTTTCAAAACGAAAAAGGAGAAATAGTAGTAACAAACGCCTCAACTCATTCAATTTACATAGCTCAATCTGTTTTTTAAAATATTGCAGATGAACTTGGCGTAAAGGATGAGTACGATGCCCAAAAATTAGTTGATGAAGTAAGATACAACAAATGATAGTCAAGAATGTCGAAAAAAAATATTCCCTCTCTTTTATTTCTATGATCAACGAATTTGTTTGATTTTTATAATACATATGACTTTATATAAAATAATACCTTTGATAAGCAAAACAATAGTTAGTTTCAATAAAGCATCCACTATATTTATTTAGCAATCCTTATTCATAAATGATAACGCTTTTTTCAACAAAACTATACAAATGTCTTGTTGCGTGTAATTTTAGAATATGTTAATATATCTCTTGTTAATTGAGGGAGTAGTTAGCACACTTGTGCGGTATGTCACCATCACAGGCACTAAAGCCTTGGCATATCTTAAAAGACGAGACTCAATACAGATAGCTGTGTTGGGTATATATTATTTTTAATAGAACTCGAGCACAGTCTCAGAGTTTTTTGTTTTTTCAAGGAGGTTAAAAAACATGAGTTATTATCTAAAGAACAAAGAAGATGTTCTTCAGGAAGTTGATTCTAATGAGAATGGACTTACTAGTGCCCAAGTTGAACAAAGGATCGAAAGATATGGTAAAAACAAATTAGCAGAACCACCAAAGAGAACTTTCATCCAAAAGTTTATTGATTCATTGTCAGATCCAATGATCATCATGTTATTGGCTGCTGCTGGTATCTCTACTGTTACAACGATCTATCAGAACGTTGCTCGTCATGCTAATGAATCATATGCTGATCTATTTGTTATCTTATTTGTCGTAATCGTTAATACTATCTTAGGTATCGTTCAAGAAGATAAAGCTGAGGAAGCAATCGGTGCTCTAAAAGAGATGACTGCTGCTACTAGTAAGGTACTAAGAGATGGTAAACAAGTCATTGTTAAATCTGAAGATTTGACTATTGGTGATGTATTAGTATTTGAAGCAGGTGATGCTGTTCCAGCTGATTGTCGTATCTTAGAGAGTTATTCTTTAAAAGTTGAAGAAGCTGCTTTAACTGGTGAATCAGTACCAGTTAATAAGATCGTTGATATGTTGATGCTTCAAGAAAACACTTTAGATGTTCCATTAGGAGATAGAAAGAATATGTTATATTCTGGTTCTACTATCGCTTATGGTAGAGGTAAAGCTGTTGTTGTTGCCATCGGCATGGATACAGAAATGGGTAAGATCGCTGCTGCTTTAAATCAAGCAGTTGATGAACAAACACCATTACAAAAGAAGATGGCTGAGTTATCAGTAGTCTTAACAAAACTTGTTATCGGCATCTGTATATTCGTCTTCTTATTTGGTGTAGGTAGAGAAATATTATTCCCTACTGATGCTGATATGTTCACAATTGTTTTAGACACATTCATCATGGCTGTTGCCTTAGCAGTTGCTGCTATTCCAGAAGGCTTACCTGCAGTAGTTACAGTAATCTTATCAATTGGTGTAACTGCCATGAGTAAGCGTAATGCCCTTATCAGAAAATTAACAGCTGTTGAAACATTAGGTTGTACTCAGATCATCTGTTCAGATAAGACTGGTACATTAACACAAAATAAGATGACAGTTGTTGATACTTATACAAATGATGTTCATTTACTTGCTAGTGGTATGGCTTTATGTAGCGATGCTAAGATCGAGCCAGGTAAAGAAGCTGCAGTTGGTGAACCAACAGAAGCAGCACTTGTAAACTTTGCTTTCAAACATGATATGCCTTCATATAAATTGAATGAAGAACAACCAAGAATTGGAGAAGCTCCATTTGATTCAATGCGTAAAATGATGACTACTGTTCATAAGACAGAAAAGTGCTATATGCAATATACAAAAGGTGCTAATGAGATCATCTTAAGTCATTGTACACATTATCTTGATGAAGACCGTCAAGTTAAAGAGTTAACTGAAGAAGTTAAAGAAAAGATTAACGCTAAGGCTAAAGAGTTCGCAGATAGAGCTTTACGTGTCTTAGGCTTAGGTTATAAAAAGTTAGATACAGCTCCTACAAACTTTGATGCAGAAAACATTGAAAAAGATCTTATCTATGTTGGATTTGTTGGAATGATCGACCCTTGTCGTAAAGAAGTTTATGGTGCTATCAAAGAATGTGCTAGTGCTGGTATCAGACCTGTAATGATCACTGGTGACCATATCGATACAGCTGTTGCTATTGGTAAAGATCTAGGTATCATCACTGATGCAAGCCAAGCTATGTTAGGTAGTCAATTAGATACTATGGATGATGCAGAATTAAAGGCTGCTGTCATGAAAACTAGTGTATTTGCAAGAGTTCAACCAGAACACAAAACACGTATCGTTAAAGCCTTCAAAGATCTTGGCTATGTAGTAGCCATGACTGGTGATGGTGTAAATGATGCTCCAAGTATCAAAGCTGCTGATATCGGTGTTGGTATGGGTATCACAGGTACTGATGTAACAAAAGGTGTTGCTGATATGGTACTTGCTGATGATAACTTTGCTACAATCGTTAACGCTGTTGAAGAAGGAAGAAAGATCTACGACAACGTTAGAAAAGTATTACAGTTCCAATTATCTACAAATATGAGTGAAGTATTAGTTGTATTCTTCGCTTCAGTAATTGGTAAAGATATCTTAACTGCTACTCACCTATTATGGGTAAACATGGTAACAGATAGCTTACCAGGCTTAGCACTAGGTATGGAAAAAGCTGAGAACGATCTAATGAAACGTAAACCACGTTCTTCAAACGAATCAATCTTCTCAAACGGTGCAGGTGTTGATATGGTCTTACAAGGTATCTACATGGCTGCTCTAGTTGTTGCTTCTTACTTCATCGGATGTGCTCTTGATGGAGAAGGTAATGGTATGACAATGGCCTTCTTAACAACTAACTTTGTTGAGATCTTCCATGCTATGAGTATGAGAACTCAAAGAGGTAGCTTATTAAAACTTAAAACATTTAACTGGTGGTTAGTTGGTGCCTTCCTAGTAGCAATATCTCTTAACTGCTTAGTAATCTATGTACCATTCTTAGCTAACTTATTCGAGTTTACAGCTATCGATGGAAAAGAATTTGCCATTGCCTTTGGCTTAGCATTCTCTGTTATCCCAGTACTTGAAGTAATCAAATTCTTCTTAAGAACATTCGATAAAAAGAATTCTAACAAATAGTAAAATCTATTCGGAAAGTGAGATAAACTTCTCACTTTTTTTATTGTCATTTTAACTGTTTTCTATTAAAATTTAGGTGAAATTTGAAAGGTGGTGAGTCCTCATGGAATCAGATGGTAGTAGCGTGTATCGATCGTTAAAAAATAGATGGATAGTAGCTTTTCCTTCATTTCATGAGAACTTCTAATAATAGCTATCATCCATCATAAGAAGCAAAAATAGAAGGGAGTTTTTTTATAATGGATGAAAACCGTGTTACCGATCCTGAATATGTTTCAGAGATCATCAAAGTATTAAACAATGACAAACTTACTAAAGAAGAATTATCTAAAATCATCAGCAATTACCATGCTGCTGATATTTCTGATGCATTAGAGAACCTAGATAGTGAAAAGCGTAAAAAGATCTTTGATGCTGTTAGTGATGAACAATTATCAGAGATATTCGCTTACTTAGAAGATGTTGATCAATATATCAAAGAATTAAACATCAAACAGGCTGCAAATATCTTATCTGAGATGGACTCGGATGATGCTGTCGATGTCTTAGAAGAAATAGATGATGAAACAGAAGATAAGATCATTCATCTAATGGATGAAGAATCTAGTGAAGATGTAAAACTGATTCAATCTTATGAAGAAGATGAAGTAGGTAGTAAGATGACTACTAACTACATTGAGATCAAAAAGAATATGACGATCAAAGAAGCCATGAAATCATTAGTAGCACAAGCAGAAGAAAATGATAATGTTTCTACTATCTATGTCAGTGATGAAAATGATCAATTCTACGGTGCCATTGATCTTAAAGATCTAATAGTAGCTAGAAATACTCAAACATTAGAAAGTATCATCACTAATAGCTACCCTACAGTTTATGATCATGAGCTTATCAGCGAAGTACTAGAAGACTTAAAAGACTACTCAGAAGATTCTTATCCAGTCTTAAATCAAGATAAACACATCATAGGTATCATCACAGCTAATGATATCGTTGAAGTAGTAGATGATGAAATGGGTGATGATTACGCTAAATTAGGTGGTCTATCAAGCGAAGAAGACCTAAATGAATCAACATTCAGTTCTATAAAAAAACGTTTCCCTTGGCTATTCTTATTACTTATCTTAGGCATGTTTGTAAGTAGTGTTGTTGGTATATTTGAACAAGTAGTTGATTATATTGCTGTAAGTGTCTGTTTCCAATCATTAATACTTGATATGGCAGGAAATGTTGGAACTCAATCACTTGCTGTTACCATAAGAGTATTAATGGATGAAAATCTTACAAGCAAAGAAAAAAGACAGCTCATCTTTAAAGAAGCAAAAGTTGGCTTTGGAAATGGACTAATATTATCGATAGCTACCATTCTTATCGTAACTTGTTATGTTCACTTCTTAAAAGGTTATGATGTCAAATTCTCATTTATCATAGCTTGTTGTGCCGCTTTAGCCTTAGTATGTGCAATGGTAATATCATCAATAGTAGGAACAACAGTACCAATGGTATTCCATTCACTAAATATTGATCCAGCAGTAGCATCAGGACCACTAATCACAACTATCAATGACCTAGTGGCAGTAATATGTTACTATGGTATGATCTGGTTATTAATGATCGAGATATTACATTTAGTTTAGAAAATAGGAGAACTACTCTCCTATTTTTATATATAATCATCATTAGATAACATATCTTTTGTAGGATTTGGATGAATCCAATCCATACTCGCCAATTCGCTAATAGATTTCAAAATCTTATACTCCATATTGTCCTTCCAATGCTGTTTCCAAGATATAATGTAATCGTATATCATTTTCTCTGTAACATCATCATATTGCTTAACAAGTTGGTCATAACTAAAGATTATAGTTGCGACTATTTCAGCATGTTCACTACTTTTTATGCGCCCCATTAGATCATATACATTATTGGTTTTATCTAACTCAATCTGAGAATACATAGATTCATCTAATTTAAAGTTCGAATTGACAACCATTTCAATCATCTTTCCCAATCTCTTTTCACTAATCAAATTTGCATTAGTCAGTGCAACTAAAGCATTCCTTGCTTGTGAGGAATATGGACCATAATCCCCCTTTTCAAAATCAAAACCCGTAGGTATTCCAACATATGTTAACAAATAACAAATTTTCTGATATATTGTTCTTCCCACATTTAAAGAATATGCATCACTGTTTAACTTTCTTATAACATATAATATCAAGAACCAATACTTATTAATATTTTCATCTTGTACGCCTGAAAAAACTTCTTGAGAATTATGATAATTTTCTTCTAAATACTGTTCGGTAATCTGTTCAGGAGGTGTTCCAAAAGGGGCATATATGTCTACTGCGATTGGCAAACCTTTGAGTTTGTTATACATAAGATGTTGAAAGCTGAAAAGATATCTGTTATACCAACATACATCAATGTCAAAAAATAGTTTTCAAGCCAAATGAAAGGGATTTAAATTGCGTATTGTCTGCAATTTTAACTAAAATTACTTTGCGCGTTACATGTTTCTTTTTTATCAAACAACTATTAAAAAATATCTCATATTATTAGAGATATCCTTATTAAAATATTATCAGTGTTTTAAATTAACCCATATAGCAACTCGAACCCCTAAATTACTATCGTTTATAAACTCCCCAGTTCTATAGACTGCTTCACCAGTATAATCAACCCAACCTGCAAGATTCTTAGACCAATCAGGGTTCTTATACCACCATAAGCAATAACCATTTTCATCAACCGTTACACCATTACTAACAGCATAACTTGTAGGTTTACATTTTCTACTATCATCTGTAGAAAAGTATCCTTTTACTTCATCTTCACTTAGTAAAAATACTTTATCGTATTGATCATTAGGATCTAAAAGATAAGTTACTTCTGTATCTATGATCAGACTCTTTTCACTGTTAGAAAAAGCTTCATTATAGAAACTATTACTCAACCAATCCCTTATTGAACTATTTTGCCAATAAATATCACCAGTACTAGTATCACCATAATTATATGCATCTAAGACATATTTACTTACTAGTAAAGCTTTATCCTCTTCTTTTGTTAGAATTATCCATTCAATCTTTTCTTTACCACTAGAAGTTTCATCTTGTTCATATGTACCAAACTCTATTGTTTCACCAATAGGAGTATCTTTTATGACCTTGATTTGCTTACTAACTTTAGCATTAGGCACGATAACTGTTACTGTTAAAACTATCACAGTAACAATAACTACTATAACTATTAATAATTTCAATTTGTTTTTCTTTACCTTAATTTGCTCTTCCATATTCATTCCCTTTCTTTAATCATTTTTTTCTTCTTAGCATTATACCCCTTTATTATTTACTAATATATAGTTAATAATTTGTCAAATAAAAAGGGCATATCATTTATCATCGACATGCCTCATTTTGTTAGATAAAATTCTTTTAATATTCCTTAAATTGAATTTGCCCACTTAGGAATATCATGTCCTCTGCGAATGATGATAGACTTTTGGAAATCTGTCTGATTCAAAAATTCTAAAATAGAATTTTCTTCTTCTTCAGTGCAGCCATAAACAAGTTTTACTTCAAGATCTTTCTTTAAGATATCAGCACATACAATAACTGATTCAACCATCGCATTTGATTTACTACCTACATAGATCGATATATGTTCTTGAGATTCTAACATTGAGTCCTTCAAGTAACCATAATCAACTGGATAAACTAAATTATTATAAGTAGGATGAGTGGTATTTTTCTTACGATCGATAACAATATCACTACTTAATAACAACATATCTATTTTTTGCCAAAAATAAGCATTATTTTCTAATTCCATATAACCCTCCAACCTATAATATTATATGACATTAATTTCTGTAAGACAATAAAACTTTTCAAAAAGTCTTGAATAAAATTTTCATAAAATGATAATGATTTCAATAAGTCTCTATTAGTATGGATATGCTATAATTTTATTAATACATATGGAGGAAAAAATATGGATTATAAACAAATAACTGATAATTTTTTAATGAAACATAACCAACATCCCGATCAGATATCTATTGATGAAATAGTCAAACTGATGTTAAAAGACATAGAAGCTGGTCTAGATGGTGAAGAATCATCACTAATGATGATCCCTACTTATTTAACTACTTCTGGTAATTTTCATTATGATGAACCAGTAGTCGTCATCGACGCTGGTGGAACAAACTTAAGAGTTGCTGCTGTTAAATTTACTGAAAAAGGACCAGAAATGTTAAAGATGGAAAAGACTAAGATGTTAGGAACAAAAAAGCCATTAACTAAAGATGAATTTTTCCAACAATTAGTAGATATCATCTTACCTTATCTTTCTTACAGTAAGAAGATCGGTTTCTGTTTCTCTTTCCCTGCTGAAATATTACCAAATAAGGATGGTAAGATAATCGCATTCTGTAAAGAAGTCGAGATCAGTGGTTGTGAAGGAGCTATCATTGGTGAAGAAATCAAAAAAGAATTACGTAAGAGAAACTTAGATGATGACATTTCTGTGGTCATTCTAAATGATACTGTTTCTACATTACTGGGGGGTTCTATTGTTGATGACAATGCAGTAGATGGGCAGATCGGACTTATCTTAGGTACAGGTACAAATACTGCTTATGTAGAAAAAAAAGAAAACATCAAAAAGCTAAAAGATTGTCCAACTGAAACAATGATCATCAATATGGAAAGTGGAATGTTCAATAAAGTGCCACAAGGTGACTTTGATAAAATCGTTGATGAAATGTCAAACAATCCATCAGACCATAAGTTTGAGAAAATGATCTCAGGTGTATATTTAGGTAATGTGATCTGTGAGACAATCAAACAAGCTGATAAAGAGGGATTATTCACTAAAAACAACACGATCGCTTCTCTACCAGAATTCTCAATGATAGAAGTTGATCAATACTTAAGAGCACCATTTGCTGATAACTTACTAGCAAATGCTTGCCCTGAAAAAGAAGATAAAGAACTACTATATCACTTCATAGATAAAGCTATCGATCGTAGTAGTAAACTAGTCACTGCTAACATCGCAGCTGATATCATTCAAATGGATGGTGGTAAAAACATGTATGCCCCAGTAAAAGTTGTCATGGAAGGATCTACTTATCATCGTTGCTACTCATATAAGCAAAAGATTGATTATTATATGCGTACCTATGTTAATGACACACTTCATCGTTATTACAGCTTCGATAGTGGTGATGATGTTAACTTGATCGGTAGTGCTAAAGCAGCACTTATCAACCTATAAAAAAGAAAAAGACTTGAAGAATATACTTCTTGTCTTTTTTTTGCAAATAATGCAATCGAACATTTTCAACAAAGAAATAATATGGTAAACTATTTATGACGTGGATTTTTGGCAAATATCACGGTATTTGCCATATAGTCACGTGTGGGAGGTGTAAAAGAAAATGAAATTATGTGATGCTGTTAATGAAATGGATTCAAGTCAAAGTTTTTCTCGCCAAGATTTCAAAGAAAAAGTTCTTTCTATTTATCCTGAATATAATGAAAATAGTTTAAGTAGTTCAATTGATAGTTTTATTAAAAAACAAGTTTTCATGAAATTAGATGAAGATAATTATATTCTTACCTCAGATAGGAAATACTACTCGTACAAAAACAGTGAACAACTAAAAGAAATTCAAAATACGGTGCATGAAGAATATCCAGATGCTAATTTTCAAGTTTGGGAATTTTCACAATTGAATGAGTTTTTGAATCACCTTCTTGCAAATACAACTTACGTGATCGAAGTAGAAAGTGTCTATTTGGAATCTGTTTTTGAAACTCTTAAGGAAAAGTACGATAATGTTTTATTTAATCCAACCTCTAAAGAGTTCTTTAGATATGCTAAAAACAAAACAATCGTTGTAAAAAAGTTAGTATCTGAAGCTCCCACAGACAATGAAAAACCTCATCAACTTCAATTGGAAAAATTACTAGTAGATATTGTAGTAGACAGATTCACCTCTCAAATCATTAACAGATCAGAAATATATGACATTTATAATTATTGTTTAAATAACTATTATGTCAGTGAAAATAAATTAATCCGTTATGCGAAAAGGCGTAATGCCAATACCAAGATCAAGTATATTTTAGAAAATATACAGGAGGAAAAGCTATGATAGATCAACAAATATACACAAAAGAATATATTCAAAGCTTAACTGATGACATTAAAGCAGACAGAAACTTAGTAGAAAGATCACTATATGCCTTCGGCTTACTAGAAGCACTTTCAAGAGTTAAATTACCTTTCATTTTTAAAGGTGGGACTTGTCTACTTCTATTACTTAATAATCCAAAGAGATTGTCTACAGATATTGATATTATTGTTGATCCTACCATAAATATTGATAGTTATCTAATCGAAGCAGAAAAAATATTTCCATTTAGGTATATGGAAGAAAGCAAAAGAAAGGGAAGAAACAACATAGAAAAAAAACATTTTCGGTTTTACTATGATTCCCCAATCCAATTAAGAGAATCTAATATTTTACTAGATGTTGTTTACGAAAATAATCCTTATTCAAAAATCATCAGCAAAGAAATTACAAATACTTTTTTGATAACAATAGAGCCAAAAGTATATGTTAATATCCCATCAATAGAATGTATACTAAGTGATAAACTAACTGCATTTGCTCCATATACTACTGGTATACCTTTCAATGTTGACAAAGAATTAGAAATTATCAAGCAATTAAATGATGTTGCTTCACTTTTTGATCAATTTCAAGATTATTCAATCACAAAAGATACTTATATTAAAACAGCGTTTCTCGAAATAGGATTTAGAGGCTTAGACATCACCTATACTGACTGCTTAAAAGATTCCATACGTTCTTGTTTATCAATCATGTCAAAAGGTTCTATATTAAGAAACGAATACTACAATTTTTTTAGAAGGTACTCGAAGAATAAAAGGACACATATTAGGATATAAATACAATCCAGATATAGCTGTCGATCAAGTAGCTAAGGTACTTTACATGAGTTGTTGTTTATTATCAGATACCATTTCAACTAAAGAACTAAATCTAGACGAGTTTAGAGATAAAACAACACTTCCAAATAACCTAAAATCGCTATTTTACTTAAAAAGATTTAATTATCAAGCTTTTGTATACTTGTGTGAAAGTTTAAAAATAGTAAATCTAGAAGATTTTATATAAGTCTTAAAACCATTATTAATAAGTCTCTTTCTACTAGAGATTTATTTTTTTATCTAGTATCGAAGTATATCCCCCAATCATTTCTGTAGATATTGCTGCAGTCTTGCTAGCTAGTTTCAAAGAAGTTGTATAGTCTATCCCATCGGAAATGAAGTAAGTAAATGAGCCATGGAATATGTCTCCTGCTCCAGTTGAATCTATGCTATTAACTTTATAGGGATCCATTATTTTAACTTTATTATCTATATCTCTGTAGATCAATCCTTTTTCACCGATAGTTATGACAGCATACTTTTTATTGATATCTTCTATTTTTTCAAATATATCAATATAGTTTTCAACATCTATCTTTGTACCAGTATAACCTTGAGCAAATTGACTAGAAACTATCAGGTAATCGACCTTTTCAGCAACTTTTAGCCTTCTTTCATTAAAACTACCACCATCCATGATCTTTATAGCTTTAGGGAACATGTCAAAATATTTAAAAGAGATTTCATCTTCATGAGCATCAGTTAAGATATAATCAACTTTATCTAAAGTTATATCATGCTCTACTTTATTTGGCTTACCTGCAACATTAAATATCGTTCTTTTACCTTCATTAACTAAAATAAAGGAATAAGGTGTTGCTAGCTTTTCATCTTTGATCAGGTGATCTAAATTAACATTTTCTTTAAGAGCTATTCTTTTAGCTTCTAAACCAAACGCATCATCATTGATTCTACTGACTAAATATACTTGTCTACCCCATTTTCCTAATAAACAAGCTGCATTAAAAGCAGGACCACCTGGGCAACGAAAATCTTCATCAAAACGATATTTACGGTCTTCACTCAATTCTTCATCTAACTTACAAGTTAAGTCATAACTAGTCTGACCAATGACAACAATATTCATAAAAATCTCCTTGCTTTTTTCTTTTTAAAGTTTTTTAATATATAGGTAACACGAAGGATTACCCAAGCGGTCATAAGGGGGCAGTTTCGAAAACTGCTAGTTCGTAAAGATGCATGGGTTCGAATCCCATATCCTTCGCCATTTATCTGCTTAGGCAGATTTTTTTATTTCTCCATGATCTTCAAAGCGACCTTAATACCATCAATAGCAGCGGTAGTTATGCCACCAGCATAACCTGCTCCTTCTCCACAAGGATAGAAACCCTTCTGTGACATCATAAAATGCTCATCTCTTTTGATGATCACTGGTGAAGAGCTTCTGCTCTCTACTGCTGTTAATATCGCATCATCACAAGCAAAACCTTTGATCTTCTTATCAAAATATAATATTCCTTCTTTTAATGTCGAAGAGATAAAATTAGGAAACAAACTATTAAGATCACTTAAAGTATAACCCGGTTTATAAGTAGGTATGATCTTACCAATGTTCTCAGTTTTTACACCATTTAAGAAATCAATAAACCTTTGTACTGGTGCATAGCCATTACTGCCACCTAATATATAAGCCTTGTGTTCTAACTCTCTTTGGAAATAAACGCCAGCTAAAGGATCATCTCCATTAAAATCATCAGTCTTGATATTAACAAGTAAAGCTGCATTACTATTGATACCATCACGAGCAAAATAGCTCATACCATTAGTAACAATAGCATCATTTTCACTACTTGATGCCATAACATAACCACCAGGACACATGCAAAAACTATAACAATCTCTCTCTTTTCCATGGTACGCTAACTTATACTCAGCAGCCGGTAAATCAAGTTTACAATCGCCATATTGAGCAAAATTGATATCTTTTTGTAAATGTTCAATCCTGACTCCAACAGAGAAATTCTTTCTTGAAAGATCAACCTTTTTTTTCTTCAATAATTCAAATGTCTCTCTTGCACTATGACCAATTGCTAATACTACTGTATCAGTGACAAATGAGCACTTATCACAGATCAGTTTGATCTTATCATCGATCATTTCATAGTCAATAAACTTAGTATTAAAGTAATACTTACCACCTTTAGACTCAATATATTTACGAATATTGACCATGATATTGACTAAGTTATCTGTACCAATATGTGGCTTACTTAAATATAAAATTTCTTTAGGAGCACCAAATTTATGAAAAATCTCTAAAACATTTCTAATATAGATAGAATTAACTGAAGTGGTTAGTTTTCCATCAGAGAAGGTACCTGCCCCACCTTCACCAAATTGCACATTGCTACTAACACACACTTCTTGTTTACCATTACGATGAGCTTCTACCCTTTTTATCCTATCTTCGATCTTATCTCCTTGTTCGATAATAATGGGTTTTATTCCTTGATCGATCAAAGTTAGAGCACAAAACAAGCCAGCAGGACCACTACCTACAATAATCGGTTGACACTCACTAACACGATGATTTTCAAACACTAATCTTTCAACATTTATCTTTTTGATCTTAGGATATTTATTTTCATCCTTTACTTCTATATTGAAACTATAAGAAAAATGAATCTGTGACTTATTACGACTATCAATGCTTTTTTTTACGATAACCGTATTAACAACATCCTTTTTATCAATATGATATTTTTTATACATCCTATTAATTACTTCTTCTTCACTTATATTTTCAAATACTTTAAACTCATCAATCCGTAACATTTTATCACCGTTAATATTTTAAAACAGGCCAATAAAAAAAGGCAACAAGATCATCAAACTTGTCACCTTGAATGTTAATAAACAATGTAATAGATATCGTCAACAGCCGCAACTTCTAACTTATTGTTCTTATAATCATAATCATAACGATATTGTTGGAGGAGATCTTCGCCATATTGATTCTTAAAACAATAATTTATCATATTTACATATTGGTGATAATTGGGTTCATCAAGACTATTCTCATAAGTATTATAGAAATCATCTTTATCAAGCTTACAATCATTATTCACTAATAAATTATAGAACTTATCTTTGTCATTTCTGATCTCAGAATATTTCTCATAATACTCAGTTCCATAAGTTTGATAACATAAATGATCACTATCTTCTGGTACAAGTAGTACAAATAGTGGCTGTTGCATGAAACTTACAGTATAAGTATCTTTTTTCATCTCTGGAAGATATATTCTATATATAGTCTTAGTATCTTTATTTTCAACATAAGTATAAAGAACATCATGATCAACAACAAATGCTGTTGCTATATCATTGTCCCCAATCTCCTCTTGTGATAAAATTTCTTGCTTTTCATTATAGATACTAATTCTATTCAAGCTTATGATTTTTCCATCAGAATCTTTAATAAAATAGTAATACCAATAACCATCAAAATTAGCTCTTGATGAAATAGAAACTGTGGAAGACT
>CAVCVO010000038.1:0-6668 GCA_963606005.1 Anaerovoracaceae bacterium
AGTAGGAGTAATACTTGTTTAGGCTTAAGAGAGTTGTCGTTTGGTGCAAGACAATAGCGAGACAGTATGAAGGTAGACTTGGAGCTGATATCTTGAAATAGTAGTAGAGATATACGTATACTGCGTTAAAGTCAATGAGTTAAAAATTAAGGTGGTACCACGTTAAGCGTCCTTTTATGGGCGCTTTTATTTTTAGGGGAGGAAGGAAAAGATGTTAGAGAACAAATACGACCACAAACAAACTGAACAAGGTCAATATGAAGACTGGATCGAAAAAGGTTATTTCAAAGCAGGTGACAAGAGTAAGAAACCATATGCGATGGTTATACCTCCACCAAATGTAACTGGTAAATTGCATTTAGGTCATTCTTGGGATAATACTTTACAAGATATCATCACTCGTTATAAGAGAATGAGAGGCTATGATACTTTATATTTACCTGGGATGGATCACGCTGGTATTGCTACTCAAGCTAAAGTAGATCAAAGATTAAAACAACAGGGTATCTCTCGTTATGATATTGGAAGAGAGGAATTCTTAAAACAAGCTTGGGCTTGGAAAGAAGAATATGCTTCTTATATCAGAGAGCAATGGGGTTCAATGGGCTTAGCTCTAGATTATTCAAGAGAAAGATTCACTTTAGATGAAGGATTATCAAAAGCCGTTAGAAAGACTTTCGTTACTTTATATAAAGAAGGACTTATCTATCAAGGTGAAAGGATCATCAACTGGGATCCTCAAGCTAAGACTGCTTTAAGTAATATTGAAGTTATCTATAAGCCTACTAAAGGTTATATGTATCATTTCTACTATGATGTAGTAGAGACTGGTCAAAAGATCGAAGTAGCTACTACAAGACCTGAGACAATGTTTGGTGATGTTTGTGTTGTTGTTAACCCTAAAGATGATAGATATAAAGACATTGTTGGTCTTCACGTCATAAATCCAGCAAATGGTGATAAACTTCCGATCATCACTGATGATTATATCGATATTGAATTTGGTACTGGTGCCATGAAGTGTACTCCTGCTCATGATCCTAATGACTTCATCATTGGTGAAAAGTATGGCTTTGATAAGCCAGTATGTATCAATCCTGATGCTACTATGAACTCTTTAGCTGGTGAATATGAAGGATTAGATAGATATGAGTGTCGTGATAAACTAGTTGAAAGAATCAAATCAGAAGGTCATCTTGCTTTCATTGAGGAGATCGAACACAATGTTGGCTATTCAGAAAGAACTGATGTTGTTGTTGAACCTTACTTAAGTAAGCAATGGTTTGTAAAGATGAAACCTTTAGCTGAAGATGTATTAAAACATCAAGCTAATCCTGATGAAAAGATTAATTTCTATCCTGAAAGATTTGAAAAGACATTTGTTCAATGGTTAGAGAATATTGAAGATTGGTGTATCTCTCGTCAATTATGGTGGGGACACAGGATTCCAGTTTGGTACCACAAAGAGACTGGTGAGATCTATTGTGAAATGGAAGATCCTGAAAATAAAGATGATTATTATCAAGATGAAGATGTTCTTGATACTTGGTTCTCAAGTGCATTATGGCCATTCTCAACATTAGGTTGGCCTGAACAAACTGATGATCTAAATCGTTATTATCCTACTGATTGCTTAGTTACTGGTTATGATATCATCTTCTTCTGGGTAGCTAGAATGGCATTCCAAGCAAGACATTTGACTAATAATAGACCATTTAAAGATGTTCTTATTCATGGTCTTATCAGAGATGAACAAGGCAGAAAGATGAGTAAATCTTTAGGCAATGGTGTTGATCCTAGAGATGTAAAAGAAAAATATGGTGCTGATGCATTAAGATTCTTCTTAACAACTAATTCTACTCCAGGAGCTGACCTTCGTTATTCTGACACGAAGATGGAAGCTAGTTGGAACTTCATCAATAAGGTTTATAATGCTTCTAAGTTCGTTTTAATGAACCTTGAAGGATTTAAGTATGAAGACATTGACTTATCTTATTTAAATAACATTGATAGTTGGATGATCGCTAAATTCAATAAGACTCTCTCTTCAGTAAATAAAAATATGGATAAGTATGAGTTTGCTTTAGTAGGCAATGAATTATATAGCTTTATCTGGGATGATTTCTGCAGTTGGTATATTGAACTTGCTAAAACCACTTTAAATAGTGAGGATGAAAAGATCGTTAAAGCAACTAAGTCTACTTTACTTATCATGTTGACTGATATCATTAAGATGTTACATCCATTTATGCCATTTGTTACAGAGAAGATCTATAAAGAAATGCCAAGAAATTGTGAGGCTTTATGTATCTCTGATTGGCCAACTGAGATTGAATTAACAAGTGACAAGAGTGAAGAAGTAGAGTTACTTATCAGCATCATTTCTGAGGTAAGAAGTATCAGAGTTGACTATAATGTTAAACCTTCTCAACAATTTGATATTGCCTTTACTGATGAAAATGGTGTATATATTAAGTTAGATGATACTACTAATGGTATGCTCAATAAATTATGCAAAGTTAACCAAAATGAATTAAGTGGTGATGATCTTGTCATTAGACCTCTTAAACAAGGAAAACTAGTAGTTGATGCAAGTCAGATAGTAGATTATCAAGCTGAATTAAATAAGCTTAACAAAGAGAAAGATAGATTAGCTAATGAGATATCTCGTGGTGAAAAGATGTTATCTAATGAAAACTTTGTTAAGAAAGCACCTCAACAAAAGATTGAACAAGAAAAAGAGAAACTTGAAAATTACAAGAAACAGTATGAAGTTATCTGTAACCAATTAGTTGAGGTAGAAAAGAAAGTTAAATAAACAATAAAGAAGGAGTAGTAATGCGTAAATTTATATACTTATTGACTGTAGCGTTATTGATTGGACTATTAGTGATAACTAATAGTGTCAATGATATCGGTATGGAATATATCTATACAAATGATTATGTTTATCAGATAAATCCTGATGATTCAATAACGCTTATTGAATTTCTCAACGCTGATAAGTTAAAAGAAGTTACTATTCCTTCTTTTATTGACTCTCATCAAGTCAAATGTATTGGTAAGGATTGTTTTGATTGTAGTGATATCACTGCGATAACTGTTAATGATAATATCGTTACAGTTAAAAAAGAAGCTTTCATCAATTGTGAGAATCTAACTTATTTAAGTGTACCTTCAGATCTTGATTGTCATGGTAAGTTTGTGGGTTTAACTAACCTAAAGACTTTAAAGATCACTTATGGGGATAATGGTTTCATGTATGATTATACTTATGAAGAGTTACCGGATTGGCATGATAGTTGTAATAGCATAACTTCTTTGATATTTGATGATACTATCAGATATTTAGGAGATTTCTGTTTTAGTGATCTAGTTAATTTAGAAAATATAGAGCTAAATTGTTCGATTGAATCAATTGGAATGTATTGTTTCTATAACACTACAAGTCTTAATGAACTTGATTTTGATATCTCGTTAAAATCTATTAAGGAGAGAGCATTTTCAGCTGATGAAGATGTTGAAATCAGTTCAACTATCCTTATTCCACAATCAGTAGAATATTTTGGTCAAGATTGTTTAGATGGTAGATACGACTATATCGTTTATAAAGATAGCAAGGCTCAATCTTATTTAGATGAGAATAACATTAGTTATAGTTTACTTGATCTTTCTTTTAGCGAAGAGATAGATACATTAGCTTTAGGAGAGAGGCATCAAGTAAAAGTTGTAGATGAAACTTTGAATGATCAACTCACTTATTCTAGTAGTGATCAACAAGTAGCTACTGTTGATGAATATGGTAATATCACTACTAATTCTACTGGTTTATTTACTTTAACAGTAAGAAGTGATGCAGCTACTAATAGTATGCAGATAGAAGTAGTAAATGATGAAGAAGATGCTACAGAGGTGTTATATCGTACTGTTGATGTAGGAGATAGTTTTACTATCAATAATAAAGACTTTAATTGCTTTGTAGATAATAGTGATTATTCTTATTATCTTTCTAATGAAGATGTTTTAGTAAAGACAAGTGCTAACGGTTTTAAAGTAATTGATAGTGGTAACTGTAAAATCTATCTAACTGATGGATCAAATACAGCAGTTTATAAGATGATCTTTACTCACATGATCAAAGATATCGAATTGGATGAAGATATAGTCAATCTAAAGAAAGGTTCTACTTACAATATTGAAGTTGATTTTGAGCCAAGTAATGCAGATAATAAATCTCTTACTTATAGTAGTAGCAATGAAAAGATCGCTATTGTAAATAGATTTGGTAAGATAACAGCTTTATCTGAAGGAAGTTGTAGCATTTATGTTTCAACTAATGATGGAAGTGATATAACTAAAGAAATTACAATTACTGTTTCTTCAGTTTCTATTGATTGTGAAGTAGAGGCATTTCCATTACTTAATGGTAAGTATTATCGATTAAATTGTACTTGTTCTAATGGTGATAAATTGTTGTATCGTTCTAGTAATGATAATATTGCTACGGTAGATAAGAACGGTATTGTATTTGCTCATTCTGCAGGACTAGCTTACATAACAGTCTTTAATGAAAAGAGAACTGCTTATAGTGTGGTAACTGTAAAAGTTTACGATGGTTATAGTTATGGCATCGATATTTCAGAATGGAATGGTAGATATCATACCACTGAAACATTTAAGATGATAAAGCAAGATGGTATAGATTTTGTATATATCAGAGCTGCACATGGCGATGATTATCAAGATCCAACATTTGAAAGTAATTATCAAAATGCTAAGAATGCTGGATTAGATGTTGGAGCTTATCATTTCATTGTTTCTGATAATGCGATAGATGCTAAAAAGGAAGCAAAATGGATGATATCAGTTTTAGAAGGAAAGCAATTTGAATATCCAATAATGGTAGATGTAGAAGCTAAAGTGCATAAGAGCTTATCAACGGCAGAGATAACTTCTATCATTCAAGCATATTGCGACACATTAAAAGAAGCAGGATACTATCCAATAGTCTACTCATATGGTTACATACTAGCTAAAAATGAAACAAGTTATGATAATTGGGTAGCTCAATGGGATTATGAAAGAGTAACAACTATAGAAGACTATTCTATTTGGCAATTTACTAGCAAGGGAATAGTGGATGGATTAAGTGGAGATGTAGATTTAGATATCTGTTTTGTAGATTATCCTACATTTATCAAAGAAAATCATTATAATGGGTATTAGAGGTGATTTTTACGCCTACAGTTGAAGAAACATTTGCGAGATTAAATAAATCTACTTTTAGAGCAAGATTTAAACTATCTGAGAAAGATAAGAAGTATATTAGTGATAAGGGTATGGATACTATTAAAAGTCATGCTCAAGATTTTATTAGGAAAAGACTTGCCCCTGCTGTTATTGAAAATGATGGTAAGCAAACACCTATGAGAGGTCATCCTGTATTTGTGGCACAACATGCTTGTGCTTGTTGTTGTAGAGGATGTCTTAATAAGTGGTATCATATACCTGTTGGTAGAGAATTAACGGAAAATGAACAGGACCGTATTGTTCGTTTGTTAATGGCTTGGATTGAAAGACAAGTTGAAGAATAGGAGATATTATTATGAATACTGAAGAATATAAGAAAGCTGCAAATTATTGGAAGAGTAAAGAATATAAGAAGATGCCGGTTGAACAGTTAAAAACTATTGTTGATGAATATCTACAATCTAATTCTGTTTGTGTCTTAGCTACTGGTTGTGGTGATTATGTTAGATGTACACCATTAGAATATTATTATCATGAAGGTAAGTTTTATACATTTACTGAAGGTGGAGAGAAGTTTATTGGTTTAGAAAAGAATGCTAATGTATCTTTAGCTGTGTTTGAAAAAACTGCTGGTTTTCAACAGTTAAAGAGTGTTCAAGTAATGGGTAAAGCTACTATCATTGAACCAATGAGTGAAGAATATGTTACTATTGCTGAAGGTAAAAAGATACCAGTAGCTGCTTTACAAAAACTGATCGATCAAGGTCATCCAATGCATTTGTTATGTGTTACTCCTACTAGGATGGATATATTGTTCTCAGAGTTTAAAAAACTTGGTTATGATAGTAGGCAAGAATTGATATTTGAATAACTGTTTGTTACTTCTTTGATAAAACAGATGTTGTAAGTGTTGAATTAGGGTAGTAGCCTAATTTTCTTGATAACATAATTAATAAATCTAATAGTGTTTTTACTATCAGTTCATGTTTTTCTTTGAGTTTTTCGGGAGTACATGCTATTCCTATAGCACTTATCACATTTCCACTATCATCATATACTGGTACAGCTATATCAGCATGTCCAAATAAGAATTGCTCATATTGTTCGCAATAGGGAGCATTTTTTATTTCATTTAATTCTTTTAAGAACTCTTCTTTTGAAGTTATAGAGTTAGGTGTTTTCTTAACAAACTTCATTTGAGAAACTAAGCTATTTTGAAGGTCTTTATTTAGATGAGATAATAACACTTTTCCAACAGCAATGCATAAGCATATTGATAGTGTGGTAGCTAGTAATGCTGATGTGATATTAGTGCCAGAAATCTGTGTGGGAAATGCTTTAACAAAGAGTCTTATCTTCTTTACTGATCTAAAAATGGCTGGAGCAGTACTTGGTACAACTGCTCCGATCATCATGAC
>CAVCVO010000039.1:0-4322 GCA_963606005.1 Anaerovoracaceae bacterium
TATGAAGAGATGTTAGAATTTGCTTCAAATATCCTATAAAGACTAAAGGAGGATCTTGTCCTCCTTTTATAGTTCTTCGCCATTATTTAAAATAGTTTTCTTATACCAATAAAAACTATCTTTCTTGTAACGATCTAATGTTCCTTTTCCTTGATCATCACAATCTACATAAACTAGTCCATAACGTTTTTTGAACTCTCCTGTACCCATACTTACAAGATCGATAAAACTCCAAGTAGTATAACCAAAACAATCTACACCATCTTCAACAATTGCTTTTTTTACCTCAGCTAAATGCTTAGCAAGATAAGAAATACGATACTCATCATGAATGGTTCCATCTTCAAATGTGTCTACTGCTCCTAGACCATTTTCCACAATAATAAGAGGTATTTGATATCTATCATATAGATTATTTAATGCTAACCTTAACCCTGATGGATCTATAGACCATCCCCATTCACTATTTTTTAAATAAGGATTTCTATTTCCTTTACTCATATTCCCTTCAGCATCATTAGTATCATCACTACTACTTGCTACTACCGTATTGTAATAACTAAAGCCAATATAATCCACTTTACCTTCTAGTAAAGTTTTTTTATCTTGATCATTGATATCTAATTGAATATGCTGTTCATCAAAATATTTTAATGCCTTCTTACTATAATATCCTCTAACCATCACATCGGAATAGATGTAATTTAGATCCATATTTTTCATGGCTGCTATCTGATCTTCAGGCTTGCATGTTTCTGGATATGCTGGTACATAGACCATCATCATACCTACATTGTAATCAGGATTGATCTCATGAGCTAACTTTACAGCCTTAGCAGAAGCAACAAACATGTTATGGGCACACTGAAACGTCCTCTGCAAGTCATTTTCACCAAAACCACATTTGATACCTGTTGATGGCTGAATAGACATATTCATACCATTTATTTCATTGAATGTTAACCAATATTTAACTAAATCTTTGTATCTTTCAAAAATTGTCTGACAATATTTAACAAAGAAGTCTATCATCTTTTTATTTTGCCAAGAACCATATTTTTTAACTAAGTGATATGGTGTTTCATAGTGGCTTAAAGTAACAATAGGTTCAATACCATTTTCCTTTAATTCTTTAAATAGATCTTCATAAAACTTTAAACCTGCTTCATTAGGAAAATCATCATCACCATTAGGATATATTCTAGTCCAATTGATCGAAGTCCTAAATGCTTTAAGACCTACTTCTTTCATCAAGGCGACATCCTCTTTATAACGATGATAAAAATCTACTGCTTTGTGACTTGGATAGATCTTACCTTCAATGATACCATCAGTATATTCACGATGAGTTGTTTTTGAACCTATAGTCATACAATCAGGAGCAGCTAAACCTTTACCATCTTCATTGTATGCACCTTCTACTTGGTTTGCGGCAACAGCAGCACCCCATAAAAAGTCTTGAGGAAATTTATTTGTCATTGATCTTTTTCCTTACTTCTATTGCTTGTGAAGCTAAAGTCATGAAATCCTCAGCACTCATTAACTGACATTCAGCATGAATCAATAAGATGCCACCATCAATTGACTCTCCACTAGCAAACTTTTGCAATATAGCCATATGAGCAGAATGAGCTTTATGAAACGATTCACATCCAGCTTCATATACTTTTTGTGTCTCATTAATGTCTTTATTTTCAATCAGATCATTAATTGTTTCAATAAAATCACTTTTAGCATCACCAGCATAAGATACGATCTCTACTATCGTTCTTTCTAATTCGCTGTTCATAGTCCTAATTCCTCACAAGCAATATTTACTAATTTTTCACCATCAGTATAAGCTAATACTTGTGCATCAACCATTAATACCTTTGCGTTAGTATAAGTGTTTTTAATCTTGTTGTAGTTATAACGAATCTGTGGACCAACAAAGATAATATCAGCTTTATCACCATATTTATCTAGTTCCATATAAGGATAAGCATTAACTTCCATGTTTAATCCTTTAGCTGTTATTGCTTCAACCATTTTCTTTTTTAACATTGTTGTTGTAATACCATTTGCACAACATAAAATAATATTCTTTGCCATAAATACTCTTTCTATCGAGAAGAAGTATGGAGATATTTCACCCATACTTTCTCAAAATTAACTAAATTTACTCTGCTTTTAATGCTTCTGCTTGTTTTTCTTCTTCTAAGCACTTGTTATCCCATACTTTCAAGAATGGATACCAAACAGCTGCTTTTACTAATGTGATAGGAATGAACCAGATAAATGCTCTCCAGTCACCAGTAGTCAAGAATGTATTGATAGGTGTAGGTAATGTTGATAACTCTGCAGTAAACGATCTATTCAATAAGCCTGCTTTAACAATCAAGTAATTCAATGTTAAAGTGATAGGGTTCTCTAATAAGAATGGGATCAATAATACTGGGTTCATTACAATTGGAACACCAAAGTAATAAGGTTCAGTGATACAGAATAATGATGGTATAATACTCATCTTGCCAACTGCTTTATTACGTTTAGCTTTACAAATAACGATCAACATTAATGGGAATAACCATGCATATGGTGAATAAGACCAACCACCAACAATGATGTATGGTAATTCTTGACCTGCGGCATATGCTGCTGCTTGTTCAGCTAACTTAGCACTTGTAACAGCTAATAATGGAGCAGAAACAATCATCCAACCATGCATACCAAACCACCAGAATAAGTTGCCTAAGATACCTGTGATCCAAATATAACCAAGCCCATCAGATGCATTGATAACTGGAGTAACGATACTTTGAATAAACTCAGGAATCATCATACCTGTTGTCTTTTGGAAGATGATACTGATTACATAGAATACAGCAATATCAACTGTATAAGGAATAATAGCTTCAAATGAATCTCTTACAAGTGGTGGAACAGAATCAGGTAATTTGATCAATAAGTTTGCCTTAGTTACTAGTCTATAAACTTGAACAGATAATATAGCTACAAGTACTGCCGTAAAGATTCCTGAATAACCAAAATAACTTCCATCAATAGTAGTAGGACCCATAAATGCACTACTATAAGTTGAACTAATGATAAAGAAAATGATAAGTGCTACTAATCCACAACTTGTAGGATTTAATTTATAACTTTTAGCGTAGTTATAAGCGATCATAAATACTGCTAACAAAGCTAATACACCATATATAAAGTTATATGGTAATAATAATGCTGCACTTAGTTCATCACTATAATGCAAGAAAGTAAGATAGCTTGGAAGAGATGCTACAATTGAGAATACTGCAGCAATCAATGTGAATGGCATGATAGCTACAAATCCTGCAGAAATAGCTGAGATGACTTTGTTATTTGACACCCAACCTGCAACCGGAACTAAATACTTTTCAATCAGTTCTTCAAATTTTTTCATAAAATCCTCTTTCTATTTAATTCAATGCCTTACTTTTACGCATTGAGATTATACCTTTTTCTAACTTACGATACTGAAGTCTTTCAAAAAATGTTAATTTTTTCTCATCTTCAGAATCATCAACTTCTTGTTTTGGTTTGACTTGATGTTCCAACCAAACCTCTTGATCAAATTTAGTTATTAATTCAATCTTACATTTATAATCTTCTAAAGGTGTTATGTAACAATGTTGTGTACGATAAGACTTATCGCTTTGATATTCAATCATATATTCTTTATCTTTTTCAGCAATAAGTATCTTTATACTGGCTTTCACTTCTTTGCCAACTCTATAAGTTGCAACCTTTTGCCAAGTTAATCCAGGCTTGATATCATCACGATGTATTTTTTCTTTAGTACTCATGATATAGTCATCGATCATGTTATCTTCAAAAGCTTTATAGTACTCGCTAGCACTAACATTTAATATGACCGTTTGTTTCATCGAATATTACCATTTTCATCTTGGATCCTAATGTTCAAAAACATTCCTGTCATTTCCGGCATCTCCTTGATGAATTTCTTTACAGTTTTTAAAGCAACATCATCATTTTCAGCATCATGACTAACATGCAGCATCAAGCCTTCAGTCTTAACAACATGATAAGTAATACCCTCAATTGAAGCACCATCTAACTTACTCTTAATAACATTTGCTTTTGCACTATTGACTAACAACATATTTCCCACCTCGTGACTATATCTTATTCTTCCCAATAAAAAATAACTATCTATCATTTGCCACCCCATAGGCAGATTGATAGATAGCCCTTACATATATCTTTTCGCTATACACCTCACTCATTTTCTTGTATAATAAATCAGTGTTCTTTGAAAAGTTTATTGATAACATTTCTCAATT
>CAVCVO010000040.1:0-18161 GCA_963606005.1 Anaerovoracaceae bacterium
TCTTGTATAATAAATCAGTGTTCTTTGAAAAGTTTATTGATAACATTTCTCAATTAGCGCCAAGCACCTTTAAATAGGTTAACGAGGAAAAGGGTCATCGAAGTATTCGGCGGACGCCCTTTCGTAGTCATCTTCTACGTATGTTCCAGCAAATATGTCGGTAACGACAAAACAAATATGGAACAATAGATGAATTATTAGAAATTAATTAATATTAACATAGAAAGTTGAGAAATAAATAATATGTGTGGAATCATCGGATATACCGGAAAAGAAAATGCTTTTAATATTGTCCAAAATGGTCTAAAGATCCTTGAATATCGTGGTTATGATAGTGTAGGTATGGCTTTAGATAATGGTAAGGAGGTAAAATGCTTTAAAGCAATAGGTGCAAGTGTTAAGCTTTTTGAGTCTTTAAATGCCAATGAAAACTATGCTAATAGCGGTATAGGTCATTGTCGTTGGGCTACTTGTGGTAAAGTAACCATGGAAAATGCTCATCCTCAAAGATGTGGAAAAGTCTATCTTGTCCATAATGGCATCATTGAAAACTACAAACAGCTTATTGAAGAGTTTCATTTTACTAACTTAACATCCCAAACAGATACCGAAGTCATTGCTCATTTAATTGACTACTTTTATGATGGTGATCCTGTTAAAGCTATTTATCATGCTACTAAATATCTAGAGGGTAGTTATGCCATAGTAGTCATGTTTAGTGATCATCATGATTGCCTATATGCTTGTAGAAAAGTAAGTCCTTTAGTATTTGCTAAAAACGAGAAGGGTATAGCTATCGCCTCGGAACTACTACCATTAAATAATGGTGAATACAAGTATAGTTATGATCTAGTCGAAAAAGATATCTTAGCAGTCATTGGTGATGAGTTTACCATCTATGATAGTAATCTAGAAAAAACTACTTATTCACCAATTGAGATCAAAAAAGAAGATATTGCTAGTAAGAATGGCTTTTCTACTTTCTTAGAAAAAGAGATCTACCAACAACCCGAAGTCTTACAACAATGTTTAGATTGTTTTAATAACGAGCATTTCTTTCCCACCATTACAAAACAACAAATAGAAAAGATCAAAAGGATCTATCTTATCGCTTGTGGCACATCCCATTATGCTTCACTGGTCATTAAAAATAACATTCAAAAGTATCTACATATCGATTGTGCTTCTTTCATATCTTCAGAATTTCAAGAAAGTGAACCGATCATTGATAAAGATACTTTAGTTATAGCTATCTCTCAATCAGGAGAAACTATTGATACGATCTTAGCAGTACAATATGCTAAGGAAAAAGGAGCAAAGATATTATCTTTAGTCAATGTAGAAAATAGTCTACTTGTTAAGATCAGTGACTATCATATCGTTTCACCAGCTAAAAGAGAGATGTCTGTAGCCTCTACTAAGGCTTATAGTAGCCAAGTGATGATCCTAAATCTCTTCATCCTTTATCTAACTCAAGATAAATTACTCATAGAAGATGAGTTAGAAAAGCTTAAGAAAATACCTAGTGCTGTACAAACGATACTAAATGAAGCTGATAAATTAAATAAAGTAGTCCAACAAGAAAAAGATAAGACAGTCATTTTATTAGGAAGAGGACTAGATTATCTAACACTTTTAGAAGGAGCTTTAAAAGTAAAAGAGTTAGCTTACATGAACATCAATGCTTATCCAGCAGGGGAACTTAAACATGGGCCACTAGCTATCGTAGATGAAAATACCTTAGTATTAGGATTATGTACTCAAAAAGAACTATATCCTAAGATGTTAAATAATTTAAATGAAGTAAAGGCAAGAAAAGGTAATGTCATCTTCTTTGTAAGTAAACAACTCGCTAATAACTCAGGCTATCAAGAGATCATATTACCAGAAATGCCAGAAGAGTATAGTAATATCGTAAGTGTTGTAGTATTCCAACTACTTGCTTTAAAACTTGCCCAAAGTAAAGGTTACAACGTTGATAAGCCAAGAAACTTAGCTAAAGTTGTAACCGTAGAATAAAATTTAAAATTAGAAATGTTATCGATAACTTTCAGAGCACAGGTCACTTTAAGGTGATCTTTTTTTGTTACAAAGTTATCCACATTGCTGGTCTTACACCAAAATAAGTATCATCAGCTTTACCATCATAGTTGATAATTCCATCATAACTAGCAAAACAGAAAGCAGATCCATAATAACCTTTAGTCCTTAAACCAAATGGTTTATCTTCTTCTCTTTGAGCATCAGCTTCAAAGTATTTCTTTACTTCTTGAATGCTTAATAAGAAGATCTTATCTTTAGATAATGTACCTTTACTACCTCTATAATTAGGATTCTTATCAGGTAATAATAATGTACTACTTATTCTCTTTGCTTCTTGTTGAGTAAATGCTTCTTCAATAAAACGTACATTTAACCAACTACGTAAAGTGCAATCTCTCCAAGAAACCTCTTCATGTGATGAATTCATTTTTTCTTCGCATAGAACCTTCTTACTAAAGAGAAGGACTTTATCACCTTTTTTATCAATGATCTCCCAATTGATAGGCTTTCCTTGATATTGGCCAAACTCCACTTCATTTATCTTTCCAGCTTTGATATCAGCTATATGATCATCAAGATAGACATTGGTCATATTTCTTGCTTTCTTTGCCTCTTCAATCTTTTGTTTTGAAAAAGCATCGATACTTATCCACATAATAGGCCTAACACAATAAGGAGAAGTTACAGTTACTTCTGGCCCACTACAATTGATCTGTCCACCTGGATTAACAATATCACAACAAGGATTATAAGAGTAAGTTCCAAAATTTCTTAACCAATACCAAGCTGAATCATGATCTATACCACCAGTATAGCCACCATGTGATTGAGCATATAAAGTAGGTTTACATTTTCTTTCTTCATCTGACCTAAAGTATTCTTTAGCATCACTATAATTCAACAAAGAAACATGATCTAAAGTATATGTACCTCTACCAGAAGCACCATCACTAACTTTAGTCTTAATGATCTTTTCTTTTTCATTATTAGAAAATGCTTCATTATAGAACTTGCCATTTAACCAAGCTCTCATATCACTATCTTCCCATGATTCTAACCTTGATTCATTATGAAATGCCATGCAATCTAAAGCATACTTACTAATGATAAATACATATTGTTTCGTTATATCTAATATCTTCCAAATGATCGGTTTGATCTCGCCATTTTTACCTTGTGGATATTTACCAAACTGTACTTCATCAGCCTTTAGTTCTTCTATTTCTTCTTTCTCCTCGTTTTTAACAGTAGTAGCAGAAGCAGTGGTAGTTGTAGTAGTAATAGTTTTGGTTGGATCATTTTTACCACCAGTATAATCACCTGTAAGTACCTTAAAGAAGCACTTATCAGCTAGCTTACTTGAATCTTCCCAATAGCCCAGATCGATGAACTTCTGTTGAGCTTGTTCTAATGCCTCCTTAGTATTTTCATTCATTAATTTCAATGCTTGTTGATACTTTTGTTCTTGAGAATTTTGATAGTTTTCTCTATCCAAGATAAAGAATTCCAATTGTTCTTTTAATTCATCATCAGCATATTTATAAGCTTTATCAAAATATTTCATTTCTTGAAAAGGAGCTTTCCAATAGCCATTATTGATCTTTTCTACATTCTCAATCTTATAATAAGCCATGAACTTGCCAAAATAAGCTTTACCACATTCAGGATCGATGTCTAAAACTCTCTCACAATATTCATCAGCCTTTTGCCAATCCCCATCTTCTAAAAACATAAAAACTCTCTTTAATAATGTTTCTATGTTACTACCATTATTAACCTCAGCCATAAACACGCCTCCTTTTGATAATTTCTTTTCAGTAAGAAGTATCTCTTGTTCAAATGATAGCACAAATGACTTTTCTTAACAATATTTATACATTCTGTAACATTCACAAAGAATACTTTCTACTGTCACAAGATTATCTTTGTGTTTTTCAGCAATGTTGGAAAAGCGGACAAAAAGCTACAATTTAATGTTGGAAAAGCGGACAAATTATGCTATATTTTTATTAGAAAAGCGGACAAGGAGTGATAAGAGATGATTTCTAGAAAGATCGAAGCCAAAATTGATGATTTTTTTAAACAAAACAAAAGGAAAGCTTTACTTATAACAGGAGCCCGTCAAACAGGTAAAACTTATACAATCCGCCAATATGGAAACTCTCATTTTGAAAACTTTGTTGAGATAAATTTCTTAGAAAATAAACTAGCCGCTTCGTTATTTGAAAATGCCACAGATAGTAAAACCATTCTTTTACAACTATCTGCACTAGTCGATAAGCCTTTAGTTGTTGGAAAGACCTTAGTTTTTTTTGATGAAGTACAAGCTTGCAAAGGAATCATAACCGCCATTAAGTTTTTAGTTGATGAAGGTAGCTATTCATATATCTTAAGTGGATCTTTGCTAGGTGTAGAAATGAAAGACATCCGTTCTATTCCTGTTGGATATATGGATATTTATGATATGTATCCTTTAGATATTGAAGAATTCTGCAAAGCAGTTGGTGTTTCAAATGATATCATTGAATCTTTACGTTCTTCTTTTAACAATAAAACACCAGTAAATGATCTGATCCATCAAAAGATGATGGATGTATTCAGATTATATTTAATTGTTGGTGGTATGCCTGCCGTAGTTGAAAAATATCTACAAACTAATAATATCCAAGAAGTTATTAATGAACAAAAAGCGATAATTGAACTATACAAAAAAGGTATCAGTCAATATGATTTAAATAATAAGCTATATTTAGAAGAGATATTTGAACTTATACCAAGTGAACTTAATTCTAAAAACAAGCGTTTCATCTTAAAAAACTTAAATGAAAACTTTAAATTATCACGTTATGAAAATAGCTTTATTTGGTTTAAAGATGCTGGTGTTGCCTTACCTACCTACACAGCTAAAGAGCCTACATATCCATTAAAGCTATCTAAAGCATCAAATTTATTTAAACTATTCTTATCTGATGTAGGTTTATTAGCAAGTATGTACATGAACAATATACAACTTCAGATCTTAAATAAAGAAAAAAATATCAACTTCGGTTCAGTTTATGAAAATGTAGCAGCTCAAGAATTTAAAGCTCATAGTTTCGACTTATACTACTATAACAGTAAGAAAAATGGTGAAATTGATTTCTTATTAGAAAGAAACGGTGAAATATTGCCTATTGAGATCAAATCAGGTAAAGATTACACTAAACATTCAGCTTTAAACAACTTATTGTCAAATCCTGATTATTCAATTAAAGAAGCTTATGTCTTCCAAAATGACAACATAATGGCCAAAGATAAGATAACTTATTATCCTATCTATATGATGATGTTTTTAGAAAATAAGATCGTAATACCTGATCCCATCTATAAGCTAGACATTGATATACTCAAATAAGTTTTAGTGTAACTTTTCTAATCATGTACACTAAAGTACATAAAAAGCCTATGATCACATAGACTTTCTTTTGTTATTAAGCTAATTCTTCGTTACGAAGTTTTAGATCAGCAAGACCACTCTTATGTAAAGAGATGATACCGATCAGTGAAGTTAATTGTCCTACCAAGTTAACAACCTCAGCTATCCAGTTCATACTAGCCTGAGCAAAATCTTTTGTTGAAAGATAACCCATACCTAAACTACAAATGAATGAGATAATAAAGATAACAATCAATGAAGACTTCTTCATCTTCTTAGCTAATACACATAATGAAGCTTGCATCATTCCTAAGCCTGATATCATTAGGATGATGAAGATAAATGTTCCAGAATATACTGGCGGTACTACCGCTAATGCTGCAGCTTTCTTAGTTTGCTTATGAATGAGCATTGCTAAAATACCTAATCCAGCAAGTAAGAATCCAATTGATTGAACTGGGAAGAACATATTGTTAAGTCTTTCGAAATCACAAACTCCTGCTGCATACAATAACTTCCAAGTGGCTTTTAATGCTCCAGATAATGTTACATCAATAACACCAGCAGAGAATAAAGCAAACGCACCTTTACTCATCTTATTATAAAGATCACGCATTAAGATGATCGAACCGATGGTAAATAAGATTACTGGAATATAATCAACTAATGCCATTGATACGCTGAAATCATTCATAACTAGTTTTCCTCTTTCTTAACTAAGTGATAGATAGGTAAGAATGGGATGATGATAGGAGTCTTATCAGCATAAGTGTTATATTCTTCATTAGCACCATAACGTTTCATCTGACGTTTTTCAAGTCTTTGAGCACCATTGAACATAATGAAGATGATAGCGATATAAGCAACTATTGCCATGATCCATTGACCAGCATTAGCATAAGTTGAAATACCAGCTACAAATACACCAGTCCAGAAAGTGATCTCACCTAAATAGTTAGGACAACGACACATCTTATATAAACCTTGAGTTGCTACCATATCAGGTCTAGCTTTCTTTTGAGCAGATTTTTGTTTATCAGCTTCAGCTTCAAGTAAGATGCCACAGATTGAAATGATAAATCCGATAACAGGTACAACAGTATCAGTTGAACCATTGTTATAACGAAATAACATTGGGCTAACTTGAATAACATAAAGAGCAGAAGTGAAGATCCAAATTGATGCTAAGACAAATACTGGCATCTTCTTCTCATCATTTTTAGCTAATGTTGATTTAGCAACTTCAGTATTCTTAAATGTAGCATTCTTTAATTCACGCATCAATAGGAATCCTGAAAGTCGGAAACCATATATAACAAACAAAGCACATTGTACAAATACGATCCAAGCTGGAGTAGCAGTTGGGTTTACAAGATACATGATAAGGATAGTGATTCCACCACCAGCAACAGCTAAGCCATAACCGATAGACATGAAGTAAACAAACTTATAGAATCCTTCACAGCACAATACAGCACAAACAATATATAAGATCAATAATAACTTCCAAGGCATTTTATTTTACCTCCTTGAAGTAATTAGTGATGTATTCCTTAAAACTATGTTCACCGATCTCAGTATCACCAACAAGATCATGGCTTAATGTCCATTTAGAGAATAAGATGATATCATGCTTACCAGCTTTTTTGATCTTTGGAAGATTTGCTAAGATACCAAATAACCAGATTGGTGCCCATTTGATCTTAACAGGTTTATTAGCAGCTTTGAAACACATTTCAGCCATTTCAATATAAGAATATGTTTCTTTACCACCAACATTGTAAGTGACTTTGCTGTCACACATATGATCAACGATGAATCTAGCAAAATCAGGACAATCAACAACATTAGCCTTAACATTGCCATAACCTTTTAATAATTGCATTTCACCTTTTTCAACATATGGTTTAAATACTTTAGCGATATCATAGAAATAGCCAGTTGGACGATAGATGATCCAATCCATAGACTCTTTCTTAATCTCTTGTTCTACTAAATACTTAGCATGAAGCATAGGTACCTCTTCAGCACCAGGTTGATCACAAGAGATAACAGAGATGTAGTTAAATTTCTTAACACCAGCATTCTTTGCTTCGTTATAAATGTTCATATTACCCTTATAATCAATATCATAAGAAGTAACTTTTGTTGAAGCACCAGTTAAACCTACTGTAGTGATGACTACTTCAGCACCATCACATAAACCTTTTAAATTCTCAGGATCAGTAGCATTGATCTGTTTAAAAGTATACTTACCTTGACATCCTTCAATCTCTCTCTCTTTTACATCAGCAGCAATGACTTCATGACCATCTGCACATAAACACTTAAGGATCTCAGATCCTAAATTTCCGAAAGCACCTGCTAATACAACTTTCATTTCCAACACTCCTTTACTATTTCCTTATGATCTTATCCAACAGAGGATATATCATCTCAAAGTCAACTTCTTCCATCGACCAATTTATCAAAGCTTCAGAGATAAAATCAGCCGTAAACGAAGGATCATCTAATAGTTTCTTCTCACACATCGGTTTGATGATGTTGGCTATCTGACTTCTCAACATCTTGTGCCTTGAAGAAAAACTCATACTGGTGATCTTTGTCGCCTCACTATCGGAAAACAATTTCTTATTTTCCTCTTCAAATTGACGCAACAGGTCATAGACCCCTTGAAGAAGTTCTTTAGGTTCATCATCCACCAAAGAATTCATCATATCTAAATGTTTCTTCCAACTCTCTAGAACAAATGTAGCGATCAACAACTCTTTTGACTCAAAATAGTTATAAACCGTTCCAACCCCTACACCACAAGCTGATGCAACAGAACGGATAGTTGTAGCAGCATATCCTTGTTCAGACACCTGTTTCTTTGCTTCCACTAACAATTGCTCTTTGATATTCTCAATGATCTTTGGCATCAATGGACCCCTTTTCTTTTTTGTGAACGTGTTCACATTATTATTTTCTAATCATGTCCCTTATATGTCAATACTTTCACAAGTTGAAAGGGCTTGCTTGTGAAAATATTAGCGTATTTATATAAACAAATAAAAAGGAAAAACTTTATATTTCTCCTTTTGTTTATTTAATCTTTTAAGCAACCGATTGGCACAACATATATGCCATCTTCTCTGCGATAAGCATATTTACCAACACCAATCAGTATCATCATAAATGATGGTTCATTCATTTTTTCGGTATCAATCTTTTTTCTTAATTTTTTTAGATTTTCACATCCTTCGTTGATTAGTCTTTCACCCCCCCAATTTGATCTCGACTAATCCATATTTACCATTTCGCAATTGTATGACTGCATCATATTCTAATCTAGTCTTATCTCTATAATGGTATATTTCTCCAAATAAAGCTTGAGCATACACTCTTAGATCCCTTACACACATTGTTTCAAACATTAAACCAAGGGTGCTTGGATCATTGATCAAGTCTTTAGGACCAAAGCCAAGAGTAACTGCAGCAATCTATGGATCAACAAAATACCTTGAATCTTCATTTATTAACGAACTATCATTACTAACAACATCATCTCTTCAACAGCTTTTTCGGCGTTTTGGACTGTTTTTGTTCGCCATTTTGGCATTTTAGAAGTTGAACAACACAGCTACCAGTACAGAAACAAATATTGATGGCACTAAATTCATAACATTAAACTTGCTTATATCGCACATATTTAATCCTACTGCCAATAATACTAATCCACCTACTGCTGATAATTGACTTATCGCATACTCAGTTAGGATAGGTGATAGTAGTGAAGCTAATAAAGTTAATGATCCTTCATATATGATCACTAGTATCCCAGCAAAATATACTCCTTTACCATATTGAGCGGTAAAGACAATTGCTGCTATGGCATCTATTATTCCTTTTAGTAATAGAGTAGAGTAGTCATTACTTAATCCATCATTAAATGCACCTACTATTGCCATTCCACCCACACAAAATAATAATGTAGCATTAACAAAACCAACTGCGATTGGATTACTACTAGAAAAATGTTGTTGTATTTTATTGCCTAATTTTACTATCTTCCCATCAAGATCTAATAATGCTCCTATTAGTGTTCCTATCGCCATTGATAATAACAAGTTAAGAGTGGATTGCATCTTTAACATTGATGATACACCAATATAAATAACAGCTAGACCCATTGCTTTATACAATTGTTGATTAATCTCTTCTTTAAGATACTTTCCAATTATTTGACCAATAAAAGCTCCTAATATTATTAGTCCACCATTTATAAGTGCTCCCATGTTAATTCACTTCCTTTTTTAACAAAAAAGATGGTTTCCCATCTTTCTTGACTTGAGTTTATGAGGATTTTTTTACAAGATCATCATTGCGATCGTTAATACGACCATATTTGCAATACCAATTGCGATAACTGGTTTGATGACAAACTTTAACCAAGTTGGATATTCAACCTTAGCGATAGATAATCCACCCATGATAGCTCCTGATGTTGGAGTAAATAAGTTAACAAGTCCAATACTTCCTGAGAAGATCATTACCATTGTCTCTACTGAGAAACCTAACTTAGCTGTGATACCACCCATGATTGGCATTGATAATGAAGCAAGTCCTGAAGTAGAAGGAACTAAGAATGATAATGGGATATATAGTAAGTATGCTGCAGGAGCAAAGACTGCTTCTGGTACACCTTGTAAGGCATTAGCACAAACTGTAACGATATATTCACCTAAGCCTGTTGTACTCATTAATACTGTAGCTCCTCTTGCTGTTGCGATGATAAGAACTACTGGCATGATTCCACCAACACCTGCTAAGAATGTTTCAACGAAGTCTTTTTCAGGAACTGATCCAACTAGTCCAATAACGATACTCATTAATAAGAACCAAGTTGTACCTTCATCAAAGTACCAAGCACCTAATGGATTGCCCATCAAGAAATCTGACCATCCAGCAAAGATCGTAACACCTAAGTCTTCCCAAGGAATGAATCCAATGATCATTACTACGAATGTGAAAGCGAATAATACTAATACAAGTTTCTGCTTGCTAGTTAATTCAGCATCCTTGTCAACTTCCTTATCTTGGAAATCTTTCTTCATATGTTCCTGTTCTTGTAATGTCAAGATTGTAGAACCTTTATCTGCTTTAACTTTCTTAGCATATTGTAATACGAAGTATAGTGCGATCACATAAGAAGTGATCCATAAGATCAAACCTAATACATCGATGATAGCAACATTAGTTGCGATGCCTTCAGCATTTAATGCTGACATTGCTGCACCTGTACAGAATGGGTTAATAGTAGAACCTAAACATCCAATACCTGCACCTAAAGCGATTGTTGCAGCACCTACTAATGTATCAAATCCAGCAGCTACCATTGTTGTAGCCATTAATAAGTAGAATGGAACAGTCTCTTCACACATACCATAAGTAGTACCACCGACTGAGAAGATGAACATAATGATTGCGATCATGATCTCTTCTTTACCATGAAGTTTTCTAACTAAAGTAGCGACACCATTATCTAGTGCTCCAGTCCATTTAACGATTTCTAGGAATCCTCCTAGAACGATTACGAATGCACAAACATCTTTAGCATCGTAGAATCCGAATGCTGGTGCTAATACGATATCTGGCAAAGTAGCACTTGTTACATCAGGTATTAACCAAGACAATATAGCCAAGGCAACGATGATAAGTAACAAGATTGTAAATGATGATAACATTTTTCTCTCTTTTTTCATTTTGAGACCCCTTTCATTTTTTGATTATAATATCCCTCTTCTTCTATTATCTCTTTTTGAAGAGAAAATTATTTCCTTTTCTATTTGTGAATGATAGTTCCAGTCTTACCTTGCAATGCTTCTTTTGCTTTTTCTAAAGAAGTGATCAAAGCTTGACTATTTTCACTATTATTTACATATTCTAAGCAAGCTTGAACTTTTGGAAGCATACTGCCTGGAGCAAAATGTCCTTCTTTAATGTATGTTTCTGCTTGTTCAACGCTCATCTCAGCTAATTCTTGTTGGTTAGGCTTATTGAAATTGATACAAACTCTATCAACTGCTGTCAAGATGACTAACATATCAGCTTTTAAATCTAAAGCTAATTTAGAAGAAGCTCTATCTTTATCAATAACAGCAGCAACTCCACTGTACCAACCATCTTCCTCAACAACTGGGATTCCACCACCACCAACAGTGATAACGATAGTATTGTTGTTAACTAATTTTTCAACAACATCTAATTCAACAATCTTTGTAGGGATTGGAGAAGGAACAACTCTTCTATAACCTCTTCCAGCATCTTCTACAAATGTATAACCATTTTCTTTAGCTATCTCTTCTGCCTGCTCCTTGCTGTAGAAAGAACCGATAGGTTTGGTTGGTTTTTGGAAAGCCTGATCGTTCTTATCTACAACAACTTGAGTGACTACAGTTGCACAGTCTTTATTGATTCCCCTGTTTTTCAACTCACGTTGAATAGACTGTTGCAAATGATAGCCAATATAGCCTTGAGTCATTGCGCCACATTCAGGAAAAGGCATTGCAGGTGTTTTTCCACCATTGTTTGCTGAATACTCAAATGCTAAGTTGACCATACCTACTTGAGGTCCATTGCCATGACCGACAACGACGTCATAACCTTCTTCAACTAGGTCAACAATAGTTGAAGCGGTATTTTTAACTAACTCTAACTGCTGTTGAGGGGTATTGCCTAAAGCATTACCACCCAACGCAATGACTAATCTCTTTCCCATATGCCAACTCTACTTCAATGTTGCATACATAACAGCTTTAATTGTATGCATTCTGTTTTCAGCTTCATCAAATACTTTTGATTGTCTAGATTCAAATACTTCATCAGCAACTTCCATCTCAGTTACGCCAAACTTCTTAGCGATTTCAGCGCCGATAGTTGTATTAGTATCATGGAATGAAGGTAAGCAATGTAAGAAGATTGCAGTATCTTTAGCATTAGCCATAACTTCTTTAGTTACACGATATGGTTCTAATAGAGCAATTCTCTTTTCCCAAATATCATCTGGTTCACCCATTGATACCCAAATATCTGTATAGATAACATCAGCATCCTTAGTGCCTTCTTTAACATCTTCAGTTAAAGTGATCGTACAACCATTTTCAGCTGCAATTGCTTTACATTGTTCAACAAGTTCAGCATGAGGCATCTGTTCTTTAGGTCCACAAGCTACGAAGTTCATGCCCATCTTGGCACATACTACCATTAATGAATCGCCTACGTTATTTCCTGCATCACCCATGAATACGACTTTTAAGCCTTTTAAGTGACCAAAGTTTTCTTCCATAGTCAATACATCAGCTAACATCTGTGTAGGATGGAATTCAGTAGTTAAACCATTCCAAACTGGTACACCAGCTTTAGCAGCAATTTCTTCAACGATTGCTTGAGCATAACCACGATATTCAATACCATCGTACATTCTACCTAATACTCTAGCAGTATCTTCGATTGATTCTTTCTTACCCATCTGACTTGAACCTGGATCAAGATAAGTAACACCCATACCTAAGTCCATACCAGCTACCTCAAATGAACAACGAGTTCTAGTTGAAGTCTTTTCAAATAACAATACAATGTTCTTACCCTCTAAGTAACGGTGAGGTGTATGAGTAAGTTTTAATCTCTTAAACTCTTTAGCTAAGTTTAATAAGTAACGGATCTCTTCAGTAGTGAAGTCCAGTAATTTCAAAAAGTTTCTTCCTTGTAAATTTGTTGGCATATATTCGTTTCTCCTTCTTTTTTGTTTAATATATATAACCTATATTGATAACTTGATTAATCTTCTCTGATTAGAGGCATACTCATACATCTCGGGCCACCTCTACCTCTTGATAATTCAGCACTTGGCATCTCAATTACCTTTAAGCCATGTTGTCTTAATACTTCATTAGTAACATCATTTCTTTCATAAACAACGATGACTCCTGGTGCGATACATAATGTGTTAGAACCATCATTCCATTGTTCTCTAGCAGCAGCGATCATATCTCCACCACCACATGGGATTAATTCAACATGATCTAAGTTCAATGCTTGTTCTAATATATGACCTAATGTATCATTGATCTCTTCAATATTGATATTCCCTTCAGTACCTGGAGTTAATTTGAACACTTGTAATGTTCCTAAGATACCTGGATGATAAGTAAACTTATCATAATCGATCTGAGTGAATACTGTATCTAAGTGCATGAATGCTCTTGATTTAGGAATATAGAATGCATAGATTGTTCTGATCTTGCTATTTTCATCAGCAAAGATCTTATGAGCAGCTTTTTCAATAGCATCTGGATTTGTTCTTTGAGAGATACCGATAGCTAATGTAGTTTCATTTAAATTTAGAACATCTCCACCTTCAATATGATCAGCATCATAACGATCATAATATTGAGGAACATCCTTATAATCAGGATGATAATTAAAGATATATTCATCATAAATAGTCTCACGAGATCTAGTCTTAGAATACATCTTATGTAACAAGATACCATTACCAACTGAAGCAAATGGATCTCTTTGGAAATATAAGTTAGGAAGTGGAGCAAGTAACATTACTTCTTCATAATCCGTAACTCTATCAATAAGAGTAGTAGCTTCACTCTTAGGTAATTCTGATAATCTCATACCTTCCATTGTCTTTAATACAAAGTCGTAATTATCAGGATAATTTGTATTAAGATAATCAATGATAAGAGCTGTATATTTCTTACCAGTGATATTAGCTTCCTTTAAGAATTGCTTTAAAAATCTTTCTCTTAATCCTGGATTAAGATCTAATGTCTCAGCCATTAAATCTTCCAAGTAAACAACTTCAACCCCATTGTCTTTTAATATCTTTGCAAATGCATCATGTTCTTGTTGTGCAACTTTTAAGAATGGGATATCATCAAATAATAATTCTCCTAATGTATCTGGAGTTAAGTTCAATAACTCTTTGCCAGGTCGGTGTAACAACACTTTTTTCAGTGGTTTTATCTCACTGGTAACATGGATTCCTTTCATCTTTTTTTACCTCTTTCCTTTTGTGTAACTTAATTGTAAGCCTTTCCATACTTACAATTGGACATTTAACTTTTATTTTACGGTATTTTTAACCTTTTTCATATAGTCTAACTGTCCTTTTCCTTTGATAAGCGCTTTCTATACTATTATTATAGTTTTCCTAAATCTGAGAATAGGACATCTCGCACTTTTTTCGTTGTATAATTCACCTTTTTCGCTACTTATTTCACAATTTACTCTTAAAAACCACTAATAATGATTATGTGTTATAATTTTCGCGTATTTATTCAGATAATCGGAGGTCAAAATGCTTCAATCTAATTTTCATACCCATACTTATCGCTGTGGCCATGCCAGCGGAACAGACGAACAATATATACAAGCTGCAATCCAAGCTGGAATAACTACCTTAGGTTTTTCAGATCATGCCCCTTACAAAGATTACAACAATCCTAAAGTCTGCATGAAATGGAGTGATATCAATGAATATATTTCATCAATACAAAAGCTAAAAGAAAAATATGCTTCACAGATCAATATCCATATTGGATTTGAAACCGAATACTTTGCTGAACTTATAGATGAAAAGAAAGAACTATTAGATAAGTGTGAATATCTTATCTTTGGTCAACACTTTAGAAAACCCATAAGCATCGGTAGTTATTTTAACAAGAACACTGATGAAGAAATCTTAGAGTATTGTGATAGTGTATGTAAAGGCTTAGAAACAGGTATCTATACTTATGTATGTCATCCTGACTTATTCTTATTAAAGCAAACAGAGTTTAATGAAGTTTGCTCACAAGTATCTCATAAGATTGCCCAAAAAGCTAAAGAGACTGACACACCACTAGAGATCAATCTTAGAGGGGTTCAAAAGGGTAAAGGGCAATACAACACAGGTAAAAGATACCCATATCCTAACTATGACTTTTGGCAGATCGCATCTCAATATGATGTTAAATGTGTCATTGGTGTTGATGCTCATGCACCACAAGATATCTTGGAATGTCAAACGCATTATCAAGAAGCACTTAAAGAGTTTGAAGATTTACATTTAAATATCATTAATATCAAAGATATCATAAAGAAAGGAAAATAAAGATATGTCAAAATTACCTATCATCATCGATACAGATCCTGGAGTAGATGATTTCTTCTGTATCGCTCTTGGCTTAACTTATTCAGATTTATTTGATCTACAAGGCATAACTACCATGGGTGGTAATAACTATACTGAAGTTACTACACAAAATGCCTTAAATATTGTTTCTTTATTTGGTAAAGATACACCAATAGTAAAGGGAAGTACTTCTTATCTAAAAGAAGAATTTTCCAAACCAGTAACTAGATTTCATGGGGCTAATGGTTTAGGTGATATAACAATTCCACAAAGTGATAAAAAGCCATTAGACATTACAGTAGAAGATTTCATCTATCAAACTGCTAAAAAGTATTCAGGTCAATTAATTATAGTACCTGTAGGGCCTTTAACAAATATCGCTAGAAGTTTCTTAAAATATCCTGATCTAAAAGATCATCTAAAAAAGATCGTTCTTATGGGTGGCTCTACTGATAAAGGCAATATCACTAAATATGCTGAAGCTAATATTGGCCATGATAGATTCGCTGCTGACATCGTATTTAAAAGTGGTGTGCCAATTGACATGATCGGTTTGAATGTCACATTAAAAGCTAATCTACCTAGAGAAGTATTTGATCCTATCAGTACTCATTTCCCTACGGAAATCAGAAAAGTTATGCAAGGTCTCATTGACTTTAGAAATGGTGAACCAATGCATGATGCTGTAGCTATTTCTTCCATCATTGATGAAAATGTCTTAAAGTTTGAAGATGCTCATGTTCATATTGAACTAGAAGATCAAGAAAGATTAGGTCAAACAGTCTGTGACTTTAATAGTAATAATCCTAATTGTAGAGTAGCTGCTTCAATCAATCTAGATGATTATTACAATATCATTAAGAATATGTTCTAGGGATAAGAAAATCACTTATCCTTTTTACTTTTCGTATTTAGAAAAGATCTCATTTGCTCCCATCATGATACTAGCAAGATCTTCGCTACTTTCCTTAAAACCTCTTTTTGCCCATTGTTCTAATACCTTTAACAAAATAGCATTTGCTAGATGAGGATAATAATCATTTACTAGATCATTTTCTTTAAATTTTTGAAGGTCATATTTAACACAAGAAAAATCCCGGTAATTAATGAAATAATCAGAAAACCTAAGCAATAAGTTTTGTTTACTCATGACCTCTATAAAATGTTTGTTTTCTTTAATGAACCAATAGTCAAAGAAGCGCTTGTAAGCCAGGTAATACTCTTGATAAGTGATCTTTTCTTTATTGATGACACTATTCTTATTGTCACAATACTTTTGAAAATGATGTCCTTTTCTAGTCATGATAGTCTGCAAGATCTCCTCATTATTATGAAAATGATTATAGTAAGACTTACGAGAAACATTAGAATATTGGCAAACTTGAGTTACAGTAATATTTTCATAGTTCTCTATATCTAATAATTGGTAATAAGCTTTGATCAATAATTTTTCTACTTCTAAATATTTCTTGTTCATAATAAGGTAACACTTTGTATATCATTGTTTCTTTAATTATATATCGCTTGCGTAATATTTCACAAGTAATATAATCATCAATGTAAAAAATATAGGAGGCTATTTTATGGGACAACTAGATGGTAAAGTTGCTGTCATTACTGGTTCTACTTCTGGTATGGGAAGAGAAACGGCTTATTTACTAGCAAAAGAAGGCGCAAAAGTATTGATCACAGGCAGAAATGAAGAAAGAGCAAAAGCTGCTGTAGCTAAGATTGTTGAAAACGGTGGAGTTGCTGATTATGTACTTGCTAACACTCAAGATTTAAACAGTGCAGATGTGATCTACAATGCTTGTATGGAAAAGTTTGGCACTTGTGATATCTTAGTAAATAATGCTGGTCAATTATCTGTAAGTGGTTATTTTGATACAACACTTGAAGAATGGACACAATGTTTCAATGTAAATGTAACTATGGCATTCTTATTAGGTCAAAAATTTGGTAAAGTCATGATGGAAAAAGGTGAAGGACATATTGTTAATATCTCTTCTATCGCTGGTACTAGTGCACACTGGGGTACAGCTGCTTATACTTCAAGTAAGTTTGCTATGAAAGGTTTAACACGCGTTCAAGCTAACGAAATGGGACCTGCAGTTCATGTTAATGGTATCTGTCCAGGCGCAATCAAAACAGCAATGTTAGATTCAGCAGGTGGTGTAGATTCTTGTGGATTCTTGATCGAACGTTCACCACTAAAGAGAGTAGCTGAAGGAAGCGAGATTGCTACTACTGTATTATTCTTGTGTACAGAAGCTTCTTCTTTCATCACGGGACAGATAATCCGTGTTGATGGTGGAGTAGATTGCTAGTAATAAAACAATTCTTAAACACACTGTGTAGGTTCGCCTACACTTTTTTATATTTATCATAAATTATTTTTACTAATACAATAAAAAGTCATGAAGAACCTACATTCAACATGACCTTTTACTATGCGCAATTAATTATGTGATTTTTCTTTTTTTACTTTTGCTCTCCCTGAACATAAACAGGGTAATCAATATAACTTTCAATCTG
>CAVCVO010000041.1:0-4054 GCA_963606005.1 Anaerovoracaceae bacterium
AACGCTAATAAATAACTAATTCTATTTCACCAAGTAGTTTCCTACTTGGTTTTTTTATTTGTCTATCCTTTCATAAGAGTAGTCGCACATCTTACCACCTTCGCCGATTCTTTCACTATAAGAAAAAGTAGTATTTGGTAAATGATCATACATGATATTATCTACTTTACAAAATCCCTTAGTCATCTCAGGATAACCATATTTAGAAAAGATCTGTGCATATATGCAACTATGAGTGATCATCGAAAAATTATTTGACTTTGTCTTAGGAAAAGTTACTTTCCAACCATAACCTAAAGTATGTTTAAACTTTATAGGCATCAATACTTTTAGCGTCGGAACAAACCACTTGTGACTTGCTAATTTCTGCATAGAAACTACCTGAGGTTTCAAATATTGATACATAGCATCTAATACGATCTTCTCGCTTTCTTGTTTACTTTTCCCTTCTTCTTCATACATCCAGACAAGGGCTAAAGAAGTAAACAGATTACATAAATGGCCATAATTCTTATCATCAACATATTCACTATTTTCACTTATAAGTCTATTGATATTACCAATAGTCTTTTCATATTGTTGTGCATTTAATGTCTTAACAAGATCATTAAATCTTGACTTATTTATCATCTTACTTGCTGCATACTTCATAATAATCCTCTAGTTAGCAATAACTAACTCATTGATTATACATTTTTATTTTCTATTTTGCCACATAAAAAGAGGTATGAGATATTCTCACACCTCCCTCTATATCCTACAACCATTTATTAATGGTTGTGCTTCTTTTTACTTACTACAAAATAAGTTGCAGCTGCTGCTGAAATCACCATGACTGCGATCACTACATAGATATGTGAATGATCACCAGTACTCGGTTGCTTATTAGGTATATAAGTATTTGTGATAACAACACCTAATGCCTCATCAGCTTTGATCTTACCCTTGTTATTCTCATAAGTAGTCTTGAAGTTACCTTCATTTTCATTTAATTCAGTAACTGTATACTCTAAGCCAGCCGGAAGTTTTACTGTAATAGAATCACTACCTGTAAACGAGAATTTAGCAACACCATTTTCAAATACTAGATCACCATATTCACCATTGAATTCTTTGTTATTGACATCTAATTCAAAATCAAATTTCATATCTAGATCAGTAGGTAGCTCACCTTTAACTTCTTTAGTGATAGTTAAACTACCAATACTTGCTACTTCCCATGTACTAACGACATTTGCTGGTAAATAGATATTGCCATTTGGTAAAGTAACATCAATATGACCTGTAGTAGTTAAGATATCTATTACATCGAAATCTTTAGCAGCTAAGATACCATTACCTTTTAATACCATTGGAGTAGTAGCAAGCTCGCTGATATGATCCTTCCAATCACTCTTTAGTTTACAAGTAACAGTGATCATATTGCCCTCAATGACAACATTATCAGTATCAGCTGTAAAGATTGGGCTTTCAAAACTTACATACTCTGCTGTTAATCTACTATCTAATTCAACTACAAATGTGAACTTACAATTGTCATCAGTAACTTTATCTTTCATCATGTTGATAGTGTTCATAAAGCTTTCTGACATTGTATAAGTAGCTGTATAATCAACAACATATTTATCTACACTTAGGTCTTGTTTGATCTCAGATGGTCCAGTGATGACCACATTACCATAATCAGTAGATGGTTGAACTAAGATCACTTCATATCCTAAAGTATTATCATCATTGCTTGCTGGAATAGTCAAATAGATATCTTTACCATTAATAGTCGTGTTATAGAATTTAGTAGTAGCCCCATTTTCAATTGCTCCAGTAGAATCTACACCCTTAGTAACAGCAGCATATACTGGTAATTTTTCATCAAAGTTAATACCACTAATTTTTAATTCAACAGACTTAGATCCTCTATATACGTAGAAACTACTAATAGAAGAAGACCAACCCTTTGCTTTTGATTCAGCTTCTAATTGTGTAACAACAGTCTTATTGGCATTTCCTAACCATACAGATGGCCAACTGCCATTTACAGCAGTGATAGTCTTATTATCTTGTTTAAAATAGATATCTTTAACATTTAATACTGAAGCATCATTGATCCTAACACAACGATCCATATAAGCAAAATCCCCTGCAGAATCAATACCGATATCATTTAAGACAGCATTTGCCCATGATACATTTATATAACTTGCATCAACATTTTCTCTAACTGTACAATTCATATAATTGTTACTAATTGAACCACCATTGATCTCAACATATGAATCTTCAGTAGATGACCATCTGACACTCTTATAAGCAATTCCACCACCAAAACTTCCAGAATAATTAATGCTGATAGTACCACCGTTCATAACAAACTTACCACCGTTACGAACATATACTCCTCCGCCTTCATCTTTAGCTATATTTTCTGAAATAGTGCCACCTTGCATATAGAAATTACTCTTACTGATCAATACTCCTCCACCAGTCTCTGATGAATAGTTATTACGTATCTCAGCTCCATCATACATATAGATTGTTGATACACCTAAATTGTGTGCCGCATAAATACCACCAGATCTGCTACCAAAATTGTAGTTATCGTTTATCTTACCATATAGATGTAATTCACCATTACCTTGAATATATACAGTTCCATTCTTAGTAGTATTGTAATATAAATTACTATTTTTCCCTAAAGTTACTTTAAAACCATCATTTTGAATGTTCATTGCTTGGTTACTTGCACCTGTCAGCCAACAAATCTCACCATCGAAATATACGATAGCATCGTCAGTTATACTGACACCCGTTGCTTTTTTGATATTTTTAATAACAGAGCCTTTATCAGCAGTCAAATTACAACCACCATTAACTCTAACAACGCTACCACTACTTGTGATTGAAGGATATTCAATCACTGCGGTTGCAGTTAAGGTTGCTGTTGCTTTATTACGTAAATGAATAGCTGTACCTTCATCTTTATTCCATACATTTTTATTAGAAGTGATATCTTTGATAGTACCTGAGAAAGTAAGTGTACCACCATCAACATAGATTGCCCTACCATTAACATTCTTAATAGTAGAACCTTCTTTCAATACAACTGTGCCACCTTGACACCAAATAGCTCCTGCAGCACCTACTTCATCACTAGCCGTACCCTTAGTACGAGTATAATCACTACTATCTTCGATAACACTACCATTTTCCATTACAACTGTAGCACTAGAAGTAACTCTAACAGCTGACATACCACCAAAGTTACGTAAAGTAGCATCATTACCTAAAGTAATAGTAGCATTCTTTGTCGCATTTGAAGCAACGATAGCATCTTGAACATAAACTGTGTTATCTGTTTTACCCTCACCACTGATAGCTTGAGCAAATACAGTTCCTTTATGTTTGAAATTATCATCTAATATGATATTTTCAAAAGTCAAACTTGCCTCTTTAGAACTTGTTTGAAGTTCAAACATCGCTGGATTATACCAGCTTCTTGCATTATCAGAAAGACTAGCGAATTCATCAGCACGTGTAACTACTGGAATGGTATCGCCCTTACCAGTAATCGTAACATCATGATCATAGAATCTTGCAGCTGCACTCATGGTCAAGTCAGAAGTAACAATAATAATGTATTTATTGCCCTCTGTATCACTATTGACTATCTCAGCTGCCTTAGCTAAAGTCGCTAATGCACTTTCCTCAGTAGAACCGTCATTAGTATCACTACCAGTCGCACTAACATATAATGTAGTTGTTGTTTCGGCATTAGTATTTGTAAATACAAGACTAGTCAACAACAAGATTGGTAATAGTACATAGATCAATCTCTTCATCTTTTTTCTCCCCTTTCGAAATCTTTTTTAATTGTTAATAATAAGTTTTTTAATCATCCTTAACAACTCAATTCATCTATTCATCATTTATTATAAAAAATAAAAATACTAATGGGAATAATTTTTAAGAACATTTTCCATAAAATTAATGTAAAGTCCATTTTTTTGGACAGCAAAGCATAAAAAAACAGCAATCATCATGATCACTGTTTCAATTA
>CAVCVO010000042.1:0-2600 GCA_963606005.1 Anaerovoracaceae bacterium
AGCCAATCCACTAAAATAGAGCCACCTTTATATAGTAAGATAAGGATGTGAATCATATTCACAGATTGTCTTATATATGAAGGAGGTTTTTATAATGGTCAATTACAAGACAATAATCACACTTTATTATTCTGGTGTTAGTCAACGCCAGATTTCTTCTCGGCTTCGTTGTTCGAGAAACTCTGTATCTTCAATCATCTCTGCAACAGTTAATCAAGGATTAACTTTAGAGATGATGGAGAATATGTCAGATAATGATGTAGAAAAATTTCTATTTCCAGAGAAGGAGTTTATCTCATCTTATCAGCAGCCAGACTTCGACTACTGTCATAAGGAATTAATGAAAGTAGGAGTAACTTTATCACTACTCTATGATGAGTATGTAGCTCAATGTATGGCTCAGCATAAGCCTTACTATAAGAGATCGTACTTCTTTAAGATGTACAGTCAACACGTTAGTAAGAACAACTTAACTATGCATATCACTCATAAACCAGCTGATAAGATGATGGTAGATTGGGCAGGTACAACTATGGAGGTACATAATAGTTATACTGGTGAAGTGGTTAAGGCATATCTATTTGTAGCTACCTTACCATTTAGTATGTACTCATATGTACAAGCTTGTCCTACTATGACTACTAATGATTGGATAGATTGTCATATCAACGCGTTTGAATTCTTTGATGGTGTAGCTAGATTACTTATTCCTGATAATCTTAAAACAGGAGTGATCTCAAATAAAAAAGGTGAAGATCCTATCATCAACAAGACTTATCAAGAAATGGCAGATCACTATGGTATTACAATCATACCTACTCGTGTCAGAAAACCACGTGATAAAGCAGCTGTAGAAGGTACTGTAGGAGTTATTACTAATTCAATAATAGGGAAACTAAGAAATCGTAAGTTTTTCTCTTTTGAAGCTTTAAATGAGGCTATACGTATTGAATTAGACAATTTCAATGCATCACCTTTTCAAAAGAAAGAAGGATCTCGAGAGTCTGTTTTTGAAGATGAAGAGAAAGATTTCTTAAGGCCTTTACCTGAAAAGCCATATGAATTGTCTACATGGAAAATAGCTACCGTTCAGTTAAATTATCATATCCAAATAGAAAAGATGAACTATTCAGTACCATATGAATATGTAGGTAAGAAAGTTGATGTAAAGATCACAAAAGATAACATTGAGGTTTACTATTCTGGTACATGTATCTGTACTCATAAGAGGTTATATGGTAAAGCTAACCGTTATTCTACAAAAGAAGATCATATGCCTAAGAATCATCAAGCATTCCAATGGAATGGCGATAGACTCATTAATTGGGCTAAGTCAATTGGCCCAAATACTGAAGAAGTTATCACTAAACACTTAAAGAAATATAAGGTTGAAGAGCAAGCTTATAAAGGCTGTATATCTATTTTAAAGTTGTCGGATAAATATACAGCCGCAAGGTTAGAAGATGCAAGTAAAGTAGCGTTGAAATACATCTCTAATCCCGTATATAAAAATATTAAGTTAATTCTAGAATCTGAGCAAGATAAAGCGAAACAAGTTGAAGAAATAAATGATGAAAGCATGGAACATGCGATAGTGAGAGGAACAAAATATTATGAAAGGTAACAATAGAATAGATATTCAAGAAACAGAAAGCAAATTAAAAGAGATGAAATTATATAAGATGGCAGAACAATATGAAAATCAAAGGAATGATCCTTTGTATCTTGAAAAGTCATTTGATGATAGGTTTTATGAATTGGTATCTAAACAATATGATAGGAATTACAACAGAACAGTTGAAAGACTTATAAAAGATGCTGAGTTCAAAGATGATACTGCAGATCTAAATGAGATCAATTATAAGCCAGAAAGAAAGTTGGACAAAGGTGTTATAGAAAGTTTAAAGACAAATGATTATATAAGTAAAAGACATAATATCATTATCACTGGTGCTACTGGATGTGGTAAAAGTTGGTTAAGTTGTGCTTTAGGTAAGAATGCTTGCCAAGATAGGATACATGTCAAATACTATAGATTGCCTGAACTTCTTACAGAATTAGAAGCACAAAAGATGCAGAATCAATATCGAGAATTTCTTAAAAAGCTACTAAAGTATGATCTTCTTATTCTAGATGATTTCTTATTAGTTGATACCAACCAAAATGAGAGAAGCAATCTACTTGAGATAATTGAAAGTAGAGTTAATGTTAAGTCAACAATATTCTGTTCCCAATGGACTCCATCAGGTTGGCATGAAAAGTTAGGAGGAGGACCATTAGCTGATGCGATATTAGATAGGATCATAAACTCATCTTACTTTATAGATCTCAAAGGTAATTCTTTACGTGAGGATTATTCAAAGATAAGAAGATGAGGAAAAGCTCGCGGTCTTTTGCCCAAGGGACACCGAAAATGGTTTCCCTTGGCGAGTCCTTCCTTAGACCTACTCAACGAGTAGGTCCACATTTTTAGATGTTCATTATTTTTTCAATCGTGGTAACTTCCAACCAATGAAATTAGTGGCTCTAATTTGTGGAAGACATGGCTCTCGCCACCGGAATGATGGTGGCTCCGTGTTGGAGAATGAGTGGCTCTGTCA
>CAVCVO010000043.1:0-21321 GCA_963606005.1 Anaerovoracaceae bacterium
TATACAAATTTAGTTTGTCTTTTCTTATCAGCTACCTTCATAGAAATAGTAGTTAACATACTTAACTTGCCTTTTAGTAGTTTTAGTGCATCATTAAAAAATGGAATCTCTGATATTAGTGAAACATTACATTTTTTCGCAAACTTCTGAGAGTCATTGACATAAAAATACACGAGTGCATTATTACCAGTCTTTTTGATGAAATAGTTGGTGAACTTTAAGCCATTTTCACTAGTGGCATCAAAGATTATTTCAGCAGATTCAAAGCAATCTTTACAATTCTTAATGAAATTAACGATTTCCTCTTCATGAAAATATTGGAAAACACCACAGATTATTAGTAGCGATGGCTTATGCGTATCAATTTTCGAAGTCCAATCCATTTTAAATATATCACTAGAAATCAATGTTTCATTTTCTCTTTGACCAAATACTTTTCTTCTTGCTTCTATCACTTCAGGTAAATCGATTGAATACCACTTTACTTTTTTTGAAAGTTTCTCAAATAAACGATCATATGCCGTTTCAAGTCCTACACCTAGATAAATTAGATTGCAGCTTTCATGCTTCGAGGCGTATTTTGTGACTAATTTATCAAGATTATAGTATCTAGCAACAGAGGCCATTGTATTTATAATTTATCCTCATTTTTGCCGTAAAAATCTAAAACAAATCATTTTACTATTGATCCATTAGAGAGTATCACTTGTAAAGAAGATATCATTTTCGTAAGAAGTGCAGATGAGTTTGAAAAAGTTAGAGATTAACAAAGGCAAGAATTATTTTCCTGCTTTTTTGTGCTATACTTTTTATTTAGGGAGGCTTCTATTATGGTCGATGTTATTGTTGTTGGTGGTGGACATGCTGGTTGTGAGGCGGCTTTAGCTTCAGCAAGGATGGGATTAAATACTATCTTATTTTCTTTGGATAAAAATTGGATAGCTTCTATGCCTTGTAATCCTTCAGTTGGGGGACCTGCTAAAGGAGTAGTTGTTAGAGAGATCGATGCTCTAGGTGGTCAGATGGGTAAGACTGCTGATGCGACAGCTTTACAATTCAAGATGTTAAATACTACTAAAGGACCAGGAGTTAGAAGTTTAAGAGTACAGTCTGATAAGATCGCTTATAAGAAATACATGCAAGATGTATTAGATAAGCAAGAAAATTTGACAGTAAGAGAAGCAGTGGTAGAAAAGATCGTAGTTGAGGATCATAAGATTAAAGGTGTTGTATTAGAATCTAATGAAGAAGTGGATTGTAAAGCTTTGATACTTACTACTGGTACTTATATGAGTAGTAAGGTTATGGTCTCAGATCATATCACATATGAAGGACCAGATCATCAAAAGACGACAAAGAACCTGTCACAATCATTAAGGGATAATGGCTTTAAGACTTTTAGGTTGAAGACAGGTACACCAGCAAGGATCTTGACTAGTTCTATTGATTTCTCACAAGCTCAATTAGAACCTGGAAACGATGAGGCGGAAGCATTCTCTTATGAGACGGAAAGGATCGCCGAAGTCAAACAACAGATACCTTGTTATCTTATCTATACTCAACCTTTGACTCATAAGATCATTAAAGAGAACTTGTTACGTTCTAGTATGTACTCAGGAGTTGTTGAAGGAGTAGGCCCAAGATATTGTCCTTCTATTGAAGATAAGATCGTAAGATTTGCGGATAAGGAAAGACATCAGATCTTCTTGGAGCCAGAGTCCTTATCTTTAGATACTACTTATGTACAAGGCTTTTCTACTAGTATGCCTTATGATGTACAAGAAGCTATGTTAAGGTCTTTACCAGGCTTTAAGGATTGCGTGATCAAAAAATATGCTTATGCGATTGAATATGATGCTATCGATCCATTACAGTTAAAACCAACTTTGGAGACTAAGATCGTAGAGAACTTATTTACTGCTGGTCAGATCAATGGTACTAGTGGTTATGAGGAAGCTGCTGGTCAGGGCTTGATCGCTGGTATCAATGCTAGTGCCAAGTTATTAGGCAAGAAGCAATTAGTTTTAAGAAGAGATGAGGCTTATATTGGTGTCATGGTCGATGACTTAGTCACTAAAGGTACGAAAGAACCTTATAGATTATTAACAAGCAGAGCTGAATATCGTTTGTTACTAAGACATGATAATGCTGATCAAAGGTTGACTCAATATGGTCATTATTATGGCTTGATAAGTGATGAAAGATATAATAAGTATTTACAGAAGTTAGATATATTAGAGAAATATAAAGAATTATTAAAAAATAGTAAATTAACTATCAGTGAAGAAGTTAGTCAATATCTAATATCTAAGGGTTATGAAGATAGTAAAGGGTCAATAAATTGTTATGAACTTGTTAAAAGACCTAATGTAGAAAGTAAAGTAATATTATCTTATTTAGGTGAAGAGGTTAGTGAGAAGATCGCTAGACAATTAGATATTGAGATCAAATATGAAGGTTATATTGCTAAGGCAAGAAGAGAAGCAGCTAATCTAGTAAGGATCGAAAAGCAAGAGTTGCCAGCTGATCTTGATTATAATGATATGGAACATTTATCACTTGAAGCAAGGCAAAAGTTAAATGCGGTAAAACCATTGACTATTGGTCAAGCCTCAAGGATCAGTGGAGTTAATCCAGCTGATATCATAACTATTCAGATTTATTTAAAGCAGCATAAGAAACAGGAGGAAGAAAATGAAGCATAGAGTTATTATTGATTGTGATCCAGGTGTTGATGACGCATTGGCTATAAATGCCTTGTTCATGGACAAAGAAACTGAAGTATTGGCTATCAGTTGTGTTGGTGGTAATAGACCACTGGAAGTTGTTTATAAGAATGCTTTAAGATTAACTGATTATTTTAAACAAGATGTTGAAGTATGTTTGGGAGAAAAGCCGATCAATAAAGATCTACCAGTTAGCACTAGTTACTTTCATGGTTTGAATGGCTTTGGTGGTGTAGAACTAGACTATAGTGAAAAGAACTTGTCAAAACGTACTAGTATCGAAATGTTTAATGATCTTTTAAATAAGTATCCTAATGAGGTCGAGATCGTAGCTTTAGGACCTTTGACTAATCTAGCAGTTTTATATCAAAGTTATCCTGAGACTTTCAAAAAGATCAAAGCGATCTATTCAATGGGCGGTTCATTCAAGTTAGGTAATATCACTCCATGTTGTGAGTTCAATTATTATTATGATCTTGATGCCACAGAGATAGTCTTGAATGCTGTTCAAAAGGAAAACGTTGCGTTCCATATGTTCCCACTTGATATCACGATGAAAGTATTCTTTGATATGAACGAGTTTACTTTCTTACGTTTTGAAGGTGGAGATTGGGGCAATCTAATTGCTGATATGTTTGAAAAGAATTATCTACCTAATAGTTATAAAGCTATTGGTAAAACAATTTGTGTCTTACATGATCTAGTAGCTGCAATGTATATGTTAAGACCGGAATTGTTTGATGATGTTAAAGGTATTGGTGTAGATATCAGTAGAAATAAAGAAAACTATGGTCAATTATTTGAAGTCATAAGAGATACAACTTTATATGTTCATAAGGATGTTGATGCTTATAAGATGAAAGAAGAATTCTTAAGATTGAATTATAGTGAAGATATCATCAAGAAATATAAATATCTTTTAGGAGAAAATTAATGATTTCATTTACTTGTGATTACAGTGAAGGTACCTGTAGGGAAATATTAGAAAAATTAACTGAAACAAACTTAGAACAAACAGTTGGTTATGGCGAGGATAAGTATTGTACTTCAGCTAAGGAAAAGATCAGAAAAGCTATAGGGATAGAAGATGCTGATATCTATTTCTTGTGTGGAGGAACTCAAACTAATCAGATCGCTATTGATGGATTATTGTCACCAACAGAAGGAGTTATATCAGCTGATAGTGGACATATCAATGTTCATGAAGCTGGGGCGATCGAAACCTGTGGTCATAAAGTATTATCTGTTAAGGGAGTAAATGGTAAGATCGTTTGCGATGACTTAAAAAAGTATTTAAAAGATTTCTATAGTGATGAAAATAAAGAACATATGGTCTATCCTGGTATGGTCTATATCTCTTATCCCACAGAATATGGCACACTTTATACTAAAAAAGAATTAGAGGATATCTATGCAGTATGTAAAGAGTATGGTTTATCTTTCTATATTGACGGAGCTAGGCTTGGTTATGGCCTTATCAAAGGTGAGAATACTTTGAAGGATATTGCTAGTCTATGTGATGCTTTCTATATTGGTGGAACTAAGATCGGAGCAATGTTTGGTGAGGCATTGATCTTTACTAAAGGTAATACTCCTAAGCATTTTGTAACTTTCATCAAAAAGCATGGAGCCTTATTAGCTAAAGGTAGGATGTTAGGAATTCAATTTGATTGTTTATTTGAAAACGATACTTATTTATCTTATTGTAAGAATGCTGTTGATAAGGCTGATAAGATAAGAGATGCTTTTAAGTCAAAAGGTTATAAGCTTGTTTATGAAAATGAAACAAATCAAGTATTTGTTTTATTGAGCAATTCTCAAATGACAAGAATAAAAGAAAAAGTTGAATTTGCTAAGTGGGAAAAGTATGATGATGATCATTTCATTTGCCGATTTGCGACTAGTTGGGCAACTACTGATGAACAAGTAAATACCTTAATAGAGACATTGTAAAATAGTTAAGTCATTGATCAAGACATCAATGGCTTTTTGTTTGCTTAATAAAAAATAGCGAGAGATCATCTCGCTATTACTATTTTATAGGAATTTGTCTAATTCTTTTTCAACATTCTTTTTGATTCTAAAGCTAGGTTTGTCGTATAACTTGCCTCTAGCTATGACCATATCAACATGTCTTAGTGCTTGTAAGTTTTCAAGTGGGTTTTCTTTAGTGACGATCATATCAGCATCTTTACCTACTTCAAGTGAACCTGTTTCTTTATCAACACCAGCAAGTTGGGCAGCTCTTAATGTAGCAGTATAAAGAGCAAAACTATTAGAGACACCTACATATTTATGGAAGTAACATAATTCTCTCCAGAAATCATATTGAGAGATCCAAGGACAACCTACATCATTTCCAAGTACTACGGGGATATCATTAGCGATAGCCATCTTTGAACAACCGATAATGCCATCAAAGATTAATTGACCATTATATTGCTCAACTTCACTGGCATGAGAGATTGAACGATCAAATAAGGCATATGGTATGGCTGGAGAAATTGTTGTACATAAGAAAGCGTTCTTTTCCTTAAATAATGTAATCATTTCATCTGTTGGTAAAGCACCATGTTCAATAGAATCGACACCATTTCTAAGAGCAACTAATACTCCTTCTGTTGATTCAACATGGGCAGCTACTTTATAGCCTAGTTTATGAGCTTTATCACAGACAGCTTTGACCATTTCAGGATCCATTTTTAATTCACCTGGAACACCTTTGGCTTTAGCATCCATGACTCCACCAGTGATCATTAATTTAACTAGATCAACGTTTTCTTTTTTTGCTTGTTCAACATAATCTAGAGCTTCTTGTGTTGAATGAGCAGTGATGGCAACAGAACCTGCCATATGACCATGAGGTACAGAGATACCTTGGTTAGCCGCAATGATACGTGGCCCATCCTTTTTACCAGCATTAATCTCATCACGTAATCTTGTGTCAAAGTTTACTAGTCCTCCAACAGTTCTAATCGTTGTTACTCCACTCATAAGTTCGATCTTAGCATATTTAGATACAAGTTTATAAGCGACATCTTTGGAGATTGGATTGCTCATGATCATGTTGACTAGCTTTTCGTTATCTCTTTGTTTCTTTTGTGGCTTACCATTACCTGCTAAGTGAACATGCATATTTATTAATCCTGGTAAGATGTAACTTTCATTAAGATTGATAACTTTATAACCTGTAGGGATATCTCCTTTTGGTTGAATGGCTACGATCTTTTTATTATCAACTAGGATATCTAATCCTTCTTGGACTGCCATATCTTTTGTTCCATTGATGATCTTGCCGTTTGTAAATGCGTATTTCATATCTGTCACCTCTTATATTTATTGTTGTCAATTATAGCACGCTAGTTTGTTCAAAACAATAATGGTTTAATAATTACGGAATGCTTACATTGGTTGGTAATTATACTAAAATATGTCACAATTGCGGAAAACCATTATTATAGAAGTTTGGAAAAATATGCTGTAAATTAAAGATAGAGGTAGGGTAGATGACTGATATTACCAAAAGGCAAAAGGACATTATTAAATTTTTGTTAAATAAAGAAGAGTTTGTCACGGTGCAGACCATTGCTGATAAGTTTAATGTTTCTTCTAGGACTATTCGTAATGATCTAGCTCAATTAGAACCTTTCTTACGGGAAAATTGCTGTAATCTGCAGAGTAAGACTAATAATGGAGTAAGGCTCATCTTTAATGATGATAGTAAAAAGTTGATAAGTATTTTAAATCTTGATAGTAATGATCAATTAGATTATCAGGATAGATTCTTTTATATGCTGCTACGTTGTTTGATCAGTTTTGATCTTACTTATGGTTTATTAGCAGAAGAGTTACAAGTTAGTAAGCAGACTGTCATCAGTCAATTTCCTTCTGTTATTGATGTTTTAGAGAGTAATAGTATCAATGTTATCAAAACTCCAGGAAAGGGTATAACTTTTAGCGGTAGTGAAAGTAGTATTCGTAATTGTTTCCGTTCAAGTTTGTACTCTACTACTTTAAGCCAGGAAGTCCTAAATAAGATAAAGAATAATAAAGATCTTCTTATTTATCAATCTAGTGTTGATCAGATTATAAATGATCTTAAACAAGAGAAGGGTGTTAAATTCGCTCAAGAAGAGAAGACGGCGATATTAATTGCATTCACTATCTATCGTAGTGAAAATAAGCATCATTCAGAAAATAGAAAACACTTGTTGAAGTTTTCTAATTCAACTATATATGAGTATTTGAGAAATAGGGAAGATCTCGTAGAGTTGGATGATAATGATAAGTTATATCTTACAGGAGTGATCATTTCTGATGGTATGTTCGATAGTTCTACTAATGCGATAGCCTCCTTAAAGGATATTGAAGATGCCAGTGAGATAACAGAGTATCTTTTACAAAAATTGTTACAGATAAGATCTATTGATATGTCACAAAAAGAAGATTTTGTTAAAGGCTTAAAGACACATTTGTCGAGTGCTATCTGTAGGTTAAGAAGTGGTATTAAAGTAAATAATGAACTATTAGATCAGATCAAATATCGCATACCATTGATGTATGAGTTTACCAAGAAACAACTACTAAAGTGTGAGAGTAAGTATGATCTTGAGTTTAATGAGAGTGAGATCGCTTATATCGCTATTTATCTGACGAGCGCTTTTGAGGATTCCCTAAGGGAAGAGTTTAATTTCAAAGTATTGCTTGTCTGTTCATTTGGAGTGACCACTAGTGCGATATTACGTTCTAGGATAACTCAAAGCATGCCTGAATATAATGTTATTGGTCCATTAAATATCAAAGATGCTAGAGAGTATCTTAGGGATAATAAAGTTGATCTGATTGTTTCAACTGTCGATTTCCAATATGAGGGTATAAAGACGATCGTAGTTGGAGCTTTATTATCAATAGAGGATATCAGTGTGATCAAAGAATATCTATTGCAGACTTCTTATGACGATATGTGTTCAAAGTTCTTGAATTCCTATAAAGAGATCAAAGAACCTACAGTTCAATACATATCGGATACAGTAGATAAAGATAAGATCAATATTGTTGATAAAGTTGATAGTTGGCAGCAAGCGATTGCTTTAGCAAGTGAACCTCTTATCAAGGATGGATCTTTGGAATCAAGATATGTTGATGCGATGATAAGTGCGGTAATTGAGTTTGGTACTTATATGGTCTTAGTGCCAGAAGTAGCTTTTGTTCATGCTGGTGTGGATAATGGCATCAATAAAGAATGTTCATCAATATTGATTTCTAAAACACCATTCAGTTTTGGAGATAAAAATCCAAAGACAATAAGGGCAATAGTTGTTATGGGCATTAAAGATAAGAATAGTACAGCCTTATTGAATAATGTCTATATTTTAGAAGATGTTAATAATCAAAAGTTGTTGAAAGAGGAAAGTTTAACAGTTGAAGATGTGTTAAATATGCACGCTTAGAAAGGTATATATGGAAGAGATAGTTTCAAAAAGTAATATTCAGATTCATCAAAAGGCTACTGATTGGCAACAAGCCATTAGAATTTCTGGTAAAACATTGATTGATTGTGGTTCAGTAAAAGCTAATCAGATTGAAAAGATGGTTCAATCAGTCATTGATCTAGGACCATATATTGTGTTAATGCCTTATTTTGCTTTAGCTCATGCTGCACCTAGTGAAGATGTCATAAAGGATGATATCTCAATCGCAATATTTGATAATGACATAAATTTTGGTAGTGAAAATGATCCAGTAAGAATTGTGATGTGTTTAGCTTGCACTGATGGTAAAAGTCATGTGGAGAAGCTATCAAAGATAGCTCAAAAATTGTTAGATAGTGAAGCTGACATCATTTCTAAATTGATGAAAGCTGATAGTGTCGACAAAGTCTATGAACTTCTCAATGGGTAGAAGTTATTTATAGTAGAAAAGGGAGGTGAGTTAATGGTACCAAAGATTCAAACAGTTTGTGGCTTCGGATGTGGTTCTTCTTTGATGCTAAGAATGAACATTGAGGATATCGCTAAGAAGAATAACATTGAGATCGAAGCATTTTGTGGTGATGTCGGAACTTGTTTGAGTAATCCTTGTGATGTTATCTTTATTTCTAAGGAATTAGCACCAAGGATCACAGATAGAGCAAAAGTTCCAGTAATTGTTTTGAAAAACTTCATGAATAAAAAAGAAGTTGAAGAAAAAGTTATGGAATACTTAAATTCTGTAAAGTAAAAAGAGGAAAGAAATAAAAAGGAGAAATTATGAACGTTTTAAATTGGATTATTACTAATGTTTTTGGCCAAGGTGCTATATTCTTAGCTTTGATCGCTTGTGTTGGTTTGATTCTTCAGAAAAAGAAATTCTCTGAAGTATTACGTGGAACAGTAATGACAGCTGTTGGTTACTTTGTATTGAATACAGGTACTAGTCTTATCACTGGTTCATCAATTGATGGTATCACTGGTGCTTTCGCTACAATGATGGGTTCAGCTTCTGCTGGTGCTAAGATCGATATGGGTCAATACGGCACTCAGATCGGTATCGTTATGTTGATCGGTTTTGGTGTTAACTTGTTAGTTGCTCGTTTCACTAAGTTTAAGACAGTGTTCTTAACAGGACATATGTTGTATTGGTTCCCATATGTATTCATTGCTGCTGGTGTTGATGCTGGTTTAAGTGGTGCACCACTTATCATCTTAGCAGGTATCTTCACTGCTGTTTACATGGTCGTATCTCCAGCTTTGATGAAACCATTTGTTAAGGAAGTTACTGGTGAAGATGAGGCTACTTTCTCTATTGGCCACCCAACTACTTGTTTATCAGTTATCTCTGGTTTATTAGGTAGAGCTATTGGTGATAAGAGTAAGTCAGCTGAGGATATTGAAGTTCCAGCTTCATTAGGCTTCTTAAAAGAGATCTCAATCACTGGTTCTTTGGCTGTAGCTATCACTTATGGTGTAATGTTCTTTGTATTAAAGGGTAAAGGTCTTGATCCTTATACTGTTTGGAACACTTCTTCAATGTTTACTTATATCTTTACACATGCAGTATACTTTGGTGTAGGTATGACTATCATGTTACAAGGTGTTCGTATGTTGATCTCAGAGATTGTTCCAGCATTCAAGGGTATTGCTGAAAAGGTTGTACCTAATGCTATTCCAGCTTTGGATTGCCCAGTATTATTTGGTTATGCTCCAAATTCACTCACTATTGGTTTCATTGTTGCTTTGATCACTTCAACAATCACTATTGTAATTGTTAACGCTATGGGTGTATTCCCTACAGTTATCGTACCATTAGTATCAACTTGTTTCTTTGAAATTGGCTGTGCTGCTATTGTTGGCAACGCTACTGGTGGATTACGTGGTTGTATTGTTGGCGCTGCAGTTTGTGGTGTTTTAGCTGTATTATTAGTAGGATTTGGTTCTTACTTCTTCATGAACACTATCAATGATTGGATGCTTGTTTATGGTGGACAAGACTTCTCATTGTGGGGCATCATTGAAGGATTGATTGCAAGGATCTTAGCTTAATCAATATGGAATTTAAATATGTTTCTCGTATTAATGAATTGATTGATACAGTCATCAAAGCCGAAAGTGAGAACATGGAAAAATGCGTGAATGTGTTATTTGACTGTGTTCAAAACAAAAGTACGATTTATACTTTCGGTGCTAGCCATGCAGGTATACTTAGTGAAGAATTATATTACCGTGCTGGTGGTTTGATGCTGTTTAATCCCATATTTGGTAGAGAGATAATGTTGGATGCTGATCCGATTACTTTGACTAGCTCAATGGAACGTTTGGTTGGCTATGGTACCATATTAGCAAAAAGTAGGGCAGATTTTAAAAAAGGTGATGTGATCATCATCCATTCTGTATCAGGTAGAAATCCTGTTACTTTGGAGATCGCTGAAGAAGCTAAAAATGCGGGTGTCACAATCATTGCGATCACCAATGTTGCTTATTCTAAAACAGTTACATCAAGACATCCATCGGGTAAAAGATTATTTGAAATGGCTGATATTGTTTTAGATAATCATGGTGATGTTGGTGATGCTTGTGTTAAGATTGAAGGCTTAGAACAAAAAGTTGCTCCTTCATCAACAGTAATTGGAGCAATATTAGTTAATTCAATCGTTGCTGCTTTAGCTGAAAAATTAGTGGAAAGTGGTATGAGTCATCCACCAATCTTCTATAGTGCTAATATTGATGGTGGAGATCAATTAAATCGTCAACTATTTGAAGAGTATAAGGATTCTATCCATTATAAATATTAAAAGACTAGAGGTGTGAAGTTTCATGCCTCTTTTTTTGTGTTATTGCTAGTTAGTTGATTTTTGTGTTATCATTGAGTTAGAGAAAAGGGCTATCTACTTAAACAATTATAGTTATAGAGAGTTGAGTTAGATTGAAGGTATTAAATATGAAGAAGATACTAAGTATGTTAATAGTAGTTACGCTATTAGTGACAATGGTGGGATGTAAATCTAATGAAGATAAAGCTAATGATTATGTCAGTAAAGGACAATATAAAGAAGCATATGATCTTTTATATGATCTTGATGAAGATCATTCAAAGGCTGATGATTGTTTGCTTAGTTGGGCATTAGAATGTGTTAGTACTAAAGAAGTTGATGATCAAATGTCTGGTTTAAAGTTTGTTAATAAAGAGTATGCTGATAAACTATTCAAGAGATTAAAGACTTATAGTGCTGAAGGTTACAATCCTACTCTTAAACAGTGTGAGATGATCGTAGCTCTTATGCCTTTGATGGAAGATCTTTATGATGATGATAGTGAATACTTGCAGTTTAAGAGTTCTATTTATACATCACTAAAATATGAACAAGATAATGATGTCATTGATAAATATCAGCAAAATGGTCAATATAAGCAAGCTTATGAATATGCTTGTGATATTGATCTTGATGATGGTAGAGCAAATAAGGCTTTATTAAAATGGTATGACTATTGTATTAAGAATAATATCATTGATGATGAATTATTAGAAATAGATATCAATTCAGAAGAGACTGCTGAATATATCTATCAATCGGTTGAGTATTATTTATATTCTATTAGGGTGGTCAATAAAGAACAAAGTGAAGCCTTGTTAGTGATAATGGATAAGATCTATGATTATATGAATAACTATGAAACTGATTACTTATTTGTTAGAAGATCATTACAACATAGTGCTAAAGGTGAATGCATCTGGGATATTCCTGAGCAATCAACAGTTTCCTATGAACAATATTATTCAACGATCCATTATTATAGTGATGATGATATCAATAGTGCAGGAGATAAGATAGTTGGTCAATTGTTCTTAAATGCTTCAGTTAATATCTACGATGAAAATTATGAACTTATAGATAATCAATATTGTGTATATGGTAATTTTTCTAATAGTAATACATATAGATCTATTGGCAATGATTATGGCTTTGATGGCTATTGGTTCTATTATATTGATACGACTGTGCCACAAGTATGCCGTATGAATATTTATGGTGAAACACAAGTAATCTTAACAAGTGAAGAGTTAAATGGTAAATCGCCTTATAGTGCGATAGTTGTTGCTAGTGATATCTTATATACTTATGTGCAAGATGGTGATAATGTAACTATCTATAGAGTTTATTTGCCTGATAAAACAATTGATTCTTATACTACTGAATCAAGTATTGATTATTACTTTAAGGTTCTTGTCCCTAAAGATAGTGAGCATTTAAGATATTATCATGAGAATCCTGAGTATGTGGCAAAATTATCAGAGTTTAAAAATGATAAGGAAGCATTGTATGAATTGATCAGTAAATATGAGAAGGTCAATAAAGAATATTATGATGAGACTAGTATTGATGAGATATTGTCTTGGCATTCACTATTAGAATATAGCATCAAACAAGAGTATGGCATTAGAGCATACTGTTATTATGATTATGATCTAAAGACTAAAGAATTGACTGTTACACCAACAGATGATTCTTATAGAAGTTATGAAAAGTAAAAACCGGGTAAACCGGTTTTAATTTTTTATAGTTTAATATCACTAAGAAGCATTGCTGATTCGACTACATAGCCATATGATATTGGGTCTTCTTTCCTTATTGGAGCAATCAGCTTAAAAGGGTTTTGCAGTGGAATATTATCTAGGTAGTTAGTGGGATCGGTAATGAGCTTGAAATGGTTTCCTGTTAACAAGCAAGATGCAAAAAATAAAACTTTGCATGCATCTTGGGATGCAACTTCACCCGTATATTTTGTTCCATATATATGACTTTTGATGCCTCTAATGCCATATAGTAATGATGAATAATGCTCTGAATCATATTTGCCCCTCGAACATATACAAAGGCAGGTTTTAATTGTATCGATTAAACAATCTTGAAACGAATAAGTTGTTCCTCTAAAATCGGATTCCTTAATCACTGATTTTTTGTAAACTTCAAATACTTGATGTTGATCATTGAATTCGTCAATTAGACAAGAAACATCAAACATTTGTTTGATTATTTCCATATCCTTATTTACGTTATAAGCGATTCCTGTTGTAGTTGGAGCAAATGCACAGAGTTTATCTCCAAGAATTGAATTAACTGATGGTACATCAACAGATAGATTTGGACCAGCTGTTAATAATATAGAGTTTGTTATTTCCTTTTTTTGAATCACGTAGTTTGAATCTTTCTCATATACAATATCTAGGAGAATGTATATCCTATTGGCTGTAGGTGAGTCATAGTAAAACTTGAAATGTCGCTTGGTGATGTTGTTTTTGCCTTTACGAATCTGTTCTTCCTTGCTGTCAAACGGAAATATAGACTTTACTTTTTCAAGATAGGGATCCACATCAATGTTTGGATCAACTAATATGTCAATATCTGTGGATAGTCTTTTAGGATTTTTAAGAAGCAACATTAAACATGTCCCACCTTTAAAAATAAAGGGAAGTTCAACTTTTCTAAGTGCTTCAAGTAATCCAAATGCAAATAAAGAACGTTCGATTAGGATGGCATCATTACCACTTGCAATTCTAAGTTCTTCAATGTGTTTAAGTTCATAGTTTTCTTTTAAAATCACTTTTTAATCTCCTTCATCTAATGAATTCAAAAACTGTTCAAGCTTACTTTTTGCGTTCCTCCTTTCTGCGTAACTGTTCATAGTTTTTGAATTTATATAATAGGTGTTGAAGCAATTTTCAAACATGAGTTTTTTTTCGGAGTTGTTGATCAATTTTGAGGTAAATTGGTCATGAAGTAGATCGATAAGTAATTTTTCTAAAGGCGGTTGATGAATGCTTACTGTATTTATGGGAGAGCGAGAGATCTTTCTTTTAACGATGATTGGCTCATCTAAAGAGTAAAGTGAAAATAGGTCATATGAAGGATCTAAAAGAACTTTTGGATAATTGTTATTTAAAAGTTCGAATAATACTGGCTCATAGTATTTTTCTGCTTCGATGATAAAAGCGTTTCTACCAATAAGATGATTAATAAATTCATTAAATTGAACATACTCCCAAGCAACAAAATCAATATTTGGATAACTACTTTGGATTAGATCAATGATACAAGTTAGTTTTTTACTTGGATTGTAGCGATAAACAGATTTTTGCTGTTGGTTAACAAAGTAATATCCATTTTCTTTTCTTGTTATGATGCCGTCATTGATCAATTTTTTTAATTGCCTTGTAATAGTACTGTCATCCATTGTAATTTTATTTTGCATTAAGTAGGTTTTTATTCCTTTTCGAGAAATACATGATCTTTTATCTAGGAAATCTATCAGTTGTAAGTTTGCCATATTTCACCTCCTATGTGCAATTTTACCAAAATATCTATTTTTGGCATTTGTGCATATATATGATAGCACGATAAATGTAGATGTGCAATTTTGCCAAAAAATGTGTTTTTTGGCATTTTTGCATATATGCAGATAAAAGAAAACTGCTGACCATATTGATCAACAGTTTGAGATTTAGAAATTTCCTCTGTGTCCACCAGGATTTTGATTAGGGGCAGGGTTTGAGCCTCTTTGAGAACCATTAGACATTGGAGATTTGCTACCCATGTCATTTCTAGGAGGCTGACCCATCGAACCATTTGGCATGTTATTCATTGGCTGTTGGATTGGTCTTTGACGATTGTCTTTTTCAAACATTGGCTCATTAGGTCTATCGGCCATGGTTTCTCTTGGCCTTTCAAAAGTGGAATTCATTGGTCTTCTTTGATCGTTAATATTAGGACGATTATTCTGGTAATGTTTTCCTCTTCTAAATTTATTTCTTAATGGTGAACCAGTATAAGTGGTATGAGTATGATCTATCCTTCTATAGCGAGATATTTTCGAGATGATACCGATCACTAAGAAGATGACTATGATGATTAAGATTGCTGTCATTAATTAGCACTATCCTTTTTTACTTCTAAGAGTTTTTCTTTTAACTCATTTTCTAACTTACGTAATTCAACTTCAGCGGCATTTCTCTTTTGACGGCCTTCAGTTTGAATCTTCAATACTTCATCTAATGTATCGATGAGTGACTTGTTAGTGTATTGTAATGTCTCAATTTCAACGATACTACGTTCACTAGCTTCAGCAGTAGCGATAGTACCTTGTTTTAATGCTTCGGCATTCTTCTTTAGTAACTCATTAGTCATTTTATCAACAGCTGCTTCAGCATCGATAGCTTCTTGAGAATGAGATAAGCCTAGAGCAATGACCATCTGTGATTTCCATAATGGAATGGTATTAACAAGAGTTGATTGAATCTTTTCAGCCATGATCGTATCATTGTTTTGGATAAGTCTGATCTGTGGAGTCATTTGTACTGATACCATTCTTGTCATTTCTAGATCATGTAATTTCTTTTCAAAACGATTGATGAGTTGAGCATAATCGTTAGCTTTTTGGGCATCTTCTGTAGTGCCACTCTCTTTAGCAATCTGTTGCAATTTAGGTAATTCAACGTTAGTTGCTTCTTCTAACTTTTTCTTACCAGCTGCGATATACATTGATAATTCTTTTTTGTTAGATTCGTTTTTGGCATATAGTTCATCTAAAACAGCAATGTCTTTTAATAATTGGATCTGTTGTTCTTCTAACATAGAAGAGATCTTTTCAACATTGACATTTACTTTGTCATATTTAGCTTTTAAGCCTTGTAATTTATTACCTGATTTCTTAAAAAGTCCTAAAAAACCTTTGCTTTCTTCTTCAACATCGAAACCTTTTAATTCAACTACTAAATCTGAGATCATTGTTCCTACAGAGCCAAGATCTTTTGATCTAACATTTTCTAAGGCTTTGTCTGAGAAATCAGCAATCTTATTTTGTGATGTTGAACCATAGCTCATGATAACATCAGTATCTGTGATATCGATCTTTTCTGAGAAATCGTTGATCATTTTTAATTCTTCTTCTGAGAATACTGACATGTCTACTTTAGCTGGTTCAGTTGCTACTGGTGTTTCAGCAGTAGTTGTTTCTTCAACTGTTTGAGCTGTTGTATTTTCGCTAGCTTTTGAGTCAAGAGTTAGAACGATTTTTTCTTCTTCCATATAATATGTAAACCTCCATTTTTTACTAGTCACATTATAGCATAACTTACTTTTATTTTGAGAAAGTATCGTTAGCCAATGAGAAAATATTGTTAATGTTTAGTCTGTTTCTCACTAACTAGTTTTACTTGCTTGCCTGAAAAAGCTATGCCGATCTTGATGATAGAGTTTAAATCTAAAGATGATAGTTCAACTTCATATTTACGATCATTGATCTGATCGAGGGCAATTTGTGCAAGCTCTTTAAGCCGAGATTCCGAAACGTTTTTTGCAGCTTTTAATTCGATCAAGACCCCTGGAAGTTTTTGATTTAAAGGCAACATTTGTATATCAAATCTTCCGTTTCCTACTTCTCTATTAGAAGATATCTTATAGCTACTGTCGGTGATTGCACACATTCCAAGAATTAGGCTGTGGTAAAATGATTCACTTGCTGTATCGTGATAACTTATAGTTTGAAGCAAAAATTTCTCTAGTGAATTCTGCAGCGCCTCTTCATCCATCATAATCATCGCATTGGAAATTGTATCGGCACTAGATTTAGGAATAAAATCCTTGAATTGAGAAAGAATCTCCTTACTGTAGGCAAAAGAAATCTCTTTGTTTGGGATGGCAACTTCACATAGATAGTCTTCACTATAAGTTGAATTACAACTTATTACTTTAAGGTATCCGGCTACTAAAAGAAAACTGTAAGCAGATGAAGGGTTATTTTGTAACTCAGGATATATCACCCCAGTATCGATGCGAGTTATGAATGAACCACTTTTCATCAAAATTTCCAAATGTTCAATTATTTCTGGTGTGGCATTTTCAAGGACTTCTTTGATGATATCATTGCTGCTAGTAGATAGCCAAAATGCTTTGGGCTGACATTTATTATTGAAATATTCAATGACTGACCAAGGATTAAATATATCAGTATTGCCAAAATGATAACCATCATACCATTCGCATATTTCTTGGTATTTGTCAGTGGCATTATAGTATTTCGACATTTCTTGTACTTCTTTTGGTGTAAAACCAAAGTACTCGCTATATCTATCATCTAATATGGAGTTTATCTTCAAATTATAAAGACCACTAAAGAGGCTTTCTTTGGCAATACGTAAGATGCCTGTTAGAAACCCCAAAGCTAAATGAGAATTATCTTTTAAACCACCCGAGAAGAAATTTCGCATAAAATTAATTGTTTCATTGTGAAAGCCACACAGGTGTCCTTGCTGAATAGGGATGTCATATTCATCGATTATGATGATGGCTTCTTTATTCCAATGTTTGTGTAAATATAAAGACAATAATTGTAGGCTCATTTGATAATCGATATCATCTGCACTTTGATTGACAATTTTTAGATATTGTTGCTTTTCATAAACATTTAAAGCAGTGCTTGTTTCTAATTCACAATGTCTAGTGAACTCTAAAGAGATGAGTGCACGTAACTTTTTTAAAGTCTCTTGCCAATTAGCACATTTGACATCTTTGAAAGTAAGATATATGACTGGAAATTTTCCTTGATATTGAGTGTATCTCTTACCATATTGCCAGATTTTTTTATCTTTGAAATAAACGGATGTATCTTTTTCTGATCTTTCAAAAAAAACTCTGAGCATATCCATATTTAAGGTCTTACCAAACTGGCGTGGACGAGTAAATAATGAAACTTTTGCACGTTCATCTAATAGATCTTTAATGAGCAAAGTTTTATCCACATAATAGTAGTTAGAACAAGCATCGCAATAATCAGAAACTCCTATGGGTAGAGGTTTGTAATTTGTTGTTGGACTAGTTAAAATTAATTCACTTGTTGTTCTTCGATTGTCGATAGGCTTTTCGGCATTATCAGGGATAAACCATTTTTTCCTTGCTTGTATGCTCCAGTGATCCTACCTACTTTACAAAGCTCACTTATTCTTCTAGTACTGATGTTCCATAATGATGAAGCATCTTTGATATTCACAATATTTCACCTCTTTTCAAGAATATTATAGCTAATATCAGGAATAATAGTAATCATCTATTGTTCCGAATATCATTCCGAAACTGTTCGCATTATTCCGAATCAATGATTCAATAAATAAGAGCGTGATAAATGAAAAAATATGTTATTTATTGTATAATTGTTGTTGGAGGATTACACTAAAATGACGGTATTAAAAGAAAGAAATGAGATCGCTAATGAATATAAATGGAATCTGACCACTCTTTTTGAATCTGATGAAAAGTGGGAAGAAGCACTTGCTTCATTAAACGATGAAGAAAACAATGCAGCTAAGTTCCAAGGTACTTTGAACAATGCTGAAAACATCTTGAACTTCTTAAAATGGAAGTACGAATTGGAAAGAAAGATCAATAATATTTTTAACTATGCTTCTTTAAGACATAGTGAAGATACAAGAGATAGTAAAGCTACAAGCATGTATTCTCGTATCTATGGTAGATATGTAGCTATTGCTTCAGCTATGGCTTTCGCAAAACCTGAGATCTTATCTTTAGATGAAGAAACTTTAAAGGGTATCATTGAAAATGAAAAGTTGGCTGACTATAAGTTCATCTTAAATGACTTATTAAGAGAAAAAGCTCATACATTAACTGCAAAGGAAGAAATGTTATTGAGTGCTTTTGGTGAGAGCTTTGCTGCTAGTGGAGAGATTGCTTCTAGTTTACGTGATTCAGATTTAGTATTTGATGATGTTGTTGATGGACAAGGTAATACTTTACCATTAAGTGAGTCATCATATATCCCTTATCAGATGAGTAATGATAGAGTATTAAGACAGAATGCTTTTAAGGCTTATTATAAGTGTTATAAACAACATATCCATACATTTGCTTCTGCTTATGGTGGATGTGTTAAGACTGCTGTTGCTGAAGCAAAGGCAAGAGGCTATAACTCTTCAAGAGAGATGTCAATGTCAGCTGATAATATCCCAGTTGAGGTTTATGATAATCTTATCAAGACGGTTCATAACAATATGGATTTAATGTATCGCTATATTAAGTTAAGAAAAGAGATTTTAGGTATTGAAGATCTTCATTATTATGATGTCTATGCACCATTATCAAGTGGTAGCAGCAAGTCATATACTTATGAACAAGCTCAACAAATGGTAGTTGATGCTGTTAAGCCATTAGGCGAAGATTATGTCAATAGAGTAAAACAAGCATATAAGGATGGTTGGATCGATGTTTATCCAAATAAGGGTAAATCAGGTGGAGCTTATTCATCTGGTACTTATGATTCTAATCCATTCATCATGATGAACTTTAATGGTACATTAGATAGTGTTTCAACCTTAGCTCATGAGATGGGTCACTCTCAACATAGTTGGTTGACTAATCATCATCAACCTGTTCAATATGGTGATTATTCTCTGTTTGTCGCTGAGGTTGCTTCTACTGTAAATGAGAACCTACTTATCGATCAACTATTAGCTGATTGTGATGATCCAAAAGAGAGATTGGCTTTATTAAATGAGTATCTTGAAGGATTTAAAGGTACAGTTTATCGTCAAACAATGTTTGCTGAATTTGAAAAGAATGCTCATCAGATGGTTGAAAATGGTCAGTCAATCGATTGTGATAGCTTATCTGAAATGTACAATGAATTGATCAAGTTATATTTTGGCGAAGATCTGATCATTGATGAAGAAGTTAAATATGAATGGGCAAGGATACCTCACTTCTTTAGACCTTTCTATGTTTATGTATATGCTACTGGTTATACTAGTGCTGTTGCTTTAAAGGAAGGTATCTTACAAGAGGGAGAGCCTGCTGTTAAGAAATATCTTGAGTTCTTATCAATGGGAAGCAGTGAATATCCATTAAATGAGTTAAAACATGGTGGTGTAGATCTTACTACTTGTGAACCAATTGAGAGAGCATTTAAGAAGTTTGCTCAGATATTAGATGATGCTGAAAAGACAGCTGCTAAATTATTAAATAAATAGTTAAGTATTAAGGGAGAATGATCTCCCTTTTATGGTGAAAAAGTCATTGTTATGATTTGATAGATATTTGGTATAATGTATTTAGAAAAAAGTTAAACATTATTATGTAGCAAGAAAGGAATGATAGTTGTGAAGAAAATAGTAATGATCTTATGTATGGTGATGCTTTGTATCCCTACGATCATAAAAGCGGATTATATTGATCCTAATGATCTATTAGTTGAAGATAATGAAGTACATTATACTGAAGAATACGAAATGAAATCAAAAGATGGTGGCATTACTAATTATGCTTTTATTTATAAGATAGAGGGGCGTCAATGGTATATTGAAAATATTATCGGGCCTACTGATTGTAAAGAAGGTTATCTTTATTTGAAAAATTTAAAAACTGGAAAGATAATCCAACTTGTTTCTGAGCCAGTAAATGTTTTTGTATCTGATGAGGCAGATAAAGGTGTTTATTTTGTTTACAAAGATAATATATTTTATGTTGATTATAGCGGTCAAAATATCAAAAATATTTATTGCTCAACTCAAAGTATAGAAGAAGGTGTACTTGAATGCATTAAAGATGAACTATATTTTTGTGAAGATGGTAAGATAGTGAAATTAAATCTCAAAAAAAGAGAGAAATCTATCTTAGCTGATGGATCTAATATAACTATGCTGTGGGTTAAATCATATCATGAAATTGTATATTCTGATGATGGTTATAACACTTTAAATTATGTTGACTATGATAATAAAGTTCACACAGTGGCAACTACCCAAGTAGAAATGAATGCTTTATTTGAAGGGGAAAGCAGTTATGTTAGAACAAAAATAGAACATTTTAGTAGTTGCACTAGTCAAGATAATTGTTGGTGTATTGCTGTTAAAAGTTCAAAACTGACTATTGGTTTTACAGTGATTGATCTTAGATAGTCTCAAAAATATATAGCGAATAAGTTTTAGTAAGGGAGTGGTTTAATTCTCCCTTTTAATTGCTCCTAGATATTAAACCACCATTTGAAATGGTGGAACAAAAGAAACAATAGTGTTACCTAGAGTACAAAAAAATCCTATGTTAATATTAAGTGGGTCA
>CAVCVO010000044.1:0-19807 GCA_963606005.1 Anaerovoracaceae bacterium
AGGTAATCTAAAATGTTTAGAGATATTAGAAGGATCAAACAAAAATTAAGTGAAGAAGAATCAATTGAGATTTTAAAGAAAGGCCAATCGGCAGTACTTGCAGTATTAGGAGATGATGATTATCCTTATACAGTTCCTATCAACTATGTATATGAGAATGGTAAGATCTATTTCCATGGAGCTAAGCAAGGTCACAAACTGGATGCGATTAAAAAACATGATAAAGTATCATTATGTGTCATTGATCATGATGAATTAGTTAAGGATGAACTAACTACTTATTTTAGAAGTGTCATCGTTTTTGGAAGAGCAAGAATACTTACTGATGAAAAAGAAACATATAATGCAGCAGAAGTATTTGGCTTAAAATACAACGAAGACAAAGAAAAAGTGGATAATGAAATACAGCGCGAATGGAAAGCGTTATGTTGTGTCGAGATAACTGTAGAACATATCAGTGGTAAAGAAGCTATTGAGTTAACTCGAGCAATAAATAAATAAAAAGTATCTTGACTTAGAGTTAACTTTAAGTGTTATATTCTATCTGTAAAGTAAGATAGATTGGAGAAGACAATGGAAAAAGTAAAAAAGAATTTTGGATTTGGATGCATGCGTCTGCCAATGATCGGTGAAGAAGTTGACATTGAACAAACAAAGAAGATGGTCGACGCTTTCTTAGAAGCAGGTTTTAATTATTTTGATACTGCTCATGGTTATATTCATGAAAAGAGTGAACCCGCCTTAAAGGAAGCCTTAACATCTCGTTACCCACGTGAAAGTTATATCCTAACTGATAAACTAACAAGCAATTATTTTAAGACTCAAGAAGATATTCGCCCAATGTTTGAATCTCAATTAAAAGCTTGTGGCGTAGATTATTTTGATTTCTACTTAATGCATGCTCAAGGTGAAGGTAACTTCCAACATTACAAAGATTGTAAAGCATACGAAACAGCCTTTGAATTAAAGAAAGAAGGCAAGATCAGGCATGTAGGTATTTCATTCCATGACAAAGCAGAAGTACTAGAGCAGATCTTAACTGAATACCCTGATGTTGAAGTAGTACAGATCCAATTCAACTATTTGGATTATGAAGATATAGCAGTTCAAAGTAAAAAAGTTTACGAAGTATGTCGTAAACACAATAAGCCAGTGATCGTTATGGAGCCTGTAAAAGGAGGCACACTTGTCAACTTGCCGGATGATGCTAAAAAAGTATTAGAAGATCTAAATGGTGGTTCAGTAGCTAGTTATGCGATCAGATTTGCTGCTGGTTTTGAAGGTATGATGATGGTTTTATCGGGCATGAGTTCATTAGAACAGATGCAAGATAATATCTCTTATATGAAAGACTTCCAACCACTAAATGAAAAAGAAAAAGAAGCTATCAAGAAAGTTCAAGAGATCTTTGCAAGTAAAAACACTATTCCTTGTACTGCTTGCAGATATTGTGTAGATGGCTGTCCTAAGCAGATATCTATACCAGATTTATTCTCAATAATGAATACTAAGATGATCCATCATAATTGGAATGCTGATTACTACTATAATGTCGTTCATACTTCTGAAGGTCATAAAGCATCTGACTGTATCAAATGTGGCAAATGTGAGAAAGTCTGCCCTCAACATTTACCAATACGAAAGTTATTAGAAGATGTAGCAAAAGAATTTGAAAAACACTAATGAGCAAAAAGAGTTACCCATACAAGTAACTCTTTTTAATTATTACATTCCAATAAACTCTTTGAGTTTCTTTACATCAGTATTTAAAACAAGTTTTGGATCAAAGTTAACCGAATTAAGCAAGTCAACTGCTAAAGAGAACTCACCTACCCAGCTAGGATCATGAGCATCAGAATCAACTACGATCGGCACCTCATACTCTTGGCACAATTTGAGCATTGTTTTATAGTTCTCTACACAATTTAATCTTGATTGTGGTTTAGTCAAGGAACTATTGTTAACTTCTAAAGCTACCTGATATTGTTTAGCAGCTTTAACCAACATTTCATAATCTAATGGCGTATGATCATCATCTGGATGGGAAACAAAGTGAACCTTTTTATTTTTCATACATTCAATGACATTTAGAGTATTCTGCTCTTTTCCAGCATCTTTATAACAAGCTCTATGGATCCCTACGATGGCATAATCCAAATGATCGATATATCTTTGTGTTAACGACAAGCTACCATCATTCATTACATTGATCTCACATCCATGAATGACTTCCACATCAAATATCTTATCTGGTATGACTTCTAAGTTTAGATAATAAAAAGGATCAACAGTGCCAGGAATACCTGGAGCATGCTCACTTATCCCTATTAAGTCTAATCCTTTTTCTTTAGCTGCTTGAGCCATTTCTCTAATAGTTCCATAAGCATGTCCACTGACCAATGTATGCATATGTATATCACATCTAAGATCTTTGATCTCCATATTTTTCTTTTCCCCCTTTTTAGAAAAAACGACATTTCTGTCGTTTAGTTATTTTCAATCTCACTTGCTTGGTTCATTTCAAATGGTGCACCATAATATTGGAAAGTTATCTCACCATTTTCGTTGTATCCTGTTATCGTACAATCATATTGAGCCCAAGTAGGATCAAAACCTTTATAGTAGTAACATTGATTCTCATATGTCATCTCATAGACCATTTTATTGTCATCAGACTCATAGAATGTGACATCAATACCTACAGTATTTTCATCTTGGGTTGCACCAAACAAATAATAAACACCATCAGTAGTCATAGTGTAACTTACTGTTTCACACTCAATGTAAACTGAGCTAGTTGACTCACATTTGAAATTGGCGATAAAGTTAGGTAATTTAGAATTCAATGTACCAAAATGGATAGAACTACCAACACCATTATTACTCTTTGAAAAATATACTAAAGTATTACCATCTTTAACCTTATAAACAACTTTATAGAAACGAGCGTTGTCATTTCTTTCCATTTCATCTAATACACCATTAGGGTAAGGGTATAAATAATTATAAGCAAAAGCCATAGCTGCCCCAAAGCAGATTACAAATTCCACAAGCAAGATAAAGGCTTTTAATAATTTCTTCTTCATAAAGTAACCTCCAAAATTTACTTACAGTCTAAATTATAAACTTTTCAAGCCATTATTACAACTTACAACCTTTTGTGTAGTATAATATTAATAATTCTTAGGAAATAGGAGGGCAAAAAATGGTAATACCAAAAAGTTTCGAAGATGTCGATGACTTAGAAGCTATGTTATTGACAAGTATCTTAGGTGTTTTAGTAGCCTTAAAAGAAGATTTGATATCCTATAAACAAGCCGAAAGCTATTGGCTAAGTGATTTTATGGCTGATATCTTTACTCAAATGCGATTATCTGATAACATCGTAGCCCTTTTACAAGAAAGCTGCGAGCTTAAAGAACTACAAGGTTTTACTAAACAGTATTACGAAAAGATCGATAAGTTGATAACTGATAGTAAAAATCTCATCAGTCAATATTACACCGAATACGAAGGTTATACTGATCAATATGAAGATATTGATGAAGATGACGATGAAGAAAATGATGATGAGTGGAATACTACCAGTTTAATAAATTAAAGAAAGGAAAAGTTATGATAAATCAAGAAGTATTAAAGTACAAGGATTCTATCCTAAAAGATTTAGAGGCATTAGTAAGTTTCAATAGTATCTACATGCCTAATGAAGAAGGCACACCATTTGGTGTCAACAACAAGAAGTGCCTAGAAAAAGCCTTAGAGATTGCTAGAGGTTATGGTTTCAAAGCCGTAAACTTAGATGATTATTGCGGTTATATCGAAATGGGACAAGGAGAAGAAATCATTGGTATCTTAGCTCACTTAGATGTTGTTCCAACAAGTGAAACTTGGAACACTGACCCATTCAAGATGACATTAATTGATGGCAAATATTATGGTAGAGGTACATCTGATGATAAAGGAGCTGTAGCTTGCTCACTTGCTGCATTAAGAATGTTAAAAGAAAAAGAATCAACCTTTACTAAAAGAATAAGATTGATCTTAGGATGTAATGAAGAGACAGGTTCAAGAGGAGTTGAACACTATATCGAACAAGAAGGTTATGTTGATTGTGGATTTACTCCTGATGGCGAATTCCCACTAGTATTCAGTGAAAAAGGTATGATACGTAATATCTTCTCAATGAAGAGTGAAAAGATTGAAAATATCGAAGCTGGAACTGCTTCAAATATCGTTGCTGCTCATTGTACCGTCACTTTAAAAGACAACAGCTATGATCAAGCTAAATTAGAAGCATTCTTCAAAGAAAATAACATTTCTTATTCTATTGAAGGAAATACTCTTACAGTCAATGGTGTAGCAGCTCATGCTTCTACTCCAGAACTTGGTGTCAATGCTATCTCATATGCTATGGAAGGTTTATATCAAGCAAGTTTAAATGACAATGCTACTGATACTTATCACAAGTATATTGCTTTGGACTACAATGGCAACAATGCCGGTGTAGGATTTAAAGATGAATATGGCAATCTAACACTTAACGTAGGTAAAGCTTATAAAGAAAATGGTGAATTATGCTTTACGATCGATATCCGTTTCCCAGTAACAATGAAAAAAGAAACGATCATTGAAGCTATGGAAAAAGTTGGTAATGAACATATGACTAACTATAGAGGAGCTGATCCATTATTCTTCCCATTAGATCATCCAATGATCAAAGCTTTATATAAAGCTTATGTTGATGTTACTGGTGATACTGTAAGCAAACCATTATCAATCGGCGGAGGCACATACGCTAAAGACATGCATAACATCGTTGCTTTCGGTTGCGATGATGGTAAGTTCAATTACCACATCCATGATGACAATGAATTTGTCACATTGGAATCTCTTATGACCCAAACCGCTTGTTACTATCAAGCTATCTTAAACTTATTGGAAATCTAAACAAATGGAAATAAATAAACAATTAGCATCAGAGTTAAATATCACTCTGAAACAAGTCGACACAGTTATCACATTATTGGATGAAGGGAACACTGTTCCCTTCATTGCCCGTTATCGTAAAGAGGCAACAGGTAATCTTTCCGATGAGACATTGCGTACATTTGAAGAAAGATTAAGAGCCTTACGCTTATTGAACGAAAAGAAAGAAGATGTCAAAAGACTTATCGATAACCAAGATAAGCTTACTGATGAACTAGTCAAAGCTATTGATAATGCTAAGACACTAACAGAAGTAGAAGACATCTATCGTCCTTATCGTCCAAAGAGAAGAACAAGGGCTACTATCGCTAAAGAAAAAGGTCTAGAAAGATTAGCTCAGATCTTACTATTAAAGCAAAATAGCGATCCTAATAAAGAAGCACAAGCCTTCATCAATGAAGAAAAAGGTGTAAAAACCACAAAAGATGCCCTAGATGGTGCTAAAGATATCATCGCTGAAGTCATTTCAGATAATGCTGACTATCGTAAAGAGATCCGTTTCTATACTTTCAATAATGGATATCTCATCTCAAAAGCAAAGACTCAAGAAGATAGTGTCTATCGCTTATATTACGATTATCGTCAACCACTTAAGAAGATGGTATCTCATAGAGTATTGGCCATCAATCGTGGCGAAAAAGAAAACATCTTAACAGTTAAGATCGAAGTAGATGAAAATCACATCTATGAATATCTTGAAAGTAAGATCGTCAATCGTTACGCTGATAAAGCAAATATCAACCTATTAAAAGAAGTAGTAGTCGATGCTTATAAGAGACTTATTGAAAATAGTATCGCAACAGAGATCCGTAATGATCTAACGGAAAAAGCCCAAGAACAAGCAATCGAAGTATTCAAAGAAAATCTCAAAAACTTATTATTACAGCCACCAATAGTAGGCAAAGTAGTAATGGGCTTTGACCCAGCATACCGTACAGGTTGTAAGATTGCTGTAGTTGATGATATTGGTAATCCACTAGATACTACTGTTGTTTATCCAACAGAACCACAGAACAAGACAGCAGAAGCCGCAAAAGAGCTTACTAAACTTATCGATAAATACAACATCGATATCATCTCTATCGGAAATGGTACTGCAAGTAAAGAAAGTGAGATATTTGTTGCTGATCTAATCAAACATCAAAAAAGAAAAGTATCTTATGTCATGACTAATGAAGCAGGTGCCTCAGTTTACAGTGCTTCAAAATTAGCCATTGCTGAGTTTCCTCAATATGACCTAACAAAGCGTAGTGCAATTTCCATCGCAAGAAGGATACAAGATCCACTAGCTGAACTAGTCAAGATCGATCCAAAATCAATCGGCGTAGGTCAATACCAACACGACATGAACCAAAAAGAATTATCTTTAGCCCTTGATGGTGTTGTAGAAAACTGCGTAAGTAGCGTAGGAGTAGAACTTAATACTGCCTCAGTATCTTTACTAAAGAACATCGCTGGCATTTCTTCTAAGATAGCAGAAAACATCATTGCTTATAGAGAAAAGAAACGTTTCACTTCACGTGAAGAACTAAAAAAAGTATCTGGATTAGGTGATAAAGCATATCAACAAGCTGCCGGTTTTATCAGGGTTGCTGATTCAAAAGAAATCTTAGATAACACTGCAGTCCATCCTGAAAGCTATGAAGCAGCTAAAAAGATCTTAGCTCAATTTGGCTACAGTGAAGATGATGTAAGAAATCATAACCTAAAGAAATTACCAGAGCAGATCAAAAAGATCGGTCAAGCAAACTTAGCAAAGAAACTAAATATCGGTGAATTAACTCTAAATGATATCGTAAAAGAATTATTACAACCAGCTCGTGATCCACGTAGTGAATTACCAGCTCCGGTATTGAGAAGTGATATCATGGATATGTCTTATCTAAAAGAAGGAATGATCCTAACAGGAACCGTACGTAATGTAGCTGACTTTGGTGCCTTCGTTGATATTGGCGTTCACCAAGATGGATTAATCCATATCAGCAAACTTTCAAAGAGTTTCGTAAAAAAACCTACTGATGTTATCGCGGTAGGTGAAGTAGTTAAAGTTAAAGTCATCGAAGTAGATGTAGCTAAAAAACGTATATCACTTGAAAGAGTATTTGATTAGTCACCTATGAGGTGGCTTTTCTTTTATACTTTTTTAGTAAGCACTATCTAAAGCTTTTCAAAAAATCATATATTTTGGGAAGTACTTCTTCAACAGGGGTATCTAACCAATTATTTTTGGCATTTTTTAAGTTATTAACAAATTTTCTACTCGAAAATAATATACTTACCCTATTTAATATATCATCAATAGATTTTATCTGTAATTTATCATCAGCATAGATAAACCTCTCAAGATCTTTGTTAAAGATTTCTCTTCGAATATTAGTATTGCATATTAGATAATAGAAATCGAAAACATCTTTGTACCTTGTTGATAGTATACCAAATTTAAGTAATGATTTCAGTTTTTCAACAAATATCTGTTCAACAGAGTTTACTAATAATTTGGCTGAAGAATCAATGACATCCAAACTAAAACAATATTCTTCTTGAATAATATCAAGATCTTTTTGCACCCCAATATCTAATTTTGTTTCTATACTATTGTTAAACGAATCTTTGACAACAATAGCTACCCTTTTTCCATCATAATCTTGGTGATGTAATTTTTCTATTTTTCCATTAATCACAAAAAATATACCATCACTATTTTTACTCAATATCTCTACAAAACTTTTTATCGAGTCATCTTCTAAAGAATATTTTATGAAATCAAAATCAATATCTCTGGTCGCTCTACGCACATCTTAAGAAATGCTATGCATCACAACTCCACCCTTAATAGTTACGCATTTAAAAAAGGGGCTGTTTGATATCTCTTTCAATATAATATCTTGACAAACCTTAGCAGAAGCATTTGCCCTAGTATACCCTTTTTTTAAATACTCTTGTCTGATCGCTTCCAAATTTAACACCTTAATACACCTCACTTTGCAATCTCTCATAAATAATTTCTTCGCTTTTATAACATGACGTATACTTCATCAACTTAAAAGTATCAAGCGAATCGGAGATCTTTCTATAATTAGAAATAATCTCTTTATAATAATCAAAGGGTATTTGTTTCTTTTTTCTTAATAATTCCACCAATAATCTTTCCTTATCATAAATATTGATGTCAATATTCTCAATATTTAAGGTCGTCTTTCCAAGTTCGAATATTTCTTTATCTACAAAAATTTGCTTTATATCATCATCCTTTATTCTAATACTAGTTTGTTTGGTTGCTAAGTAAAACTTATCTGGAACTACATCTGTAAGATTCCAATAATAAAATGCACTATCCATGGTAAAAATAAAATTTGGATATTTTTTCATTATTACTGCCAAAGGGTTTACAAATTCTTCGGTCGAATATATTCCACTCTGAATTTTAAAAATTTTATTACTAGCAATGGCCTTATTTATTTGATAAGTTGATCTTAATGCTTTCGGCAATTCTTTTCTTGTAAATAACATTTCCACCTCCATTTCGATATTAACATTTTTGCACAATCATTTCAATATTCTTTGTGCATTTTTGTTAATTTCTTCTTAACAAAAAGAAGTATATTTCAACTTCTTAAAATAGAATTTCTTCAATCCCTAAATAATATTTAGGTATTATCAATCTTTCGTTCTTTCCATTATAACCAATATATGAACAATAATACGCTTCATTAGTTTCCTTATAAACTATTAGATCAGATAGTTTTAATAAAGACACATGTTCAGTAGTATCAAAAAATCGCCATACAGCACCATTTTCTTTGAAGAAATAATAATCATCAGCATGAACAAATAGCATTACTCTTCTAGTAAAATAACTTACCACAATGATGCCCATCACTGACATCAACAAAATAGATAACATGTTATATTGCTTCTCTATAAAAACACAGATGACTCCGATCAATAAACCTGTGCCAAAGATCATTAGGCCAAAAATGCACAGAAAATATTTAAACTTATTTTTAGTCTTACTATTTTTAGCTAAGTTTTCATCATAATAGTACTTTTTGATAGTATCATTATTTTCTACTTTCATCTTATCCACCCAATTTCTAATATAAAATCTCTTCAATTTCCGGATAACATTTAGCTATCACTATCTTCTTTCTCTTGCCATTTTGATCAACATAAGAACAATAATAAGCAGTACTTGTTTCTTTTTCAACCATTAGATTAGCTAGTAATTTTATTGGGAAAAGGGTTGAAGAAGAAGCTCGACACACTATGCCATTTTCTTTATAGAACCAAAAATGTTTTGCGTCATTAAATGGCGTAAGTTGTGCTTCCATAATGCAAACAAGCACCATCATAGCTACTCCCAATATTCCAAGTATGAGCATCCATAGTTTTCCTTCAACAAGTCCAAATATGATCCCTACCATGGAAATCGGTCCGACAACTACTATTACTAATAAAGCTACGGCAACTAACCAAAACCTACTTATTTTATTCTCTTTAGCTAGTTTACTATCATAATAGTAACATTTGACCGTATCATTACGTTCAACTTCAATAGTCCCATTTTGATTGATAACGATCGTTTGAGTTAATCCATCAAAATCATTATTTAAATCTTTACCAGCAATAGTAGCTCTGATCAAGATGAACAAGATAGCAGCTTCAAAGCCATAGTTGATCACCAAAGAAAAATCAAAATATCCCATAACTGTATAAACCACTAAGCAAATAGCATCGATCACCATGATGATGGAAGCAACTAACATCCATTTCCAATCCTTTGCAGACAATAAGTAACTTATCATTAATAAAGCCACAGGTATCAGAGCAAATATCAATATCACTAAAACTGTTTCAAGACCACTAAAAAAATACTTAGCTAATATTACCACTACCTGTGGCATAAAAACTGAAAATAAAAGAGAATAACTTATTTCAAAGATAGACATCACTATATTGATCAAAGTTAAAACTACTACAGTCAATAAACAACTTCTGCCAACGCGATATTGGCTTAACAAAACATCCTTTCCCATTTTTATTCCACCTACTATTTAATCAAAAAGAAGTATATCTCAACTTCTTAATACAAAATTTCTTCAATATTTGGATAACACTTAGGAATGACTAACTTTCTAGTCTTGCCATTTTGACTGATATATGAGCAATAATAAGCATTGCTTGTTTCCTTTTCAACTAACAAGTTCGCAAATACTTGTGAAGTAACAAGAGTCTGTGAAGAAACACGACAAACACAATCATCTTTTTTAAAGTAAGAATAAGAATTGCAACTAACAAATGGTGCCATCTTCACTACTATATAAATATAACCAACCATAGCAACAATAGCTAATATTCCACTTAAAATTCCAAGAGATGAAGCAAATACAGCTATTAAACATAGTCCAATCTCTACGACAAGGAAAACTAGTATTGACAAAACATACCACCAGGTCTTATCTGTCTTATTTTGTTTAGCTAAAGCTTTATCAAACATATAAACTTTTATATGTTCATCTGTTTCCTCAGCTTGAGTTTGTTTATCAACTGCTTCATTAACGACTTCTTCTTGTTTAGGCTCTTCAAAATCATTATTCAATCTCTTGCCTGATTTAGTAGATCTAATTAGTACAAACAAGATGATACCTTCAAAAAAGAAACTACTTACAGAATAACCATCAAAATAAATAAAAATTGAGTAAGCGACTAATGCTAATGCATCAATTGACATAAGAATAGAAGCTACTAACATCCACTTCCAATCCTTTTTAGATAAAAGATAACAGATTCCTAATAACAATACTGGTATCATCGCGAAAATAAAAATTATAAGAAATTGTTCAAATCCACTAAAATTTTGGGCAAAGCCCACTGCTATCTGAGGTAAGATAGCTGAAAACAACAAACTATAATTTGCATCAATACAAGCTAAAAACACATTGACAGCCGTTAAGATAACAACTGCTAATAAAGTTGAACGTCCACCTTTATAACTATTAATCGAAACATATTTATCCATAATGTTCTCTCCTTAATCACATAAAAATTGTAATTCAAAACGGGCTATAATTCAATCAGTAGACACTTATTGCCATGCTTTTCAATGATGGAAATTAGATCGATAGTCTTTAACCATAAAGTTGCTGCTTCATCATTAGGATGGATCATGATGAGTTTATCTTCAAAATATTTATCAATGATCACTTCTACTTCTCTATTTTCATCATTTAAAATCCCTAGTGGACTTACTCCTCCACTTATTGCCATTGACTGTTGTAATTGTTCATCAGAAGCAAAAGATAATCTTCTACTATTTATGAGTTCTCTTAAGTGTTTCAGATCAACACTCTTATCTTCAAAAACACATACACAATATAATTTCTCTTTCTTATTGTCCGTAAGTAACAATGTCTTAGTAGCTGCTTCTCTATGAGGTAAAGGGTAATCCTTTGCTTCAGTGATGCTCATAACTGGAGTATCCATGATCTGATATTCAATATTGTTTTCTTTAAGTAACTCTTCTACTTCTTTTCTATAGTATTTCATTAACGTTTTCCTCATTTCTCTAATAATTATACAATATTTAAGCAAAAGAAAAGATGATAACTCATCTTAATCCTCTTTCTTACATAATGGAAATTGTAATTCTGATAGGCAAGGTATGGCATTATCTTGATCACTATCTAACATATATACTTCAGCATTCTTACCTAATAACTGATAGCCATTATCTGTCGCAAATTGTAGTACTGCTTCATATTTACTTATCTGATCACTATATGAGCCTTGCATATAGACAGAAGCAACAGTTGTAAATTTTGAAGGCATAAATTTGATCTCATCCGTTTCAACACCTATTTGATTTACTACCTGGACATATCTGACCTTTATCTTCTCATCGCGATACTCATCATCGGTATAGCAGATATAACAAACTTTGGGTTCTAAACATTTAACACCTGTTTCAGCCCTAGTGAACATTGCCCTTGTCTCACGAATAAAACTAAATAATTGCGAATGATCATCTAAAACAGCATCACGATAGAAGATCATTTCACTATGAAGCTCTTTAAGTTTAACTTCAAAATTGTTATGAGTACTATTAAATATCTGCTCTATTTTTGAAAGATTGACTTTGCTATCAACTATCTCTTGTTCTATCTTTCTTTTTCTTTCAAATAAAGCATCTTGAATGTCTTTATCACCACTAAGGATCTCTTTGATCTCTTTTAAAGTTAAACCAATATTTTTCAAAGCAACAATCCTGCTCATCTTTGCTAATTGACTTCTATCATAATAACGATATCCCGTCTTTTCATCAATATAAGCAGGGACTAATATACCCTCTTGCTCATAATGTCGTAAAGTGCGACAAGTAGTTTTTGTTATCTTTGAAAATTCGCCAATCCTATACATTTATATACCCCTTCTCACCATTTTTTCACAAACATATCTGTGAACAGGGGTAATATAACAAATTAAATTGAAATTGGCAACCTTCTCATGTACCAAAAAAAGGTGATTGCCCTTTTACAACCACCTTTTTTGGTATTATTTTAAATTTTTATGACTATTTGCTGTGTTTTTTCTTTTTAACGATCAAACTTGTAGCAGCAGTAGCGCTAGCAAACATAGCAGTTGCCATTAATGCTAAATTAACAGCATCACCAGTTGCAGGTACTTCTACTTCATTCTTCTTAGTTTCTGTATATCTTTCAGCATAACCACAGATATTACATACTCTTGATACATTACGTACAGAAGAACCATCTTCTTGTTCTTTCCATTCACCATATTGGTATGTAAAATCATCATATTTATAGCCATCAGTATACTTATCATTTGTGCAATCAACGTTATGATTTAACATTGTCTTTTCCCAAACTTTAGTACCATCGATATAAACTGTAGAATAATATTCGCCCGCACCATTTTCGTTAGCTACTTGGAATAACTTAGAACAAGTGATCTTGTTAGACTCTAAGCCTTCAACAGTATTAGTACCTGAAATATTAACGATAAAGTTAGTATCAGTATTAGGATTACCATCAGTATCTTTGATATTGATAACACTCTTCTTTGGTGCAGTAGAAACTACTTTACAATCTTTATAGTTGATAGTAACTGTATACTTTTCGTTATCTTCATAATAATGCTTATAGGCATTGATGACTTTACCAGCAGCATTAAATGTGCATCCTTCAAAAGTAAGTTCATGACCATCAATACTAAACATTACATAATCATTTCCTGGAGCATTGAATGTACAATTCTTATATGTAGCTGTGTCCATTCCACCATAAGTGATCTGCCCATTAATAGTACAATTCTCACAAGTAAAGTTTCTAACACGGATATAACCTAAATAAGGTTTTGAGCCTAAATTAATAGTCATGTTCTTTAATGTGATATTTTTAGCTCCATCAAAACTATAATCACCATCATACTCACCAACATAACCTTCTCTTGGAACTAAAGCACCAATATACCAAGTAGTACTACTTTCGCCAGTACCAATGATTGTTAATGACTTGTTAGTGACGCTTCCTCCACCAATTCCCTTATACACAGTGTAAGAACCTGGTACAAGGATATGGATTGTATCGTCATCAGTAGCAGCTTCAATTGCAGCTTCAATTGTTGTATACTTTTCACCGTTAGAGCCAAGCTGACAAACATAGTCTTCAGCCTTTACAACATTAGAAGCTAAACCAAGAAGCATTAAGCAACAAACCAATACACTTAAAATTTTCTTCATTTCTTCTCCTCCTTGATCCATTTATAGATCATCGCTTTTTACCCCTTCAAAAGCTTGGTAGGACAACCACAAGTATTATCACTCACTACATTGTCACAAGAGCAAGTCTTTTAAAGCTTTTACTTTATAATTTTACTATTTTACCAACATTAATGTCAAAGATAATTAAGATTATTGCATATAAACTAGTATCTTATTTAGACTTTTAACGATCTTATTATCTAGATCAGTAAAATCTTCTGAAACAGAATTATAACTACCATTAGGGTTTAAAGCCATAGCAGTAAATTCTACATATATATCATAAAGATCTTCTAATTCATCATAAGCTTTTTTCCAATCTTCTGGTGGATTTTGAAGCTTAGCCATGACTTTGAGCACTTGTGATTGATTTTCACTGATCTCACTAAGCTTATCACTAAACTCTTGATCAGCAAACAAAACCTTTAAACTATCGTTGAAATCATCATAGAAGCTGCCGCTAGAAGTCTTAGTGTATTTATTTGTTTCTTCATCATCTGACTTATAAATACTATTGTGCCAAACCTGCAAAGTTAAATTCAAGCATTCTTCCGATTTAGCAGCTCCAGACCACATAAGTTGTACTGCCTCTACTAAATTAGCTTTGTATTGTTCTGATATCTTCTGATCTCGAACACTTTTATAAGCATAGATACCACCTACTAACATTGCAAGTAAGATTGCTACTAAAATGATCTTTTTGATAGGTGATTTAGCCTTTACATCTTGTTCTTTATAATAATCTTGTTGAACACTATCATCACTTACAGTTTCATTAGTATCTTTTGCTAATGGGTAACCACAATAAATACATTTATCTGCATTAGAGCTGATCTCTTTGCCACATTCTGGACACTTTATTAACGACATATTTTATCCTCCGATTCCTATTTAATATACCTTACTAGAAGTATAAATTAATAGGTCTTTTTTTTCAATGTTCATTTGACATATGGTGTATATAAGGTTTATATACAATTTTAGAAAGGCATTTATCCATATTCAGCCTACTGGCAGTACGTTTTTCAATATTGGTAAATGTTTTTTGAAAGTTTTAATTACCGAAAAGGTAATTAAAATGTTGATTTATCTTTTTGAGTATGATACATTAGATGTGGTTATGAGGTAATACACATGAAGCATCCTGGAGAAATACTGCAAGAAAAACTCAACGCAAGCAACATGTCAAGAAAAGAATTAGCAATTAGAACAAATGTTAGTGAAAAACATATTTGGACCGTTATCACAGGTGAAAATGGAATATCAATTTCATTTGCTAGAAAACTTGGATATGTATTCGAGACACCCAAATATTGGATGGATTTGCAAACAAGGTATGATGCTTTTCAATTAAAGATACAAGAAGATAACAGTATTTCTCAAGATGAGATTGAACTATTAAAGCCACTCAATGAAATCTTAAACTATTTGATCGAATGTGGCTATATTCAAAATAATTGTAGCAATGCTTCAAAAGTAATTCAACTTAGACAATTTCTCAAAATAAGTGATTTAATGCAAATTCCAAAAATTACTTACAATGCAGCGTATAGATTACAACTTACAACAAACATCAAAGTAAATCCTTATATTCTATTTACGTGGCAACGGTTATGTGAAAAAGAAGCAGAAAAAATTGCAATTAGTAAATCTTTTGATAAATCTTTGCTTGAAAGCAAAATCAATCAGATAAAAGCAGCAATGTTTAAAAATATTTGTGATGGAATAAAAGATATACAGGAGATTTTTGCAGATTGTGGGATTGCATTTCAAGTTGTAAAAAATTTTAGAGGCGCTCCAGTCCAAGGATTTATAAAAAAAGCCTCAAACGGTAATCTAATTCTTTGCTTGACAATTCGTGGAAAAAGAGCCGATAGATTTTGGTTTACTCTATTTCACGAAATTGCTCATATTCTAAATGAAGATTACAACAATAGATTTGTCGATTTTGATTCAACTCAAGACAAAACAGAGCAAATGGCAGATTTGTATGCGCAAAACACATTAATTCCACCTGATAAATATCACAGTTTTATTCTTTCAACAGATTGTACTTCTTGGAAACAAATTGAGGATTTTGCAAATGATATAGGTGTAGAATCATTTATCGTTCTTGGCAGATTGCAAAAAGATGAATATCTCGATTGGTCACAATACTCTGATAAAGTTGTGCTATACGATTGGGCATAATATTGAAATATATGAAAGGTGGTGATTCTATTGAATACAATCAAAAAAATATCTTGCCATTCACCATTCGACTAGCAAGATAAATTTTTTCTGAATATCTCTATCCAAAACGCAATTTAATTATAGAGGTCTTCAGAAAAAAAGTCAATTTTCCTCATAATCAACCGCAAAGTTGACTATGAACCATACTACCTTTGTTTCGTTTTATGAAAAGAGGTTATTAATGAAAAATTACTTTATTTGGAGGACATTATATTGAAAAAAATAACTTATAAAAAAACTGATAAAAATGGTAATGTTGTTCGTATGGAAAAAGAACTACAATATCAACTCAATTATGGCATTGCAGATCTGTTAAACAGATCTGTACTTAATGACTATCACTTACCAATCCATCATTGTGATCCAATGATATATCCAGATTTCATAGCATTAAATACAGAAAAATCAAAATATCACTTAACACCCACAACTGCTCTAAGTTTCTATTCATATGATCGCACATTTGATAAAATAGATGGACTATACAATGCAATATATTATAACAATTCCAAACTCCTTTATAAGTTTAAAAATGAATACAAAAATATAAATTTTGTTATAGCACCCGATTATTCTCTGTTTGACAATATTTGGGACTACGAAAATAAAAGCCGCGTATTCAAAATCAGAATTGTCATGTTGTGGTTTGTATTAGAAATTGGTGCAATTGTAATTCCAAATGCAATATACCTGTCAAAAGATAAATTAAGGCCATATCTAAGCGGATTAGAAACATGTACTGTGATGTGTTTCAGCACAAAAAGTCAAATTAGAAACTCAAAAAATAGATCTCGCGTAAAAGAAACGGTAAAATATGTGGTTGATAATTTTCCAATAAAAGTAATACTAGTATATTCAGTTTGTGGCAAAGACGAGACCTCCATGAAATTATTTAAGTACGCACTTGCTCACAATGTAGAAGTCCGTATCATTGACAATACTCTTCGAAGAAGAAATCAAGCGTTAATAAAGGAGCGACAGCAACATGAGTAGTGGTCCTAATGTAAATATCACAATTAATTTACCAGGAACTCAGATGAGTCTAATTCAAATGACAAGTGAAATCGTCGCAAAAAATAACGAAATTAGAATTGCTGAAGAGTTAACACCAGACTTCTTCATAGGACCTAATGGCAAAATTCTTCCAAAACAATTCAAAAAATGGATTGGCAAGAACAAACGAGATTCATTATTAAATAAAGTTAAAAACCCAATGCTTAAGAATGCTATTAATCAGCTTTATCGTCCCGGATCATTCATAGGAGATGGTGGGACTGCATCAATTATCAAATTTGAGAAAGAAACAGGTATTGGATTAGGGAAAAGTGGAGGCACTCACATTCAAAAAGGCAAAGAAATATTAAGGTATATTCAGGTCAAAATTCTAACCCTACCTGATTTATCGCAAAGTGACCAAAAAATAGCAAAAAAAGTGATGAAATCTCTCAGAAATGCAATATGGAGGTAAAATTATGAAATATGAAACATTATATAATGACTTTATTGATCTTTTTCCAAGCAAAAAAGCTAAATTAGAAGAGTATGCAAAAAAAGCATCAGCAGACCCTTCAGATGGAATGCACATTATGTTTGGTATGGTAATTATTCCTTTTTTACTCGACTTGTTAAATGACAATGATCAATCAAGTCTAAAGGTTGCATTCTCCTTTTTTGAACAGATGGAAGAAAGTAATGACCAAATGATTTTAGAAGTACTAGAATTTACAGTACTCGAAAATATTGTTTCTAAAGGAAAAAATATATCCACTAAATTAACATCATATATGGGAAGAAAAACATTAGATAGTTTTTACACTATTGAAAAATATTTGCTTTAATTGCTTAAAAACACATTCAAAAAGAACCAGGCAAAATATTTTTACCTGGTTCTTTTTTTAGAATATATGTTTTCTTAACTTTAGATATATTTGTTTTCTTTTAACCAATCTCTGATCCTATCAAGACCTGCTTGAAGTGTTACTCTAGGACAAGCAACATTGATCCTTTGGAATTGATCACAAGCCTTTGAGAAACCAGAACCATTATTTAATTCTACGTTTGCTTCGTTCTTTATTCTCTCATTGATATTTCCTTCAATATTTAACTTAGAGAAATCTAACCATCCTAAATAAGTTGCCTGAGGAACTTCAAATCCAATCTGTGGAATGTACTTTTCTAAATAATCTTTCATAAACAAGAAATTATCATAGATGTATTGATTACATTCTTTAGACCACTCATCACCATTTTCATAAACTGCCTTTAGTGCTTCTAAGCCAAATAGATTCACAGAAGATAAACCACTTGAAGAAGCTTGTTTCACATATGTTTCTCTCAATTTTTCATCTTTGATGATGGCATAAGATACTTTTAGACCTGCTAGATTGAATGTCTTAGTAGGAGAAGTGAACATTAAGATATTGCTTGTATCTTCAACACAAGTAAAAATACTATTATGCTTACACTTAGGCATGATGATATCATTATGGATCTCATCAGAAACTAAGATAACGCCATATTTATGACAGATATCACTTACTTTTCTAATATCTTCTTTAGAATAACATTTACCAGTTGGATTATGAGGATTACATAAGATGAATAGTTTGATCTTTGGATCATTCTTTAATTTTTCTTCAAAATCTACTAGATCCATTTGCCAATCATTGCCAACCCTCTTTAAGTTATTATAGACTACTTCTCTTTCCAAAGTAGCTGGAACACCAGAAAATGGTGGATATACTGGTGGTTGGATGATGACTTTCTCATCTTTTCCCACAAATAGATTGATAGCTAAATATAAAGCGTAAACAACACCAGTAGTCATTACTATCTCATTTTTTGTAACATCAACATTATGATGTCTCTTTTGCCAATCAATGATATCTTGGTATACTTTATCATCAATATTAGTATACCCATAGATAGGATGCTCTCCTCTTTTTAAGATAGCTTGTTGAACTTCACTTAAACAAGAAAAATCCATATCAGCGATCCATAATGGGATAACATCATTATTAGGATATCTATCCCACTTACTACAATTTGTACCTTTACGTTCAATTACTTCATCAAAACAATACATAAATCAATATACCTCTTTTTTCTACAACGATTATAGCACTTTTACACATTTTTGCTAAATGTGTCGTATAATTTAATACAAGGAGGAAATTAACTATGAACATGGAAGATTACCTAAGATGGCGTGGAGATTTAACATTCGATAAAGAGCCATTTAACCTTGTTGATAACTTATTATGTTGTTACATTGCTTATACTGACTTAAAAGATATCGTACCTTCAGGAAAAAATGGCATAACATTAAAAGAGGCAAGTGACATATTCTTTAGCTTACATACTGAAGAAGAAGTAAGAAAGAATCGTAGTTTCATAGCCAAATCACCTTTTGTCTTAAAAGAAATGGCAAAAACTGAAAGATTTAAAAATGCCAAATTACTTTACTATGTTGATGATATAGATAAAGAAACAACTCTACAATTTTGTGCTTTAAGGATAGATCTAACAAGAACACTTTCTTTTGTTTCTTATTGTGGTACTGATGATACCTTAATCGGTTGGAAAGAAGATTGCCAATTAAGTTACAAAGAAACAAATGCTCAAAAGCAAGCAGTCGAATTCTTGGAAAAGGTGACTACTCCTCTATTTAGAAGATATTATGTTGGTGGCCATTCAAAAGGTGGTAACCTAGCTATATATGCTAGCACTAACTGTAATAGATCAACGCAAAAAAAGATCATCAAGATTTTTAATAACGATGGGCCAGGATTAAGCGAAGAACTATATGAC
>CAVCVO010000045.1:0-7177 GCA_963606005.1 Anaerovoracaceae bacterium
TAAAAAAATTATTTAAGATTTTTTAGGAATATAACTAAGTACTTTCTAATTATTTAGTAGGGGGCAAACAAAATAGCTCTTAATCAAAAGTTTTAGAAAGGATATAACTTATGAAAAAAATCTTAAAATCAATTCTTATCTTACTTTTATTGTTAAGCTGTTTTAACTTTAAAGATAACACTATTAAAGCAACAACTTCTTCAACTAAAGGTAATCAATTAACCCTAAATGCTAAATTAAGTGAGCAATGCGAAGAATACGCTAAGATTGCAGGAGAAGAGTTCTATTCTTTAACAAACGCCGAATATACTGTCTTCAACTCAAACAATGAGACAGTAGGAATATTTGTCTTAGACAAAGATGGTATTGGTAAAGTAAAAGGAACTGAAGAAACAACTATGTATTTACCAGATGGCACTTATTCGATCAAACTGACTAAAAATCCTGATTGTTCTGCCATCAGTGATTCTCAACAAGTCAAATATGTAACACTTACCTCTAACACGCCTAAGCCTTCTACCATCACTGTCAACACCATAACAGCTTTATATGGTAAAAATAGTAGTGGTAACTATTTTTCTAATAATCAATACAAGCTTTGGTCAACAACTTATGGTACAGGCATATTTGAATGTGGTATTGCGGAAGTTGACTCCCCTTGCGATATCGCAAGTTATGGTAGTCATTCATTAAATGTATCTGATGCTATCATACTAGATAGAAATTCCATCACTGATGCTGGTTATTCTACTGAGCTGATCTACAAGATCATGTATTATGGTCGAAGTGGTCCAGCTCAATGGCAAGGATTTTCCAACTACTATACTCCTTTTATGTCAAGAAATGGCTCCACACAATATACTGGAGGTTACAGCGGTAAAGAAGCATTAGCAGCTTTTATCACTCATGTTGCCTTATCAAGGGCTTGGGGAAGAGATAAAGGTAAATGGTCACTACAATCAAATATTGCTGGCTTTAGTCAATTTTGGAGCTATGTTACTAATGCTGAAAACGCGCCAGAAGATTTTGTGGTATATGTATGGCAACATTCTAAAACTCATTCTAACGAACAAGATATGTTCTTTGGTTACACTTTAGCTCCAACAGATTATGACAAGCAAACCGTGACCATGGAACTAAATACTAATTATGACCCAATAAGCACAATCTTAACTAAAACTGGTAGTGATAATAAGCCAATCGCTAAAGCTCAATACACCATAAAATATTACAATACTGTTTTAGAAAATGTTGATGCAAGCAAAAGTGTTAATCCAATAAAGATTTGGACTTTTGAAACTGATGAAAATGGCTGTATCAGATTTAATGATAGTTTTAAGGTAGCAGGTAATGATCTTTACTTGCACCCTGATGGTCATACTTACGTAATGCTTCCTGGCAGTTATATTGTAAGTGAAACTTATGTACCAGATGGTTATATTAAGAGTGATGACTTTATGATCCGTGTTACAACTGATATACCTGATTCCATCAATTATTATGCAGCTGATGGCAAAACACTTATCTATGATTATCTAGAAAACGGTTATTCCCTCACCGAGTTTAAAGAGTCTTATCTATCTTTACAAAAATCCTCTTCCAGTTCATTATCTAATAACTCCTTAAAAGGAGCCATCTATAATGTTTATACTGATCAAGCTTGTAGCAGTCAAGCAAAAATAAACAACTCAGAGAAATTAGCTGTACTAACAATTAATGACGATGGTTCTTCAAATAAAGTCGCATTAATTCCTGGGAAATATTATGTCAAAGAAGTTTCTTCCCCATTGGGTTACCTTTTAAATCCTACAGTTTACGAAGTAGAATTAACACAAGAAGAAACTATAACATTAGAGGTAAGTGATGAACCTATCTTATATAAAGTTAAAAAGGTTGATGTTGAGGGTAATATTGTCGAAAATGCTACCATTGAACTTTATCATGATAATGAACTTTTAACTACTTTCATTACTTCAAAAGAAGCTACAGATATATCATCTTACCTTATTGAAAACGAAAGCTATAGATTACATGAAACTAAAGCACCTGATGGTTATCTATTAAGTGAAGATGTTGTCTTTACAGTTAATACAAAAAAAGATGAATTTACTATCATTACTATGACCGACGAATATCAACCAACTATCAAGACTACTGCTTCTTTCTCTAATGGTAATAAATATATTGTTCAAAGTAAAGCAACTGTCAATGATGTTATTCATATTGAAAGAATCGTTAAAGATAAAGAATATATCCTAAAAGGATATATCTACGATACTAGTGATCTTAATAGTCCTTTGGATAGTTGTGAAGTCTCATTTAAAGCTGAGGATTCTACAATTGATCTAACCACTGATTTTGAAATCACTGTAGAAGAAGGAAAAGATTATGTTGTATTTGAATATCTTTATGATAGTAAAGGTAATCTCGTTAGTTCCCATCAAGATGCTAATGACACAAACCAGATAGTTTATTGCCCATTAACAACAAAGATAAAAGTCATCAAATGTGATGAAACAGATAAAAATAAACATCTATCTGATTGTGAAATAACAGTTTTCAATGCAGATGGAACTATCGCAATAGATGCTTATGGAGATCAGGCAATAAAGACAACTGATAGGAATGGTGAAGTTGAATTTGTATTATTTTCTAGTGATCAAGGCTATTATGTTCAAGAGAGTAAAGCTCCTAAGGGCTATAAGTTAAACACTGAAAAATATGTGATAACAGAAGAAATAACTACCATCACTATTGATGATAGTAAGATCCCTGATACAGGTGATATCTGTATACAAGCCTTTAGCTGTCTTTCACTTGCATCTGCGATCAGCATCTACTTTATAGAAAAGAAAAAACGTTCGATCTAGTCAACTAACACTTATCTAAAAAAGGTAGATAATTTATTACTTATCTACCTTTTCTAATTTTAAATGTTTCTTCCAAATACCACCATAATAATAAACTGATAATACTAAAGAAGTTAATATCCAAGAGATAGGATAGCAATATAAGCTTTCAATAATATTACTAGCTGGATAATAGGTAAGCCATATTATCCTAAATACACAGATAAATAGTGTTGATACTACCATTGGAAAGAATGAGTCACCGCACGCTCTAAGTGAAGCAGATAATATCTCTACCAAAGCAAATGTGATCCAGTAAGGAACTAAGAAATGAATAAATTGCATACAAATATCTATTACTGCCTGATCACTAGTGAACAACAAAGTCATATAACTACCAGCAAAATAAGTAGCTACACCCAATATACCTGTGAAAATAACATATAACATTAGAGAATCTCTGACGGTTTGTTTTACTCTATCTAATTTTCCTGCTCCAAAATTTTGACCAACTATTGTTAGTGCTGCGGTACCAAATGCACCAGAAACATTCCAATACAATGCATCGATCTTACCAAATGCTGTATAAGCGGCCATAGTATCAGTACCATAACTATTTACAGTTGCTTGTATAAACAAGTTAGAAACACTATACATTACTGATTGGATTCCCATAGGAAAACCTATCACACAAATATTTTTTAATACATTCATGTCCATATATTTTGTTTCTATCTTAAAATGATAAGCTGAATGCACTGAGAATAATAAGTAAACTACTAATAAGCAAGAGACAATTTGAGAAGTAATTGTAGCTAATGCTGCTCCTGCAACACCCATACCCATTATCTGGATAAATAAAATATCTAAAACAATATTTACAAGACAAGCAATGACTAAGCAATGTAATGGTGTCCTTGAATTACCCATTGCTCTTAAAATACTTGAGCCAACGTTATAGATCATTGAAGGGATAAATCCAATAAAGTATATCCTCATATAAAGCAAAGCTAAAGTAAATACATCCTCCTCTGTTACATTTAATAGTCTCAATAATGGTCCTGCAGTGATAAGACCTAGGATCATCATGATCAAGCCAGAAACTACTGCTAATAACATTCCCGAGTTTACCGCCTTTTTAACTCCAGTTTGATCATTTCTACCATACATCTGAGCCACGATAACCGTTGCTCCAGAAGTAAGTCCAGTGATAAAGTTGATAAGCAAGGTTAAAGAAGTAGAAGTTGTACCACCAACTGCAGCTAATGCTACTTTGCCACAAACTTGACCAACCACTATCGCATCAACAGTGTTATATAATTGTTGAAATAAAGTTCCTAACATTACAGGAAAGAAAAATTTTAATATCTGCTTAGGGATTGAACCATCTAACATACTATTTGTACTATTTGTTGTATTCATAATCTATACTCACTACATTAAAAAGAAAAGATAACTCTTTTCTTCTAATTCTCCTGTTCTATCTGAGAGATCATATCTACTCTTCTTTGATGTCTTCCACCAGCAAACTCTGCATTTAACCAAGCATCTACGATTGCTTTTGCTAACTCTGTTCCAACAATCCTTGCACCAAAGCAGATGATATTGGCATTGTTATGCTCCTTTGTTAATCTTGCACTTACAGGCTCACTTACACAAGCAGCTCTAATACCTTTGACCTTATTAGCAGCTAGTGAAATACCAACACCTGTTCCACAAATGGCAATACCGCAATCAACTTCACCATCTCTTACGGCTTCACCTATTCTTTTACCAGCAATAGGATAATCATAACTTTCATGTGAGTCTGTACCATAGTTTACTACTTCATAACCTTTTGACTCAAGATACTCTTTAATCTCATTTTTTAAATCCACAGCTGCGTGGTCATTACTAATACCAATCTTCATAACAATCTCACTTTCCTAATAATAAACCTTCATAATAAATGTCAACTATCTTATCATTTAACTCATCATAATTAAAAGATAAGCTTTCAAATATCAAACGATCACCGTTTTCAGTAATATAGTATAAATCTTCTGGCAATTCTTTTCCATATTTATTATAAAGATCTCGACAATAATCATTAATGCCTTGATCAGTTGATTCATATTCTTTAACTGGTATTAATTGCGAATAATCAACTATATCAAAGCTTTCACCCATTTCTCGATAATAATAACAATAAATGAACTCAATGGTATCATCTATTTCATCTCTTTCCATAGTAAAACCAAGTGTCTTTTCAAATGATTCACTATCAATATCTTTGAACAACTTGCTCTTATCACTGTTAGAATAGCGTACATATAGATAAGCTTCTCTTATCACTTCTTTATCTTCACTAGAAATATCACTATTACTTACTATCTTATCATTTACATACATTCCATTAGCTACCATTACTTTTTTTGCTCGGTTTTCTTGCTCATATACGGGAACATCTATTAGGTTTAAAGGACTAATTGTCACTACTAATATGATGATACTAATTAAAATAAATACCCATCTTCTATCATATTTTATTAATGAAGATATGATAAATGCTAACGCAATGATATTAAAGATGATCGATGTATAACGCAAAAAAGTCAAACCATAAGCACTTACTCTAACGTATATTGCGTAACTCTGCATCAAAAATATCGGAATCATTACTATTCCACCATACTTCTTATGAAACTTACTTAATACTTTCTCATCATAAAGCGTACTTAAATAGAAAATGCAATAGAATAATAAAGCAAATGAAGCAAACCAATTGATCTTTCCTACTGGCATATTAAAAGTGATGATCACTTTTAGTAAATAAATATATAAGATGACTATAAGGATGTAGTATAAAGTTAAAGCAACTTTATGTGCAACATTCTCATATGATCTTAATACTGTTAATTTTTCACCATTAGGAATATAACTCAAAAATAAACAGCCTAAGATAAATATCTCACAGATTATCGCAATTATTGCATATAACTTATATACATCTTGATTATGAATGATCAAAAAGTCAAAAGCAGCTACACAGATAAATAATCCAATTAGTAAAGTGATGGATAATATCCAACTATATATAAGTTTAGAGAAAAGGTAGGCGAACATTTTCTCACTTTCACTTTGATGATATAGTTCAAATAAGATAAGTGCTAATAAGAAAACTACCACTCCGAAATAAGTTAACAGATAATAATAATGTCTACTACTATTAAATGTCAGATATATAAATAAACCAACACTTGCTAAGATACTTGTTATAACATTTATCAAAATACTATTTTTAACAGATTTTCTTTCTAAAAATAATGTCATCCATAGTGAAATTAATGCACCTACTATTAAACTAGTTATCAAATATTCTTCATTATCAAAACTAGTATAAAGAACATCATGGATTAAAAATAAGGAAACCAAAGCAAGATAAATGATAGATATCACAAATCTTTTATTTTTACATATCGTATTTTTAGTGATGTCTTTTATCCATTGTTTGAATTTCATTTCTCTTCTCCCATATTTTTCTTATAAAGATATTTCATACCATAATAAGCTAAATCTGGATCATATGTATCAAATAGATCAGTATCAGGACAGATATATCTACCAAGACCACCTGTAGCTAATATAGGAAATTCATGGCCAATCTCTTCTTTGATCTGTTTAATGATGCCTTCTGTAAGACCAATATAGCCATACATGATACCTGACTGCATTGAATGAACTGTATTCTTAGCTAATATTGATTCTGGCTTTTTTAATTGTACAGCGGGTAGCTGAGCTGTCATCTGCCACAAACTATTAGCATATATTTCAAGTCCTGGAGCAATAACAGCATATTGGAATACACCACCATCACCAATATAAAGGAACTTTGTAGCTGTACCAAAATCAACAACTAGACAATCTCTCTTATACTTTTGATAAGCTGCTACTGCATCAACAATCAAATCAGCACCCACACTCTTTGGATCATCAGTATTGACCTTCAATCCTGTTTTTATGCCAGAAGCCACCATCAAAGGTTCTTTATCAAATAATTGCTTGATCGCACTGATAAGATTATCATTTAAAGTAGGAACAACCGATGATAATACAATACCATCAATATCATCCTCTTTTAGATGCTTGACTTCCAATATTGCATGAATCTGCAGAGCAAATTCATCAGAAGTCTTTGTTTGTTTGGTGATAAAACGAAATCTCGCTACCAACTCTTCTCCATCAAATATTCCACAGGAAATGTTTGTATTTCCAACATCCATAACTAATAACATATAAATTTACCTCTTTCTTATTAATTATACACTATATTTAGGCCACATAAAAAG
>CAVCVO010000046.1:0-13167 GCA_963606005.1 Anaerovoracaceae bacterium
TTTTCTTATTGCATTATCATTATATTAGCAACTATTATTTAAATAAGGAACTGTTCCTTTTCAATTTGGATAGCACATTCTTTAAGTTTATCTGCAAACTCCTGGATCATGTCTGACTCATATTTATAATAAATGCCATGGGTAATTGTTACATTTTCTATAATAGTATACTTAAATACTCTAGGATAAAAGAACTTGTATAAATATGGAATGATAGTAATTGTCTTTCCTGTAACTAATAAATGACCGAATGCAGCAGGAATGATATCGGTTTTGATGGTGTTGAATTCTCCAAGAGTTTTAAGAACATCATGAGGTAATAAATAAGGAAATTTAGTTAAATCTATAATACAATCTTTAATATCATTAATTGATATTGTTTCATATTTAGCTAGTTTGTGATCATTAGATAAAACAAGACATAATTTATCTTTATAAAAAGGTTTAAAATAAGTAGTTTTATCCAATATGTTCTCAAACCCCAAAAAACAAGATATATCTCCATTGTTTAAAGATTCCATAAAATAACTGCAATTTATGGGATGGGTACTGATTGGCTTATTCTCTGTGTTAGTCAAATATTGCGAAATTAATGGATTGTACAAAAAGTCATCGACGCCAAGGACTATAGTTTTTGTTAGTTCTTTTATTTTTGCTTTAAGTTCGTTATATTCCCTTATTAAATGATTTGAATGTTTTGAAAAAGCTTCACCAGCAAGAGTTGGTAAAGTAACTGACTTATTTCTTATAAAAAAAGTTGTATCAAATTCCTCTTCTAATTTTGTGATCTGATAAATTACATTTTGATAAGCAGTGTTAAAGTGCTTAGCAGTTTTAGAAAAGCTCTTAGTTAAAATAAGGTCATTAAACAATTCTAACTGATATTTTGTCATAAAATAATTCCTCTTACATAGAGATTTTATCTTATTTATAATTATTTGTAAATGAAAATTAATTTGTTGAATTTTATAATGAAATTGAAAATACATATATTCAAAAATATATGAAAAATTAAATGATCGATTTTGGATAAGGAGGTTTAAAAGATGAAAAGAAATTATTTAAAACAATTATTGGTTTGTTTAATATGTATTACTATGCTATTAAATTCGAGTGTTTTTGCTTCAAATGTTGATGCAGATGATTTAACTGTGCAAGACAATACAGTTAGCTATACTGAAAGTTTCGAAATAACAGTAGATACTGCCGGAATTGTTAATTATATGTTTATTTATGACAGTAATAATGAATGGTTTGTTAATAATCTAATAGGACCAACGGATTGTCAGAATGGTTACTTCTATGTTAAAAACCTTGAAACAGGTAATATAACTAAGCTTGTTTCTCAGCCGATAGATGTCTTTGTTGAATATGAAAATGGTGCTTATTTCATCTATGGGAACAGTATATTTTATGTGGATTGCAATGGAAACATACAAAAAATTTTTAATTCAGATAGCGTCTTAAATAGTTCAATATTGGAATTGCAGAATGGAAATCTTTATTATTGCGAAGGTAGCAAAATAGTTAAATATAATATAAATACTCAAAGTAAGACCACTGTTGCTAGAGCAAGTAATGTTAGTATGCTATATATTAAATCGGATAAAGAAATGGTATATGAATCTAATGATGAGATATATTATGTAAATAATGATTCTACTCAAAGATTTGTTAGAGAGATAACAGATGAATATGAATATAATAGTCTTTTTGGGGAAGAAGAAACGGAAAGTGAAATAAGTTTACTTTCATTAAATGCACAGCTAGATGTAAACTTGTCAAACATAAATAGCCAATATCCTGCTGGTAGTTACTTTACAAATAGTGGTTCAAAGTGCACTCATCACAGTTCAGGTTGTAATTACAGTGGAAGTTGTGGTTGTAAGTCGTACTTACAAACAATTCAATGTGTAGCTTTTGCTAAGTGGGCAAGTAATCAATATGCTCATCTTACAACTTGGAATAATAGAGTTGCTGAAGGTAATGATGATGATACATATTTTTCAAGTGATAATGATGTCAAGACTTATTTTGCTAATTGTGGAGTAGCAGCCTATGTTCGCTTAACTAAAAGTGGTTATGGAGATAATGGTTTTCACTCTATATTCTATGTAAAATCAACTAGTACTTCTATTGTTACTTATGAGTGTAATCTAAATGGCGATTGTGGTGTAAGTCACATGACTAGAACATTCTATCAATTTAGAAAGTTTGCTCCTGGTTCTTCTTATTATACAACTCATCATTTCAGTGATACGAATAGCACATTTGCTCAATATAATTCTACATATCATAAACAATATTGCTCAAATAGTTCTTGTAGTGGCTATAGGTTAGAGGCACATTATACTTCCACTCCAGGATCTAATGCTTTATGTGTACAGTGTGGTTATGTCGGAAATATTACATATACTGGTCCAATAAGTGAGTAACAAAATATATGCTACAATTATAAAAAGAGTGTTTGATCAATTTTAAGAAGGGAATTTTTATGAGGAAGATTATTATTTTATTGCTTGTGTTAAGTATAGTCTTATCACTAAGTGGATGTAAGTCTAAACAACAACAGGCAAATGATTATGTTAGTAATAACGAGTATAAAAAAGCATACGATGTTTTATATGATCTAGATGATGATCATTCAAGGGCAGATGATTGCTTAGTGCGTTGGTGTAAATATTGCATTGATAATGTAGTTGTTGATGATGAGTTAACTGTTAAAGCATTGAGTGAAGAAAACGCAGCTAAAATACTAAAAATGTTGAATCAACGTTATTCTAATAAAGAAGACTTGTCTTTAGAACAATGTAATGTTGCTTTATCCGTAATGGCTACTATTGAGGATTTCTATAGCAATAATTCAGAATATATTGCCTTAAAAGATAAGATTAAGACTATTGTTATGAATGCTCAAGATAATGAGACAATTGATAATTATATTAAAGAAAATAAGTATAAAGAAGCTTATGATTATGCTTATCAACTTGATGATGATCACTCGAGAGCTTATAAAGTGCTTATAAAATGGTATGGATATTGTTTAGAAAGTGGTAAGATTGATGATGATCTATCACAATTTGCTATTTCTTCTGTAGATATGGCTATGGATGTTTATGATGAAACAATGGATTCATTAAAAACTATCAAAACGCCTAATAAACAACAGTGTGAGACAGCTATAAGTGTTTTGACGATGCTTGGTGGTTGGTTAGATAATGAAGTAGTAGGGCAAGATTACATCATTACATCGTTAAAACATAATATTAATGGCGATCATTTTTGGAATATTCCAGAACAAAGTTCAACATCTTATAAAGATTATTATTCTACAACCCATTATTATGATAAAAGCGATTTAAATAGTTCTACAGTAAATGCTTATTTAAATAATTATGGATTGGAAATAATTAAGTATAATAGCGATAAGAGTATCAATGATATAGTTTATTGTGTATATAGTGACTTTAACTCAGATCAAACATATGCACCATTAGGAAGTGACTATGGTTTTGATGGCTATTGGCTATATTATGTAGATAGAACTGAGCCAGAAGTTTATCGTATGAATATAAATGGAGAAACTCAAACTATTCTTTCAAGTAGCAATCAAACTGATATTGCTGGTGGTTATTATGGCTTTGTTTTAGACAGTGATGTTTTATATTGTTATGGTTATGACAATGATGATAACGCTGTTATTTTTAGAATTTATTTACCTGAAATGAAAGTTGAAAAGTTTAAGACAAGTTTTACTGTAGATAGTTCATTTACTTTATTAATACCAAGCGATAGTGATCATTTAAAATATCATGGTTACAATCCTGATTATCTAACAAAACTTAATGAATATATGAAGGATAAGGATGGTTTATACACTCTTATCAGCAAGTATCATAGTATCAATAAAGATGAGTATGATGCTTATTCAATAGAAGAGATTTATGGTTACTATACTTATCAAATAGAGAGTAGTATAGCAAAAGAATATAACTTACTAATTTATTGTTATGGTGAGTATGATATTAAGAATAATAAGGAAACTCTTACTCCTACTTCTGATTCTTATATAGATCCATATAAATAATTTTTATTGATTTAATCCTCCAATTAAGGCTATCGAAAGGTAGCCTTTAAAAATGCGATACTTGACAATATTTTCTATAAATTATATGATAAATAGCAGATGTTATATGCATTGAAGGAGTGGTATTTTAGCATATGGACGTGCATTTGTGCAACTTTGCAAATTTTTTAGTTAATGGAGAGGTCTCCATGATCACAGAACAAGAGAGTATCTGGGGATATATCTTGTTATTAGTAGTATTGATCGCTCTTAATGCTTTCTTTGCTGGTAGTGAGATAGCGATAGTATCTTTAAATGATGCTAAGCTTGAGAAGATGGCAAATGAAGGTAATAAGAAAGCAAAGATTTTATATGGCATGACAGAAAAACCTACTAAGTTTCTGTCAACGATTCAGATAGGTGTTACCTTATCAGGATTTCTGTCAAGTGCAGTAGCAGCAGACACATTTGCAGATTATATAGTAATCTTATTCAAGAACGTAAACATACCAACTTCAACAGTTAGGTTGGTAAGTATTTTTGTTATTACATTGTTATTAACATTCGTGACTTTGATTTTTGGCGAACTTTTACCTAAAAGAGCAGCTATGCAAGATCCAGAGAAGATCTCTTTCTTAGTGGTCGGTCCTGTTAATTTCTGTTATAAAGTATTTAAACCACTAGTTTGGTTAGTTTCTAAGACAGTAGATGGTTTAGGTAAACTAATTGGTATCAGTGAAACAGATGGGCAACAAGAGTATTCGGAAGAAGAGATCAGGATCATGGTTGATGCTGGTAATGAAAAAGGCTTGATCGAAGATGGCGAAAAAGAAATGATCAACAATGTATTTGAACTTAACGATCGTACTGTTGGTGAAGTAATGACTCACAGAACAGATATGGTATCATTACAGATCAATGATCCTATTGAGAAAGTGATGAAGACTTTTGAAGATTCTGGTTATTCAAGAATACCAGTTTACAGTGATGATATAGATAGTATTGAAGGAGTTATTTATATCAAAGACTTATTCAAATACTTTGTGGAAAAAGAAAAGAAACCTTTCAATATCAAAGACTATATGAGAGATGTCTTGTTTGTTTATGAAAATATGAAGTGTGATGATTTATTACCTTTATTCCAAAAGAACAAAGTACAGATAGCTATCGTTTTGGATGAGTATGGTGGTACTTATGGTATCATCACAATGGAAGACTTACTAGAGTCTATCGTTGGTAATATTCAAGATGAATATGACGAAGATGAACAAGAAGAGATTGAAAAAGTCAATGATGAACATTATATAGTTGATGGAGCAACTTTAATTGAAGATGTTTCAGATCTTATAGGCATTCATTTAGATGATAGTGAAAATGATACTATCGGTGGATTAATGATGGATAAGTTAGGACATGTACCTGAAGAAGATGAACATGCAACAGTTAAGATCGGTAGTGCCACATTTACTGTTAAGAGTATGGATGAACAATCTATCGATAAGATCGATATCATTGTAGATAAGAAGAAAGAAGAAAAGAATGAAGACACAAGTAAAGCTGAAAGCAACAACTAAAGAGATTTATGATGCTATATTGACTTCCGTGATTGGTGAAACTAAACAACATTGTGGTAAAGATATCACTTTAGAGGATTTAAATAACGGTTATAAATATCATCATAAGGTTCAACAAGGTAAAAAGATTGTTGATACGACAGTGCATATCAAAAAACCGATTGAAAATAAGAATGTTCATTTATCTATTTCCTATCCTGATCAAAACTTTGATATGGATTATTCATTAGAAGCTATTTCTGATAAAGAAACGATGATCACTTATCAACAGATAGGTAGTAAGGATACAGGCAAAGAAAGCTCTATCCAAAAATTTTTATTTGACCATTCTATGAAGAAAAGATTAAAAAGAATGGAAAAATATATTATCTCTAATAGAGACAAAAAAGAAGAAACAAATAAGTAAGGATCGGACTATACCGGTCTTTCTTTTATAAGCAACTAAATTGACTAATTTCCTTTTGATTTCTTATAATAAAAAATGAAATGGGGAAGTTTGATGCGAGAAAAGATTAGAACAAAGATATTCCACATAGTTGTAATTACTATCTTGAGCCTAATTGGAGGGTTTGGTGGTTATCACGTCTATAAATATATTGGAGTTAATATAAAACATTCACGTATAGTTAATGATGTTGTTTATAGTGTTAGTTTTTGGGCAATATTTGGATTTTTAATGGGTATATTAATATTGCCTGGAGTTGATGATTGATAGGAGTTTTATGGAGTTTTTGATTACATTTTTAGAAGGGATCATTTCATTTATCTCACCATGTATGTTGCCCCTTTTACCAGTGTTCATATCTTATTTTGCTGGTGGGACGGATAAAAAAGGAAAGATGGTTTTTAGAGCCTTAGCTTTTGTTGCGGGTTTTACTTTGGTATTTTCTTTGATGGGATTATTTGCGGGAACATTAGGTTCCTTTGTAAGTGAACATGAAAGATTAGTAGATATCATTGCTGGGAGCATAATGATTATCTTTGGCTTATCTTATCTTGATGTTATTAAGATTGATGTTTTTAAAGAAAGTCATCATCAGCATGTTCATGGCACTAGTAATTTATCAGCTTTTGTCTTTGGAATGGTCTATTCGATAAGTCATTCACCATGTGTTGGAGCTTTCTTAGGTTCAGCTTTGACTTTAGCTGCAACATCTTCTACAGCTTTTAAGGGATTATTATTACTTGTAGCTTATTCACTAGGGCTAGGTGTACCTTTTATATTATCAGCTTTAATGATCGATAAACTTAATAGTGTATTTACTTTTATCAAGAAACATTATGAGATAATCAATAAGATTTGTGGTATTTTTTTGATAATTGTAGGATTACTAATGATCACTGGTTTGCATGAACTGGTACATAGCTTGTTTTAGGAGACAATATGAAAAGTAAATTAAGACTAATAATAACGATATTTGCATTATTTCTAACTTTGATATCAGCAAGTTTAGCCTATCGTAAACTTTCTAAGGAAAATGAAGTAATAGATAGTAGTGAAGAAGTATTAGATTTAAAAGAAAAAGCAATAGGTTTTTATATTTACGATAATAATGAACAAAAAGTTAATCTAGATGACTTTACAGGTGTACCAGTGATCATCAACTTTTGGACTAGTTGGTGTTCACCTTGCCAACAAGAATTACCTACCTTTGAAAAGATGTATCAGGAATATGGCGATAAGATAAATTTTATGATGGTCAATCTAACTGCTGATACTCGAGAGACTAAAGAAAAAGCTGATAAACTAGTAAATGACAATGGTTATAGTTTTATTGTTTATTATGACTTAGATGGTAATGCAGCAAGCAATTACAATATTAGTTCAATACCTGTAACGATCTTTATTGATAAAGATGGATATATCCGAAAGAAATATGTTGGAGCTATCAACGAGACAACATTGGAAAATATAATTGGGGCATTACTAAAACAGTAGTGTGTTTTAAACGCTTTCATTGTAAAATATTTGATTTATGAAAGATTTTACTTGTAAAACTGTTTTATTTATGGTTAGATAATAGAGGTAACTTTAAAGACGGTACTGTGATGCCGACAAGTTAGTGAAAACATTATTTTTTTGCTACGAGTCTTGTCGGTCGACAAGGTTTTTTTGTAAAGGAGGAACACTTATGAAGTTTAAGGCTAAGATCATGAGCAGTGAAGACATCGATAGAGTCTTGATGAGACTAGCACATCAGATCATTGAGAAAAATGATGGTGTTGAAAATGTTTGCTTGATCGGCATTAAAACAAGAGGTATTCCTTTAGCCAATCGTCTTGCTAAAAATATCGAAAAGATTGAGAACAGTAAGGTTGAGGTGGGACAACTAGATATCACTTTATATCGTGATGATCTAAGTTTGGTAAATAGTGATCCAGTTGTCAATCAAAGTAATGTTCCATTTTCGATAGAGGGGAAGGTTGTCGTTTTAGTTGATGATGTGATATTCACTGGCAGAACGGCAAGAGCAGCATTAGATGCATTGGTAGAACTTGGTAGACCGGCGAAAGTACAACTTTGTGAGCTTATCGATAGAGGCCATAGTGAGCTTCCGATAAAAGCGAACTTCGTTGGAAAAAACATCCCGACAGCATTGAATGAAGTTGTAATGGTACAACTTGAGGAGATCGATGGTGTCAGTAGCGTCGTCATTAACGAAAAGTAAAGGAGAAAAATGATGACAACAGAAAAAGAAGTTTACGGTTATTTGCCTGATGAAGAGCCTAGTACAGGTAGGCTAGTACTTTATGCACTACAACAGGTAATTGTTATGTTCCCAGCTACAATTACAGTAGCACTTATCACTGGGTTCCAAGTTTCTACTACTATCTTCGCTTCAGGATTAGCAACTATTTGCTTCATCTTGATCACTAAGAAGAAAATGCCACTATATTATGGAAGTAGCTTTGCTTATCTATCTGCAGTATCTTCAATGGCTATGGCTGAAGGAACAGCAGAACAGATTGCAAGTTGGCAAGCAACTGGTATCCTTCCTGCTGAATTGATCTCTAAAGCTCAATTTGGTATCATCATGTCAGGCTTCGTATCAATCGCTGCTGGTCTTATCGTAAAGAAGTGTGGTAAAGATGCTATTGAAAAATTATTACCAGCATCAATCACTGGCTCAGTTTCAATGATCATCGGTTTGACATTATCACACAGTGCTTTAGGTGATTTTATCAGCACAAGTGGTACAACATTAGAAAACAACATATGGTTGATCGTTGCTCTTGTAACATTATTATCAACTGTTCTATATTGTCGTTATTTAAAAGGTTTGTTAGGTCAATTACCTTTATTATTAGGAGTACTTACAGGATGTGCAGTTGCCGGCATATTCTATGCAATATTTGATGTAAATTTATTTAGAGAAGTTCCTGCAGCTGCTCTTGAAGCTTCAATCTTCAAGATTGGTGATGGAAGTATCTTTGCATTACCAGCATTCACATTACCTAAGTTCTGTTGGAATTCATTAGTAGGCATCATGCCTATCGCAATCGCTACTTTACCAGAAAGTACAGCTCACGTTTACCAATTAGACATCTATGTAAATAACATTGCTAAGGAAAAAGGTAAAGGTAAATATGATATCATCTCATTATTACCAAATAACCTAATTGGTGATGGTTTATGTGATATGATTTCTGGATTTGTTGGTGGACCTGCTGGAACTAACTATGGTGAAAATATTTCAACAATGGCTATCACAAAAGTATTTAGTACAAAAGTGTTAGCAGTAGCTGCTGTATTTGCTATGATCATCTCTTGCTTCACACCATTAATTAAAGTCATTTATGGTATTCCTACTGCAGTAATCGGTGGTATTGAAGTATATTGCTTCGGTGCAATCGCTGCTCAAGGTATCGCTATCATGATCGATAAGAATGTTAGTATGTTTGATTCAAAGAATATCGCAGTTATCGCTATCGTTATGATGGTTGGTTTAGGTGGTCAATATGCCTTCGGTGGAAGTGTTCCATTCTTTGGTTTAACTATTCCTAATATCGCTGCTGCAGCAATCGCTGGTATCTTAGTCAATGCCTTATTATCAATTGACTTTGGTAAAAATAAAACTACTGAGTAATTAAAGTTTAATTTAGAATTACAAACAGATTTGTCTCAATATGGGCAGATCTGTTTTTATTTGGCTTAAATTGTTATAATACAATTGTTAAGAGAAAAAATGGTAACTTTAATATATATTAAATACAACTTTCCCAACCAGTTAGACTATACATGGATTTAATCCAATTGTTAAGTTCTACGATTGGGAAAGTTTTTCTTTAGTTATTGCTTATTCTTATTCTTACTTCCAGCTGGACGTCCTGGTTTCCTTTTGACAAGGTATGTTGGCCTTTCAATCGCACTTTCTACAATTGGTCTTCCTTTTTTATTTTCTTGCCTTTCGATCTCTTCCTTTGGTAATAAGCCTATTTCTTCTAAGATCATTATTTGCGATAGATTCATCTTTATTAGTTTCCATTCATCATCAATCTTTATCTTTTTAGCTCTTATCAAAGTCGACAACAACTTTTTATAAGTATTCTTCTCAAGAAGATTAGCTTTATCAAATGAATTGATCAATCTAAATGTTAATACTGATGATAGAAAATCAGAAAATTCACTTCCTATAACAGAATAATCATCATGAACTCTTGTTTTGTCAAATTCACAAGATGATTTATAATATCTCATTATAGAATATCAATTCCTAAAGTTATTTTGAAATTGTTTGCATTTGTTATTCTTATTTATACACTATTACAACTGATAAATATAACAAAATGAATTATGATATGGTTATAGAAATCTTTGCTTTTACATTAGATGGATTTAAATGTGTCTTTATCATTTGTTTGATTAGTGTTGGATTGCAATATGTAGATAATTTCTTACAATCATAGCAATATAAGTTGATGGAAGATAAGGGAAAAGTAGAACAAGTTGAGCAATACGGGATATTAAATTAATGATTAGTCTTTAGATTTTACCAAAATAGTATTGACAATTACCTTAGGTAACAGTTTATAGTTAAGATGTAATTAATAGTTGGGCAAGTAGAAAAAATTAAAAAAATGTTTTTGAATTGTTAAAGTCATGTACTTTTCTAAATAGGAAAGTTATATAGGTTGAAAACTGATTCCAACTTTAAGTTTGAAACTTATTCATTGATGAAAGGAGGAAGTGATCATGAAAAAGTTTTTGGTAATTGTTGTATGCATTACATTGATACTTTTTGGTAATGTGAGTGCATTTGCTGATGTTGATGACAATAAGTGTTCTGAAAGCACAACTTCTTATCAAATTTACGAGTATGATGAGATTATTAAATGTCGAAACACCCCAGAATCTGAGTTGCATAGTTTATCTATATCTGAAGATTTATATAATTTATACAGATCGGATTATGTAGAGAATTATCTATTAGAGTTAAAGGAAAAGACATCTGAAGAACTTTACTATTATGGTTACACTGATGAGCAAATTGCTATATTAAGAAATTATAATGGAGAATCATTGGAGAATGCTTCTGAGATGAGAGCAGTACTCAGCACTTTAACGATTTCTTTTACTGGTATATACCATTATACTAATCAGTACAGAATTACAGTAAACTGGTATTGGTCAACTAAACCATCAAGTTTTTCACTAACAAGGGATGGAACAGCAGCTCTTGCTTGGGTTGCAAGTGGTTCAGGTGGAACGGCTATTAATTCGCAATATAATAGTAGTCCTTCTTATTGTACTGTGTGGTACTATGATGGGTCAGGAATTACGCAGACCTATAATAGTCCAATGACAGTGATCAATCCATATTCAGGTGTTAGATCAACACATACTTCAATGTCAACATCTTGGGCAAAAAGTGGCCAAATGACTGTAGAGGTTAATAGTGTAGATAGTGGTGTGATAACTCAAATGTGCTTTGTTTTTTCTTACTCCGTACATTCAACAACTACTTTGCCTAATATTTCTGTATCCGTATACGGTGTTTCCGTTTCCTTAAATCTAAGCTCAGGAATGACTGAACTTGGAAGTAAGAGTTGCACGTATGATCGAAATGGTAATCTAACTACATATTAGAAAGGAATGTGTATATGAGTAAATATAATAATTTTATTGGTATTGATTTTCCGTATAAAAAAGCAACAATTGCTCTTGTTGTAAAGATAATAGGAGTTGTTGCTGGGGTTATTGCTTGTATTGCTGGTTTAACAGAACAAAATTATTTGTATCTTTTATTAGGAGGTCAATACATTGTATATGGCTTTGTGATATCTACTATCATTCAGTATCTATATGACATTAAACAACTTAAGGAATATCAAATCCAGTTGTTAGATCAAGATGATGATGCTGATAAATAAAGCTAATAAAATATAGTATATTTCATTTTAATAAATGGTGAAATATAGATTGTAAAGCAGTGATTGATAGGGCAATTTATCAGTTGTTGCTTTTTCTTGTTTTTAGTATAATAAATCATTTGATAAAATATATTTGACAGTTCCGTAAGGGAATGGGATATATTAAATATGAGACGGGGAAAGCATATGTATAAAATAGGAGTATTTGCATTGATTGCCAACACAACAAAAAGAACTTTGAGGTATTATGAAGAGGAAGGATTATTGATTCCAAGACTTTATGATGGCAAATGCAGGTATTATGATGATGATCAATTTGATACTTTGTCAAAGATACTATCTCTAAGAGAAGTTGGCTTGTCGATTGAAGATATAAGAAAAGTTTTAGAAAATAAAAATGAAAAAGCAATTTTAAACGAGAGAAAAAAACTGATTGAAGATAATATATTAAATGAGAAAATTCAATTAACTAAGATTGACTATTTACTAAAAGAAGAAGATAGGGATTATAAGATCATTATAAAAAACATTCCTAGTATAGATGTTTATACTTTTGATGGCTCTATAAATTCTATTGAAGAAATAAATACTTTTACAGAATCAGCAAGACAAGAGTTCAAAAAGTTAAATCCAAATTATAAAAAGCCTATTCATCCATATAGTTACATTGCGTTGAACAGCGACGAGTCCACAGATGAAAGCATAAAGGTAAAATATGTACAACTTATTGAAGGAGAAATAAATGAATCGGTAAAAGTTAAACGATCAACGGAAAAGCCTATTTTTGTTGTTTCATCATATTGTGAAGAAAATGAGCAATGTTTTCTAACTACATATAAGGAAATTCTTAAGTATATTCGATTTAACGATTATATTCAAATTTGCGAGATAAGGTTAGTTAACATAAAAGAAGGCTTGGAAAAAGGAGGCGTTTCAAATCTATTTGAAATACAGGTTCCTGTAAAACATAAAGAAGAAAGTGATGAGGAGGGTATTTAGTATAAAAAAAGCAATTGAAAATAATATGTTTAAAGAAAAAGAGGAGAAGAATATGAAAAAAATTATTAGTTATTTATTGTGTAGCGTAATGATGCTTTCAACATTTTGTGTTATTAATGCTTCAACTAATGTTGATATAGATGATCTTGTTGTTAA
>CAVCVO010000047.1:0-61207 GCA_963606005.1 Anaerovoracaceae bacterium
TCAACTTATGCTTATTGTATAGTTCAACTATCGATTTGATTTCCTCATTAAGAAATTTATTTTCAAAAATATCAAAGAAACTATTCATTGTGAGTATTTCCTCGTCATATGACCCCAAATTAGTAATTTCATTAAGAAACTCATTCATTACTAATCGATAATCTTTCCAATTAGTTTCATTAAGTTCTTGCAGATCCCCATAATCAGCTAATTGAATAAGAAATAGTGGCAATCTTTTTTTTAAATTGTTTATTGCAAGTTTTTGATCTTTAAACTCCACAAATAATTTATTCGTTTTTTCATCAATGATTATGGTACCTCCATCAATAATTTCACCAATTCCTTCTAAATATTTATTTTGAAATTGTGGCGATTCATCTGCTTTAACCCAAAATTGCGTTGTACTGAAACACACAATCAGTGTTAGAAATACAATAGTAATTTTTTTCATTTGCATTTACACCTCCTTTTATCTTTATACAAATGTTAAACTTCTATTTCTTTTACCATTATAACCACCTCCAAATTATTCTTTTCTCTCTTTACAAATAAATCGTACCATATAATTATTAATCTCATCAAGCAAAGTGATTTTAAATTACCTTTAACTCAAAATCGAGTGTAATTCGCCAAAGAGGATACACAAAAAAAGCCCACCTTTTTAGGGCAGGCATTATTTCAAATTTAAAACTATTAGATTAGTCTCCGTCTCTTTCAGCACAGAATTTACACTTTTCTGTTCTACCAGCATCTAATGCATCAGAGATAGGCCCATAATATACAGTTGCAGAATTGCTTAAAGCTTGGCAATCTTCATGAGTATGATACTTCTTACCAAAAGTAGTATAGTAAACATCATCAGTGATCGTTTCTTCCATAGCTTCTCTTTCTTCTTCGCTGATTGGGTTATAATCAATACCAAATAAACCAGCAATAACAAGAGCAACTGCAGCACAAGCTGTAACAATCTTCTTAGTCTTCTTATCAAGATCCTTATTTTTCAATAAAACAAGGATTAATGGTGCGAATGCTAATACAGATACGATAAGACCCATTTGGTTCCACAAGAAAAATTTAACTTTATTCTTTTCACTTGCAGGATCAACATCATTAGCTTTCTTCCAGAATTGTGAACCGATGATGACAAAGATCAAATCTAAGCCAATTAAAACAAGTAATACTAATAATTGATTTTCAGCATACCATGGGAAGTAAATAGTCTTATTCAAGAATAAGATGAATATAACTTCCATAGCGATAGCTAATAACCAGAATACTACAGCAGCAACACGCTTACCAGTAGCTTTTTCACTTCTTTCAGCCTTAGTAGTTTTTGAAACTGCTTTACCAGCATTTTCAGTAGCTACCATTTTCTTTTCTTTCTTTTGAGCCATATTTAATTTCTCCTTTTTATTTCCTATTTCTTATTGATGAGATTTGATAAAACTGCACTAGCGATATCACCAACTAGATCTTCAGCATCACTTGACTTCTTGCTTGAAGAAGTAGACTTCTTAGTAGTTGTGCCACTCTTCTTTGTTGAAGTAGTACCACTGCTCTTTTTAGAAGAAGTTGTACTCTTCTTAGAAGATGAATCACTCTTAGTAGAAGTAGATTTCTTTGTAGAAGAACTACTCTTTTTAGCAGTTGATTTAGTACCACTTGTACTCTTCTTTGTTGAAGAAGATGTATCAGTAGAGATCAAACTACCAACCTTCTTTAAGATAATAGGAGCAGCAGCAACCAAGATAGCTGTTACCTGTTCAGTAGATAAACCGATCTTCTTAGAGATTGAACTTAATACATTATTAACATTGCTTCCTAATAATGAAGTTAAGATAGAATTTCCTGCCTCTTCAGTTTCTTCTTCCTCTTCATCATCAGAATTAGATAAGCTAGATAATAAACTTGTTAATAAACTACTACTGCTACTACTTGATTTTGAAGAATTACCAGAGATAACTGATGATAATAAAGAAGGTAAAGCCTCAGAAATAACATTTGAAGTCTCTTCTTTAGTAGTCTTTGAAGATTTAGCTACCTTACTTACTGTATCAGAAGACAACAATTGACTTGACAATAAACTTAATAAATCCATTTTTCCTCATTATTTTATCGCTTAAATACGATAAAAATATCCTTTCCATTTTTACAACTAAACTATATAACAAAATAGGATTTTTCGCTATAAAATATTAATCAATTTGTTCAATTTTTTTATGACGTTGATAGATTTTAGTTAGATCAGCTATCTTTATAGCTAGCTTATCACTCAATTCTTGTTCATTTATCCTATAACGCCAATTATTACCACAAGTAGAAGGAACATTTATCCTTGCATCTTGTCCCTTACCTAAATAATCTTGGAATTGGCAAATAAATAGATCAGCTGAACTAGCCAAGCCTCCCCTTATAATGCCCCAGTTATAGCCCTCTTTACGATCAAGCTTAAAATATTTTTTCGCATACTCTACTTCCTTTTTTGAAGCAGTCTCAAACCACCCCATCAAAGGCACATTATCATGAGTACCAGGATAACAAACAACATTCTTATCATAATTACATGGTCTATTACAACTATCCTCACTAGGATCTAAGCCAAATTCAATGACTCTCATACCAGGAAAGCCGCTATCCCTTATGAGTTTATGAACATCTTCCGTGATCTCACCAAGATCTTCAGCAATAAACTGCACTTGGTTGAACCAATCCCTTATGACCTTGACAAAAGCATAACCTGGGCCTTTTATCCACTCACCATTTTTCGCTGTAGTCTCACTAGCATCAATAGACCAATAAGACTCAAAGCCTCTAAAATGATCGATACGGATCACATCATATAATTTACTAGTACCATCAACTCTTTCAATCCAATATTTATAACCATTCTCTTTCATCTTATCCCAATCATATAAAGGATTACCCCATAATTGACCATCTTCAGAGAAATAATCAGGTGGTACTCCAGCTACCTTCCTTGGGCATAAATTTTCATCCAATTGAAACTGATCACTATTAGCCCAAACATCAACAGAATCAAGTGGTGAATAAATAGGCAAGTCACCAATAAGCAAGATACCATTATCATGAGCATATTGTTTCAATTTATTAAATTGTTCATAAAATAAGAATTGTTCATATTGATAAAACAAGATATCATCTTTTAACAAGTTTTGATAATATTCCATTGCTTCTTTTTTACGCAATCTGATATTTTCATCAGGCCAATCTTGCCAACAAATCATATCAAAATGCTTTTTTAAAGCCATGAAAAGTCCATAATCTTTTAACCAATTATTTTCACTATAAAACTTTTCAAATTCTTCTTTTCTATTAGTAAAACTATTTTTATAAGCTTTATATAAAATCTCATTTCTACTAATATAGATCTCTCCATAATCAATTAAAGAATCACTTACAGTCTCTTTTGGAAGATCATCTAAAGATAACATCCCTTGTTCAACTAACACTTCTAAATCAATGAAATAAGGATTACCCGCAAAAGAAGAAAAAGATTGATAAGGTGAATCACCATAGCTAGTTGGTGTTAATGGTAGTAATTGCCAATAAGATTGATTAGCCTTGACTAAAAAATCAACAAATTCATACGCACTTTTGCCAAGAGAGCCTATGCCATACTTTGAGGGCAAAGAAAATAAGGGTAATAATATACCTGCAGCTCTTTTCATAGACTTACCTCATCTTGTTTATGGTCTTTATAGAAATAATACATCTTTGGCTCACCTGATAAACCAGTGCAGAAGCCACGATCATTAATAACCTTTAACAAGTCTTCTATAACATCTTGGCCATTAACTAACCTATCTAATAAGCTAAATTTATCCCTTGTCTCTTGAATTGCTTGAGAAAATAATTGTGTAAAATCACTATTACTAGTGATTGACTTATCAGCTGGATAATACCACTTACTTCCGCGATAGTTCATCGCATCTAACTTATTGTCATAATCTGTAGGTACCATCATACTAGTACCCATACCTTTAACTTGAAAGATATTTTCTAATTTCTCGATCGACCTATACCTTCTACCATTAGTATCTGTTAAAATCTTTACAACATGAGCCATGTTATCCAGACATTCTTTTAGTTGGAGTTCGCTAACATCAATATCATAAGTCTCTTTAATGACTTTATTCATCACTTGAGCAATGATATCCTTTCCTTGCTTTATTCTCATTATCCTTTTATCAATACGATAATCTTTTGTTGTTAATTTATAAGCTTGTAAGATACCAATATCTAATTGACTTTCATACATTTGATGAGCATAACCAATATTACCATTTACAGAATCAGTAAAGTAAAAGATCATCGGATGAGCGATAGAATCTAAAGAATGATGACACAAAAATCCTGCTGTATAAGCAATTAATGCTTCATTCTTTCTTTTAGAGGTCTCTTCAAGAAGATTCTTAAAAAACTCATTTATCTTATGATCATGAATATCATCAGCAATTTCTCTGATCCTTTTAGCTCCCTTTTGTTTTTGCCAAGGTAAAATACGGTAATACATCAAAAAATCTGGACCTTGACATCCTAAAAAGAAAGCTGCTTTATTTTTATCAATGATCGCTCTTAAGTGATCATAATCTCCATTCAATGCTACTTCTCCACATAAAGCATGAGCAACACAATTCGGCATAAAACATCAACTCTTTTCCAAAAAAATTATAACATAAAAAAAGGAACTTTTAATAAGCTCCTATTCTTCAATATGTTCTCTACCCATGGCTATGATCGTCTTTACATGATCATCAGCTAGAGCATAATACACTTGTTTGCCTTTTCGACTAGGCTTAACTAATTTATTTTGTTTCAAGATCTTCAATTGATGAGATACAGCTGAATCAGTCATATTCAAAGCTTTAGCAATATCGCTTACTGACTCCTCTTTATTAAATAACACAAATAATATGCGGATCCTTGTAGAATCGCCAAACACCTTAAACAATTCAGCTAGATCATAAAGTTCATTTTCATCAATCAATTTAATCATCAATTTCTCCTATAGGTTTTTGACCATCAGTGCTCTGATCGCATTCAATACTGCAATGACCATTACTCCAACATCAGCAAAGATTCCAACCCACATATTAGCCTTACCAAAGGCAGTCAATAATAAGCATAAAACTTTTACACCAATAGCGAAATAAATGTTCTCATAAACGATACGTAAACACTTCTTACTTATTTTAACAGATTTAGCGATCTTTAACAAATCATCATCCATCAAAACAACATCAGCCGCCTCGATCGCAGCATCAGAGCCTAAGCCACCCATCGCAATACCAATATCCACTCTTGATAATACTGGAGCATCATTGATACCATCACCGACAAAGGCAACTTTATCATTCTCTGACTTATTAGCTAAGATCTTTTCAACTTCATTGACCTTGTCAGCAGGCAACAATTGTGAATGAACTTCTTCCACATTCAACTTTTTAGCAACATCTTGTGCCACTTTATCGCTATCACCAGTGAGCATGATGACTTTCTTCATGCCTAATTGATGCAATCTCTCAATAGCTTCTTGAGCATTTTCCTTGATCATATCACTGATAACGATATGTCCTGCATACTTACCATTGATAGCTATATGGATGATAGTACCAATGCTATGACAATCACAGTAATCAATGTTCATCATCTTCATCAATTTATCATTACCAACAGCAATATCCATATCATCAACTTTACAAGTTATACCATAACCACCGATCTCTTTAACATCTTTGATCCTATTCTCATCAATAGGCTTGCCATAAGCTTTCTTAATGCTCTTAGCGATTGGATGATTAGAAAAGTTTTCGGCATGAGCAGCATATTCTATGAGTAATGCCTCATCGATCTCATTATGATGCACACCATTGACTTCAAATATACCTTTAGTGACCGTACCAGTCTTATCAAAGACAATATACTTAACTTGAGCTAAAGTCTCTAAGTAGTTGGATCCTTTGATCAAGATACCTTCCTTACTAGCTCCACCAATTCCCGCAAAGAAACTTAATGGAATAGAAATGACTAAGGCACATGGACAAGAGATGACTAAGAAAGTAAGAGCACGATATACCCACTCACTTAACTTAGGATCTTTTCCCATGATAAGTAATACTAGTGGTGGTAATATAGCTAATGCTAAAGCACTATAACAAACAATAGGTGTATAGTAATGAGCAAACTTACTGATGAAGTTTTCACTTCTACTCTTTAAACTACTAGCATTTTCAACTAATTCTAATATCTTTGAAACTGTAGATTCACCAAACTCTTTAGTTGTCTGAATTTTTAAGACACCACTCATATTGACACAACCACTGATGATCTCATCACCAACTTTAACTTCACGAGGTACACTCTCACCAGTTAAAGCACTTGTATTAAGATCACTTGTTCCCTCGACAACAATACCATCAATTGGTACTTTTTCTCCTGGAACAACAGTAATGATCGTGCCGATCTCTACATCATCAGGATCAACTTTCTCTAAATTTCCATCAACCTCAATATTAGCATAATCAGGTCTGATATCCATCAATGCACTGATATTCTGTCTACTTTTTCCCACAGCATAGCTTTGGAATAACTCACCAATCTGATAGAACAGCATGACTGCGACTGCTTCTTTATAATCGGCAAGACAAATAGCACCAACTGTAGCTACCGCCATCAAGAAGTTCTCATCAAAGACTTGTTTATTTTTAATACCATGAACAGCCTTCAACAAGATATCATATCCAATGACCCCATAAGGTATCATGTATAAGATAAAGCATAATGGCTCACTTATCTCAAATAGCGATAACACTACAAGAATGACGATGGCAAGGATTATCCTTACCAACATCTTTTTTTGCTTTTTATTCATTCTTATAGAAAGATCTCGCAGTCATCTTCAACTTTTTTGCAGTTCTTTAAGACATTCTGCATAACTTCATTCTTATCAACACCATCTTCAAATTCAACATTCATCTTTAATGTCATGAAGTTTACTGTACAATCCTTAACACCTTCAGTAGCCTTAGCAGCTTCTTCCATCTTTAATGCACAATTAGCGCAATCAACATCGATCTTGTAACTCTTTTTCATAAATATTTCTCCTTATCATTTGAACAATTGTTCAAATGTAAATATATTGTAGCACTCCTATATTACTTGTCAATACACATTATCAAATATTTTCAAAAAGTTATTTTTAGTTATCTGTCACCCAAAAGGTGACAGATAAGTGACAGATAATTTCCCTCATTTCTTTTTTTCTTAAAAGTCCTAAATTTGTCTCATTTTTTCTTTATCCACCCATTAAAATTGGCTGTTGTGATAAAATTAATACAAGGATGGTGATAACAATGCCTGAAAGTCAAAATGTCGAATGGGAAAGTAAATGGAATGATGAATACTTGCAATGGATCTGTGGCTACGCTAATGCTCAAGGTGGAAAACTCTACATCGGTTGTGATGATAACGGCAAAGTGACCGGTGTATCAAACTCCAAAAAACTGCTTGAAGATATTCCCAACAAGGTTAGGGTTGCTTTAGGAATAATCGTTGCTGTTAATCTGTTAACTGAGAATGATAGAGAGTACATCGAAATAGATGTCCCTGCTTATCCTATCGGTATTTCTTGTAAAGGTATTTATTATTACCGTAGTGGCAGTACAAGACAGATTTTATCTGGACCTGCTTTAGAAGAGTTCTTAATGCGAAAAAGAGGAGCAACCTGGGATAATTTGCCATTACCTGTCTTTAGTTTAAATGATGTGGACGATTCAGTGATAGATCAATTCAAACAACTAGCTATCAAAAAAGGTCGCATTGATCAAAGCGTATTAGAAAAGCCAAAAGAAGTCTTAATGGAAAAATTACATTTGATTAATGGCTCATATTTAACTAATTCAGCAATGCTTCTTTTCGCGAAAGATCCTGAAAAATGGCAATTAGGTGCTTATATCAAGATAGGATATTTTCAAAACGATGCTGAGCTCTTATACCAAGATGAACTGCACGGCTCAATCTTAACTTTAGTCGATAAAACTGTTGAACTAGTCTATCTCAAATATATGAAAGCCAAGATAACTTATGAAGGAATGCAACGGATTGAACGCTATTTTGTACCAGAAGAAGCTTTTAGAGAAGCATTGTTAAATGCCATATGTCATAAGCAATACCAATCAGGTATACCTATACAGATAAGTGTATATGAAGACAAGTTATATATCGCCAATTGTGGAAAATTACCACAAAATTGGACAGTAGATAATCTAATGAATAAACATGCCTCTATTCCTTATAATCCTAACATTGCCCATGTATTCTATTTAGCAGGATTCATCGAAAGTTGGGGAAGAGGTATAGAAAAAATCTGTTCAGTCTGTAGGACAAATGGTCTACCACTACCAGAATACACTATCAATCCAGGAGATATAATGATAAAATTCACTGCTGATAAAGATAAGATCATTAATACTTCTACTAACAAGCTTTCAGATACAAATGTAGTTTATCTTTATGGCAAATCTTTAGAAGTCTTCAAGCTGATCAAGATCGATCCTACCATCACTTCTAATGAAATTGCTCAAAAGCTCTCTATCAGCCGTAAAACAGTATCGCAGAAAATAAAATATCTTAAAGAAGAAGGACTCATTGAAAGAGTCGGATCAGATAGAAGTGGCTATTGGAAAATAAATGAATAAGCAATTAAAAAGATATCATTGTTCAAACGCATTGATATCTTTTTTACTTAAGCAATCATTCGTATTCCCTTAAATATTGGTAAACAATATCTACTGGTAAACCCATGATCGTATAAAAATTACCTTCAATAGCTCTGATATACTTACCAGCCCAACCTTGTATCGCATATCCTCCTGCCTTATCATAAGGTTCTTTAGTTTCAATATACTTTTCTATTTCAGTAAGTTCTATATCATTAAAATGCACAGTAGCCTTGTCACATATGACTTTTTCTTCTTTATCAGAAATAAAACTTACAGCCGTCATTACTTGATGTTTATCATTTTTAAGTAACTCCATCATTTCTTTAGCCTGTAGTTTACTATGAGGTTTACCTAAGATCTTATCATCAGCTACCACAATAGTATCAGAACCAATGACTAAAGCATCTTTATGTTCATTAAATACAGCTAAAGCTTTTTGATGAGCTAACGACTTGACTATTTCTTCAGGTTTTAAACTTTCATCAACTACTTCCTCAACATCAGAAACGATGACCCTAAAATCAAAGCCTAACATCTCCATCAATTCTTTTCTGCGTGGTGAACCACTTGCTAAAATAATCTCTTTCATCTTACTCATCCTTACTTTTGATCTCTAAGATCATATCTCTTAATTCTGCAGCTCTTTCAAAGTCTAATACTCTTGCTGCCTCTTTCATTTCTTTTTCTAAGCGAGCAACCAATTGACTTCTTTCATCCTTGCTCTTTTTCTTCATCTTCTTACCTACATATTCCACCATCATCTCATGTGTCTCTTTCGAATGGATTGCATCTCTGATCTCCTTCTTAATGGTAGTAGGAATGATATTATGTTCTTTGTTATATTTCTCTTGGATTGCCCTTCTTCTTTCTGTCTCTTTTATCGCTTTATCCATGGATTGAGTCATTGTATCAGCATACATGATGACCTTTCCATCAGCATTTCTCGCAGCTCTACCAATGGTTTGGATTAAGCTTCTCTCACTTCTTAAGAATCCTTCCTTATCAGCATCAAGTATTGCTACTAAAGAAACTTCTGGAATATCTAAGCCCTCTCTTAACAAGTTGATACCAACTAATACATCATATTTGCCCTTACGTAAATCCCTAATGATTTCTGTTCTTTCTAAAGTCTTAGTCTCATGATGTAAATAAGCAACTTTATACATATTGACTTGTAAATGTTTAGTTAATTCTTCAGCCATCTTAACTGTTAAAGTTGTAATGAGTACTCTCTCATTTTTATTTATTCTCTCATCGATCTCAGCACACAAATCATCGATCTGACCTTTTGTTGGTCTTACTTCAATCTGAGGATCAAGTAAACCTGTAGGACGGATGATCTGTTCAACAACTTCATTATCGACTTTTTCCAATTCATAATCACCAGGAGTAGCACTGACACAGATGATCTGATTGATCTCTTTCTCAAATTCTTCAAACTTCAATGGACGATTATCTAAAGCACTAGGTAGCCTAAATCCAAATTCAACTAAAGTCTCTTTACGTGATCTATCACCATTATACATACCTCTTACCTGAGGCAAAGATACATGGGACTCATCAACGATCATTAGATAGTCCTTAGGGAAATAATCAAATAACGTAAAAGGTTTAGAGCCTGGTCCCCTAAACTCTAATTGTCTAGAATAATTCTCAATACCACTGCATACACCAAATTCTCTTAAAGCTTCTAAGTCATAAGTACAACGTTGTTGTAGTCTTTCTTCCTCTAAAAGCTTGCCATTATCATGGAAATACTTTAATCTCTCTTTCAATTCTTCCTCAATGTTATCACATGCTTTTAAGATATCATCTTTACTTTTCGCATAACCACTTGCTGGAAAAATATTATAGATTGTATATGCATTTAAAGTCTTGTTAGTCAAAGGATCTATCTCACTTATCCTATCGATCTCTTCATCAAATAATTCAATACGCACTAAATAATTATCAGTGTATCCAGTAGCAATATCAATGACATCGCCTCTTACTCTAAAAGTACCTCTTTTACTTTCAACATCATTTCGAACATATTGCCTATCAACTAACATCCTGATCAGTTCATTTCTTTCAATTGTTTGACCTACTCTTAAAGTAAAGAATAGATCTTGATATTGCTTAGGATCACTTGAAGCATAAATACAAGCAACAGAAGCAACAATGATCGTATCACGATGTTGTAAGATTGAATTATATGCAGCCATACGCAACATATCTAGTTCATCATTGATCATCGAGTTCTTCTCAATATAAGTATCAGTCTTAGGCAAATAAGCTTCTGGTTGATAATAATCGAAGTTAGAAACAAAATACTCCACATGATTATGTGGGAATAACTCTTTTAACTCAGAATATAATTGTCCAGCTAAGGTCTTATTATGAACAAAGACTAAGGTTGGTCTATTGATCTGAGCAATGACATTAGCAAAAGTAAAAGTCTTACCCGTACCAGTAGCTCCTAATAATACTTGAAACTTCTTATTATTTTTTATTCCATTTACTAGCTTTTCAATTGCTTGTGGTTGATCACCCTTAGGCTTAAACTCACTGACTAACTCAAATCTTTCTTCCATAATGATTTTTTCTATTTTTCCACTAATTCAATCTGATCAACAAATTCTCTTTCGATTTTTATGAGCTTACTATATTCATCAAGTAATAGTTCTCCACCAGTACACATTAGATCAAATAACAAACCATTAATAATGACTTTTTGATCAGTCAAATGGAATCCATTACGCTTATAAAAATTACAACGAGAAACTCTTATATCATAGTCACTAGCATCTTTTTCTGAGATCGTATCGATCTCAACAAGTTTTTGTCTATCACTATATTTCTCATTTAATATCTGTAAAAACTTACTACCATAGCCTTTACTACGTTGAGTAGGTGAAACAACAATAAAGAGGTAATATGCCATCTTTTCTGTAAGCATATAGGTAACAGAGCCGATCATCTCATTATCTTCATAAAATACCATACAAGTTAATTTATTTTCTTTGCACTTTTCCCTAATGACTTGACTATCAACACCTTCAACTAAACCGAATGTTTTGTAATTTAGTTGAGCAAACTCTTCAAATCCTTTTTCGTCAAGTTCTAATAAATCTTTATACTCCATCAAAATGACACCTCTAATTTTTAACTTTCTTTCCCATTTCTATTCTTACTTCATGATCCTCTAGATCATGATTGGAATAAGAATATAGATCAAAACCAATAACAACATAACCATTTTTTCGATAAAAAGCTATTGCCTTTTCATTACATGTTTGAGTTTCTAATACGATCATTCTTACTTTTAAAGAAATAGCTACTTCTTCTATAGCATGAATGAGTTTTGTCCCTATACCACTATTACGATAGGTTTCATCAAACACACAGATATTACTGATCCTAAATCGGTTATTCCAACTTTCAATCGAACCTTCTACATAACCAATTAGTTTTCCATTTTCAAATGTTCCATAAGCGATCGGATCTTCTAACCATTCGCCAAAAAACTCATCATCAAATGACTTATCTACAGTTTTATCAAATGTAACATAATTAAACTTATATTCATCATCTGATATAATCACATCATAATAGCCATTGGTCTTATAATGAGCAGTGAATTTTTTACCCTTATATTTTTCTTTATCTAATTTTCTTATCTCCATATGACTAAATGATGCCCTTACTTCTCTCTAACGAAGAAACAAGCATCTCTCTAAACTTATCTGAATCTGTAGAATAACATACATTAACATTCTTAATAGCTGTAGAAGCCTTACGGTTATCGATAAGGGTTTCACCATTAGCTATACCACCACAAATGACATCAACATGATGTAATTCTTTTCTAGTTATAACAGTTGGATCGATAAGATACATGATACATAAAGCATCATGAATTGGTGCGATATCAGCCTTATATAAAGGTTGTAATAAATTATAAGCTTTTATCCTACTTTCTGTTTCAACAGCAGCAAACTCACCAACCGCATTTTCTAACTTCCTTAATCTATCAGCATCATCATAAGTCAAATAGGCTTGATGAGTTGCATCTAACATCATCATTGTAACAGGCACTTTACTGCCAACAGATAAAGTGATGAAAGCAGCCTCAGGATCAAAGAAAATATTAAACTCACTTGCCGAAGTAGAATTAGTTTGATTCTTTCCTCCACCCATGATAACGATCTCTTCAATATGTTCAACGATCTCAGGGGCAATACGATAAGCTAAAGCAAAATTAGTCAATGGTCCCGTTAAGACTAAAGTGATCTTTTCTTTAGAAGACAATAGCGTATCAATCAACCAAGTAGCAGCATGAGCATTCTCTACTGGCTTATTTTTAGCAACAGGTAAAGGCAAATACTCAGCATGGTACGAAATGATCTCACCATTTTCATCAGTCACTTCTAACTTTTGATTGATATGTCTAGTATAGTCTAATTTTGCGATCAATGGTCTACTTGCTCCAGAGATCACAGGTATATCTTCCCTATGTAGCATTTGTAATACTCTTAAAGTATTCTCAGTAGTATTTTCAATATCTCTATTGCCGCTAACACTACAAACACCGATCACTTCAAATAAGTCATCATGCAAGACTGCACTCATCAAAGCTAATGCATCATCACTACCAGTGTCAACATCTAATATCAATTTTCTTTTACTCATTTAATAATCCTTCTTTCTTTAATCTATTCATTAATTTTATTAATCCCTTATTTATATCATCATAAGCTTTTTCAAAATCTCTAGTCCACCAGGGATCAGAAACATCACTATCTAAAAGCAACTGTATCTTAGCAATGTTACCAAACTTACGGTACAGGCCATTAAGATTACTACGATCCATACAAATAATAAGATCAAACTTAGCAATATCCTCTTTATTGACTTGTCTAGCTCTATGTTTTTCATATGGAACATGATGCTCATCTAAAATATCCTTAGCAGCATAATACATGTCATTACCTATTTCTTCAGTTGTAACAGCACCACTATCCACATAAGCAAAGCTATCTAAATTCTCGTCCTTTAGCATCTTTTCAAACATGAACTGCGCCATTACACTACGGCAGATATTACCATGACAGACAAATAGTATCTTAACCACACATATACCTCCTTAAGTTAACACAATATAATAATTATACATTGTCAATCTTCAAAATTGTTTAAAAGTAAGTATTTTGACAAAAAAGAATCCGACGAGCCAAAAGAAAATAACTATTTCATTAATTTTCTATCACGTTATTTAGAAACGATAAAAGAAAATAAAATACTATTGATTGATGATTTTTCAACCATTTGCCACAATTCACTTGAATATTACTTATAAAAGAATTCGTGATGAATTCAAAAATATTCCAAATAATTTTTACAACTCATTCAACAAATCTACTAAACAATTCAGTTTTGCGACTAGATTAAGAATACTCAGCCGAATTTTCAACTGAATATGTAGTTTTATCAAACGTTTTTCATCTGAACGGCCTCGTTCTAATCAAAACACTAAAAAATGCATATTAGTGACGTCTTTGGTGGATTACCTAATTACATCTAATCAGACGTAATATGCTTTTTACAACACATCGATTCTAGTTAATCCCAATATTTTTGTAAAACATTTTATTAAAATTATTTTTAACTGTAAAACATTGTTTTGCACTTTTCCTATGGTTGCTATACAATATAATCACGCAAAGGAGGAAACTGCATGACAACAACAAATATAAATGTACGTGTAGATAACGAATTAAAGAAAAAAGCAGAGGAACTATTCAGTGATCTTGGATTAACCATGTCTTCTGCAATAACTATGTTCTTAAAAGCATCTGTAAACTATGATGGTATACCATTTGAATTAAGGCGTGAGAACCCTAATAAAACAACAAAAACTGCGTTGGCCGAGTATGATGAAATGATTAATAACCCTAACAAATATAAGCGTTATAAATCTATAGAAGAATATGCAAACGAAGTCCTTTCAAAAAATGTTCTTAACGACTCAGACTGAAATTGCTTTTTCAAGCTTATTTGAAAAAGATTTAAAACGTATTTATGCACGTGGATATGTTTTACAAAAACTATTTTCAGTTGTCGATACTCTATCTATTGGATTACCATTAGAATTGCATTTTAGAGATCATGCATTAAAAGGAGTTTATAGTAACTATCGTAAATGTCATATAGAGAACCAGATTGGTTACTAATATATCGTTTAGATAAGAACAATAGTAAACTTTTGCTTTTTAGAACGGGTACACATTCAGATCTTTTCAAATAATAAATATTTGAGACAAGATTATAATACCTTATTTTTAATTCAAAATTAAATAGAGACCATTTATGCCCAATTATCTTAAAGAAACAAAAATGTTGGATTACTCCACCAGATCAATTCAACAATTAATAAATTAATAAACACTAAGGGATGGCGATCACTTAATGAATACGATCGCATCAAAGCCATCTATAACTATATCAGAGATGAAATAGACTTTGGTTATAACATTGACGATAACACTCCTGCTTCTAAAGTATTAGAAGATGGTTTTGGTCAATGTAATACTAAAGGCACTCTATTTATGACTTTACTTAGAGCTTGTGACATACCTTGTCGAGTACATGGCTTTACCATCGATAAGAAGTTACAAAAAGGAGCAATGACTTCTATTGTCTACAAGCTTGCTCCTAAACATGTCTTCCACAGTTGGGTAGAAGTATTTTACAATGATAAATGGTTAGAACTTGAAGGTTTCATATTAAATAAAGCCTATCTGACTAACCTACAAAAGCTCTTTAGTGATTGCCAAGGTAGTTTCTGTGGCTATGGTGTAGCAGTCAAAGATTTTCAAAATCCACCCATTGATTTTAATGACGATAACACCTACATTCAATCAGAAGGCATTATTCAAGATTTTGGTATCTATGATGATCCTGACTCACTACTAATAGAACATCACCAACAGATGTCAACGCTCAAAACCTTCAGTTATAAGCACCTAGGTCGTCACTTAATGAATCACAATGTCAAAAAGATCAGAAACTCAAAGTAATATTACTTGAGTTTTTTTCCTTCACTAAAGGCATCAGCAACTCTTTCACCAATTGAATAATAACCACCATTGATTGGATCATAACATATTGGTTTTAATTTCTTCATGTCGATCTTACCATCAGTATAGATCTTCTCATCAACACTGACATTAACGATCTCACCTACTAAGATTCCATCATCAAATGATTTAACTTTACACTCCAAAGTTAATGGCAACTGCTCAATTAGTGGTGCATCAACATATTCACTCTTGATAGCTGTAAAGCCAGATTTTACAAACTTATCTTTTTCTTTCCTACCAGAAACGATACCAACATAATCACAAGCAGTTACTGTATCCTCAGTTCCTAAACTTACAGTAAATGCTTTTCTTTGAGCTAAATTATCTGTTGTCTGATGTTCTGACAAACTGATACTTACCTCACTAAAATCGCTGATCATTCCCCAAGCAGCATTCATTGCATTAGCACTACCATCTGGATTATAAGTAGCGATGATAAGTACTGGCATTGGTTCTAAAAAATTACGAGCTCCAATATTTTTTCTCATTTTTATTATTCCTCCTACCTTTATATTATCATAATTGTCAAGTCTAACATAATTTCACATTTTCCATTTATAAGTGGAACACTATTATTTCACAAACATTTGTGATAAAATGACCCTTGAGGTGTTTTACATAAATGAAGCAAAAAAAGGACATCAACAAAGAAAAAATATTTCAAATAGTCAATTCAATTCTTATTGTAGCTATTTTAGGTTTTTATCTAACAAGATTATTCATGTATAAATATAAATTAGCCGTTGTTCACAGTGATTCAACTTATTCCACATTGTCACAAGTAGTCATCGATAGAAATGATGTACTAAGTGAAGATAGATTATACGAAAACGAAGATGGTTCTTACACTTATAAAGGTATGATCACTGATAACTATTGCTTATTTGATAATGTTCTCTATCGTATCTTATCTATCGATGCTGATGGCAATATCAAACTAGTAAGTGAGGATTGCTTGACTAACTTCACTATGAGTGAATCTTCTAGTTTTGAAACCACTTCATTATATAGATGGCTAAATCCTACTGAAGACGAATATAGTGGCAAATACTATAACAGTCTAACAAATACCGTTTACTTAACGAAAACTAGTGTTAATTACAAGATAGTAGATGACATCACTGATTATCAAACAGACACCTATCAAAGTGTAGATGTGAGCATATTATCCCTAGAAGATTATATAAATGCTGGTAGTAGCGAATCATTCTTAGCTAATGGTCAATCCTTCTGGTTAAGTAATTGTGACAGCAACTATCAATACTACTATGTTGATAAACAAGGAGCTATCGGTACTTCCTACTCGGCAAATATGTTTGTGGGAGTAAGAGTAGTCATCACTCTAAGAAGTAACCTAACTGCTTTAAGTGGTCAAGGAACTAGTGATGATCCATACATCATAACAGAGAGCCATTGTGAAAATATCTCGCAAGCAAAAATTGGTGATTATATCTCTTATAGTGATCAAACTTGGAGAGTTGAATCCTTTGATGAAGATGGCAATGCTAATTTGATATTAGAAGGATTGATACAAGAAAATGGTGAAACATATACTCGCTATTTTGGCAGTGTCAACTATCTTCGTTCTAATGGTGGCATTGGTCAATACCTCAATGAAGACTTCCTAGCCACCTTAAATAATTATGAAAGTTATCTAGTATATAAAACATGGAACTTTGGTACATTCACTCAGATCGATAACTATGATTACATCTATAGTTATAATCCATCATTTGAAGCATATGTTTCAATTCCAACGATCGGTTGCTTCTATCTAAATGAATATACAGATTATTTCTTAGGAAATAATTCCTTCCAATCAGATGATCTGATCTTCACAGCCAAAGAAGACATCCTATACGCTGATTTGATATCTCAAGAAGCAGGTTTAAGACCTATGATCTGCATAAATAAGACCATCAAGATCATTTCAGGAACAGGCACAGAAAGTGATCCATATCAATTGGAGGTGATCTCAAATGAGTAAAGAAATCATTCAAAAGAAAACCTCTTCAAAGAAACTAAGAAAAATGGTCAATGAAATTCAATACAACGCTGGAGTTGAACCAAAAGAAAAAAGTGGACTAAGTTGGTTTACTTACTTCTTACTTGTAATTGATCTATGTGCGGTCATCTGTTTCTTTGTTGCTTATGGTCCATGGTCATTTGTTAGAGATTGGCTAGTCACTACAGCGCTAAGTACAGGATCGCACCAATATTATGCTTACGTATTATATACACCAGAACAAGTAAGTAAAGTAGTATCTCAGAACACTACAACACAAGGAGAAAAGTTCTCCAACGTCAATGATATTGAATTCGTTGATCCAAGCACGATCACTTCATATTCCAATGTCTATGAACAACAGATCTTAGAAAAAGAAGAAGGTAATGATCTCTACAAGATCTTTGCAATAGATGAAGGCTCATACAATGGCTTTGTTACTGTTGTCTATGATCCAACGCGACTTGATATGGTCATCTCTACCGGTGCCTATGGTGCAGAAGTATCAGAATTTGCGAAAAAGTATGATGCAGTAGTAGCAGTCAATGGTGGAGGCTACTATGTTGATGATGATTATCGCAAATGGCCTTGCAGCATCCTAATAAAAGATCATGAGATCTACTATGACACAGGTAATACTGGTGAAATAGTCGGCATGAACGATGAGGGGGTATTAATGTTAATGAACTCTACTGCCCAAGAAGCTGTCGATGCTGGCATGAAATGGGGTTTAGAGTTTGGACCATTCCTTATCGTTAATGGTAAAGCTGCGGAATTCACTGGTAATGGTGGTTACGGTTATCAACCACGTACTGTCATTGGTCAAAGAAAAGATGGAGTCATCATCATCCTAACGATTGATGGAAGAGGTGGCAATGGTTCAAATGGCGCAAGTATGGTCCAATTAACTGAACTACTATTAAGATATGGCGTATATAACGCTTGTAACTTAGATGGAGGAGGATCAACAGTACTAGTAGAAAATGGTACATTGATCAATAATCCAGTTTCTTATCAAGGCACAGGTGAAAGGAATGTCCTTGATGCTATCATACTTAAGTAATATGGATAAAATTGAAAGATTACAAGAAATATTTGATGATTCAAACAAGATAGTCTTCTTTACTGGAGCAGGTGTCTCTACTGAAAGTAACATACCTGATTTTAGAAGTGTTGATGGTATTTATAACCAACAATATGACTATCCCCCAGAGAAGATCATTTCTTATTCGTTTTTTGAAGATAATCCAAAAGAATTCTATAGATTCTACAAAGATAGGATGATCTATCCTAACGCTAAACCAAATGCTGCTCACTTAAAAATGGCAGAGTTTGAACAAAAAGGCAAGTCATTAGGAGTAGTAACCCAAAACATTGATGGACTACATCAAAAAGCAGGAAGTAGAAATGTTTATGAACTACATGGCACAATAGAAAGAAACTATTGTGAAAGATGTCATAAGTTCTATGATCTCAATTACATCATTAATAGTGACTCAATCCCTACTTGCGAATGCGGAGGTATCATCAAACCAGATGTCGTATTATATGAAGAACCATTGGATGACAAGATCCTATATGGAGCAGTAAACTTGATAAGACAAGCAGATTGTTTAGTCATCTGTGGCACTTCCCTTGTAGTATATCCTGCAGCAGGACTTGTCAATTACTTTAATGGTAAGTATCTAGTAGTGATCAATCTCAGTTCAACTAACTCAGATAGTTATGCAGATCTACTCATCAAAGAAAAAGTCGGTGAAGTTTTAAGCAATATTAAGGTTCGCTAACTTGTTAAATAACTAAAATAAAGGTAAAATGTTTAAGTAAACAGCGGAGGTATATTTATGGCAGCTAAAAAATCAATAGGAAAAGACATGATCTTAATGTTAGTAGGACTGTTGATCATTATCATAGCCGTAGCATCATTATTCTGGACTTCTCAATCAGAAAGTCTAAAAGAACAAGTGATCTCATTTGTGATAATGTTTATAGGAATATTTGTCAGTATTCTCGGCTACAATAGCTAATAGCACCGATCCTAGTGATCGGTTTTATTTTACAAAAAAAACAAACTCTAACGTTACGTTAAAGTTTGTTTGATATTTTTAAATATTTTAATGACTAATCATCGCAACCATCACATACTTCTACTTTATGTTTTTTCTTCTTTTCAGTAGTTTCAGTAATAGGATTAAATGTATATTCCTTGATGAGTTTTCTAATGATTGCCATATCTTTTATTACTGGTGTGAACATTAATAGATCAAGGCTATAAAGATATTCTAAAGTATCAGGTTTTAAAAACCAAATAGTATGTTTTGTTGGCTTGTTATTTAGCTTGATATATTTATCATCATAGATCTGCCCTTCATCATCATAAGCATAAATAGGATATTCAATTAATGATAACTCATTATTCCAAATATCTAAGTTCTCTTTGTCTTCTTCAGTCTCGGGATCAAATTCATAATGGATAGTCAAGTTTAAGCCATTAAGTAAAGCATCACTATTTTCTACCTTAATGAAATCTGGTAACAATTCTCTTTTATGATCAATATCAGTAAACTTTCTAATATATTGATAGGAGTTATTCTCATAGTTATATACTATCGCCCCATATTGATTTATCTCACTATTCATTTCCTTTATAAATTGACAATTAGGATCAGTAATATCAACGATCTTATCTAAATAAACATCTTTCATTTTTTCATCACCTGCCACAATATTCTATCACATTTTTCAATAAAGTATTGTATAATAATACTACTGATGTCCTTATAGCTCAGCTGGATAGAGCGTTCGCCTCCTAAGCGAAAGGTCTCCGATTCGAATTCGGATAAGGACGCCATTGATATTAAACAAGCTAAAAAGCTTGTTTTTCTTTACTTTTTAAACAATTCTTTTATATCAGCAGCCACTAAAATACTACTGATGATGACTATAACAGTGCAAATGATCGTTAATGGTTCAATGACTACTGTTTCTTTCTTTATTAGTTGAATGATGATCGTAAATATCATTGCCCAACCACTATAAGAAACATTTAAGGCCATAGCTTTAGATGGGCCAATCTTTGAGATAGCCTTATAGTAGAACAAGTATGATATAGTCGCAAATAAGGCAGCAATCCCAATTAACACTACTACTGAAATGTTATATTCAATTATCTCTTTAACAAGTGTATAACCATTCAATAAAGGCAATATCACTATAGCGTAGGTTAAACAAGAAGTAGCTTGTCTAATCAGTAAAGCATACTCATCTTTTATTTCCTCACTCTTTAAACTTTTTGCCAGTATCACGGCATCAGAACCCCAGCCAAAAGAACACATCAACACTCCAATTATACCTAAAACAAAGTTAGTAGGTTCAATCTGAGAAGAATAGCTTAGTCCATATACAGCCACCATTGTGATGATCAAAAATATCCAACGATACCAGGGTAATCTCTCTTTCAAAAAGAAATAAGCTAAAATAGCACCTATAGCTGGATAGATAGCACTAGCTACAGCTCCAATAGATGCACCCATATAATTTATAGTCATCACATAACCACTCATACCCACAGGCCCACCAAGAATAGCAGCGATCACAACAAACTTGCTGTCAGCGCTTTTTAAGCATTCAAGTATTCTTTTTAAATTTCCTTTAACACTATTAAAAATAAACGACCATAAAGTTGAAAAACTATCGTGAATAAAAGTCGAAACAAAACTTGCTAGAAAAACTGATTGAGGATAACTAAAAGATAACTTCGTTAAAGCAAAAGATAAAACGATCGTCTCTATTGCCCAAAATATACCTGCTAAAATACCACTTACCATAGTTTCCTCACTTCTAAGCATTATTTTACACCCATTTCAACTAAAAAAGATCATAGATGACTAGTCTACAATCTTTCAATCCACTTATCAATTTCTTTTTGTGATGTTACTAACTTGTTTTCCAAATGGTCTTCTGTAAAGACGATGTTCATCTCATCCTTTATAGTTGAATTAGGACATAACTTTTTGATTTCTTTAAAAGTCTTACCAAGCCAACCGGCATTTGTCGCAAAAGGAATGATGACTTTATTAGATAAGTCATATTCTTTTAGAAAAGTTCTAACTACTGGCACAATAGAATACCACCACACGGGACTACCTAAAATAATCTCATCATATTGTTTTAGATCAATGCTTATCTTTTTTATTGGATCATTTCTATCAGTACTAGCATTATCTTGATATTCATTTACTAAGTAGTCATAATCATCACTATAAGCAACCATTGGTTCAATTTTTAACACATCACATTCTTTCTTAGCAGTGACCATATCTACAATCATCTTTGTATGACCACCATAAGAATAGTAAACAACTAATCTTTTCATTTAAATCTTCTCCGTAAAGTCTTTTCTTTTACCTTGCTGTATCTCATCATAAAGAGAGATCTTATGTTCTAATCTTTTTAATGTAGTCTCAATAGCTTTTTGCTTTTCTAATAGTTTTACTCTTTGCTCTTCTAACAATTCTTTTCTTTGGGCTACAGTAGATTTTCCTTGTTCAAATAAGTCCATATATTTGATCAATGTTTCAATCTCCACTCCTGCATCTCTCATACATTTGACAAATTCAATCTTTCTGCAACTTACTTCATCGAATTCTCTGATACCATTTTTTCTAGGGATATTCTTTAAAATACCAACCTTTTCATAATATCTTAAAGTATCACAAGAAATAGCATATTTTTCACTGACCTCTGCTATCTTCATATTATTCACTTTCTAACTCACTATATTGCTTTTCATCCACTGGCTCACACCATTCATTTGAAGTATTCTCTCCAGCAACTTCTACAGCAATATGGCTGAACCAACAATCTGCCTTAGCACCATGGAAGTGTTTAACATTTGCTGGTATGACTACCACATCACCTGGCTTTAAACTTTGAGCAGGCTTACCATACTCTTGATACCAACCAGAGCCATCAACACAGATAAGGATCTGGCCACCACCTTTGGTAGCATGATGAATATGCCAATTATTTCTACAACCTGGTTCAAAGGTAACATTAGCCATAAAAATCGGTGAATCTTTTCCTGTTAAAGGATTAAGATAAGATTTACCAATAAAATACTTAGCATAATTAACATTTTCTTGACCTAAGCCAAACACACCACCATGTTGATTTTCATCATCACCATAAACTTCTTTAACTAAGCCAAAAGCTGTCCACGCTTTAGGCCAACCACAATAGAAAGCTAACTGAGTTATCATCTCAACAACTTCCATTTTAGTAACGCCATGTTTCTTTCCTAAGATAAGATGTGACTTCAGTTGGGGATATAATCCTTGAGCCATTAAAGCTGAGATAGTTATCATACTCCTATCTCTTAAAGACAATTTATCTTCTCTTGACCAAACTTCACCAAATAACACATCATCATTTAACTGAGCGAACTTATCAGCTAATCCAGTTAAGTTATCTCTACCAGCTGTCTGTTTTTCCATAACACTTTCCTCCATAATATACTACTTATATATAACACTTGGAGTTAACTTTAAGTCAAGATAAAAATACCATACCTTTTAAGGCATGGTATAACAGACACACTTATTAGTTTCTTCAAAGATTATCAATTTACATATTGTTTTGGGGACTTAAATATATTTTTAAATCATCAATCTTGGCCAACAAAAATATATATGCTCTTATCGTTGCTTGTCTATAATCTCTTATAATTGGATTACGAGAAGTTAAACTATTGACTTGCAGTATCAAATCATCAACAAACTCCAATTTTTTTGTAAATTCCATCCATTCTTCTTCTGTATCTATGCGATTATCTAATTCTTCAATTTGTATTTTTCTTTGAACTCTACCATCAACGTCAAATAATGAATACTCAAAATCGATATCGAATACAGTATCTAAGTCTCCGTTGAATATAGGAATATTTGAAAGCTCTACTTTTTCATAACAGTTTAAAAGAAGAAATTTTTGATATATGTACTTTCTACTCATACCAGTGTAAAAATATCAATTTCCCAATATGTGCCAGCTTCTTTTGCTTTTAAAAGAGACTCTAAAACAATATTACAAGCATCTTCTTCAACTTTATTTCCTTTGTGCTTTTTCATAAAATTAGTTACGATGCTTATTGCTTCATCTAATTGACAATTTTCAATTACTTCTTCTTCACACATATCGATAATTGTACCAAAAGCTTTATCAATTTCATCAAACAAGCTATTTCTTTTACGCAATATTATAAATTGTTCCTCATTTAATTCAAATGTTTGAACATTTTCTGCCTTTTCATCGTAATTCTCTAATTCCCAAATTCCTTTTTCATTCAAAGGAACATTCATATAATATGCATACAAATTAATCACCCTCTTTCTTTTTCTTGATAATATAATGTGTCGCCTTTTGAAAATCCGATTTAGATCTTCCATGAATTTTTCCTCGCTCATCTTTTACATTGTGAGCATCATTTCCAAACTGATCTAAATATTGTTTTTTCTTAGTATCAGTTTGCAACTTTTCTACCCTCAAATAGCCACTTATATCGGCAACAACAGCCATAGTTCCATCAGCATTATAATACTTTATTTTCCCTCCATCTATCACTGGTGTTGCTCCCGGAGCAATAACATTCACTACATCATTGATGTCAACTGTATCCCATTCAGAACCATACATTTCTTTTCGAGCATATCCATTGCTAATTAAATCAGCAATTATCGAATCACGTGTAGCTTCTTCCTTTCGAATATTAACTGCTTTTGAATAGTCATCTTTTACATCAGCCATTAGATTCTGTCCTTTCCTCGAGAAACATATTGAAAATCGTAAAACACTTTATATGGTATTCCATAACAGTCAAGTATTTCTTTATACTGTGGTTTTAAATTCCCATATATTAATAACATATCAGGATTTGTGACTATTAGTTTTGTTTGAAGAAAAAGTTTATTAATTTTAACGTGTCCCCTTGCACAGCCCAAAGTTCCCATTGAATACCAACAGTTTTTAGGATAAATATTCAGTACATTTATAGTTTCCAAGCATCCTATTCTAAAATTAGGCAGTATTTTTACACCATGTAATGCCAAATAAGTATTTGCCATACAATTTAAAAGAATATTGAATTTTTGTAAATTAATATTCCAATTAATTCTTGGGCTAAGATCAAAACCACCAAATCCGAGATATTGCTTATATTTAGGAACATCTTTTTCTAACGTTAATAGTTTCCTATAAATAATTTCATCTTTACAAAACGAAACTAATAGAGCTGTTCCCTTATCCTTGCAGGCATATGTTTGACCAAATGGAATCACTTGTTTAGGCATTTCTTTCAAAATCATTTCATCTGTTAATATTGGGTAACCATCATCAGTAAACCTAATACCATTATCAATCAAATATTGATATAAATTTTCAGCTAATTGAATTAGATTCATATCAATACCCCCGAAAATGAAATATTGCATTTCTTACAAAAAAATTTGCATTTCCTCGAAAACATCAATTTAATATTTGTTCTATTATAAAACATAAGCACCACCTTTTATTAATTTTTTACTACTGTTTTCTATTGAGTTATTTTCCAAAAAATGCAATAATAAATTTGGTCAATTCGAATTGCATTATTCGGAAAGAAGGCTCTATAGTACGTTGGTTCTAACTATAGAGTTTTTTTGTTGATCTTAATTACATTCATAGGCATCGCCTCCTTTACTGATTCATTTTTCTATACTGATATTCAGCAGCACTATGAGATACTCCACATTCTTTCATGATCTCTTTAATTGAGCATCCTTTCATTAAATGAGTTGGTATTAGTAGTTCGCCAGCAAAACATTTTGCTTGCCATTCTATGTCTTGACAAACTTTTGCTTTCTTACCATCAAAATTTCTTTCCAATTTAAACTCATATAAACTATGCAAAAGGAAATGGCCTATTTCATGAGCTATAGTCATTCTATCCCTTCCATTTCCATTACAAGCTCCTTCATATACACTTTGCTTTATACAAACTTGACCTGCAATTATATCCGTATACGCATGAACACTTTTTGACTTAATTTTATCATTTTCAACTATTTCATAATTAAACTTATCACACATTTCTGATAATGCATCTAAAGTCTCCACGATTGGAAAATATTTATCATTCTCTTTTTTTAGACATTTTCTAAATGCATTAGCTAATTTTCTAATATCATTTCTTGATTTCGCTGCTGAGATATATTCCTCCAAACTACTTATCCTCCAAACCATGTCGGTTTAATATTTCAAATATCTGTTTACTAGTTTCTTCATCTAAAGAATTGAAATTTCTTGCAAAACAAATTGCTAGATATTTATTCTCTTCCGATGCATCTTTAATGTTCAACTCAACTATATCTGATGACTCAATCACCACCTGTTCTAATTTCTCTTGTTGTTGATCTGTTAAATTATACAAATCTTTTAGCTTTTTATACCAACTCTCTGGCATTTTCTTTTTTCCATTTTCCACTGCTGATAGAAATGCTGATGACACTCCCAAATTCTCTGCCATATCCTTTAATATCTCCCCCTTTGATAATCTAATTTTTCTTAAAAATCCTCCCAAACTTGTCTTCACGCATCAATTAACCTCCTCAGGTTAATTTTAGCATACTATCATAATTTGTCAACCTTTTCAGGTTAATTTAAACTCCCAAATTCTAATAAATTTGACTCTTTCATTTGTTTCACCTTTTTTAATATTATACACCATTTGAATATCAAGAATGTTATGTTAGAAAACTAATAACTCAAGCTCTCAAAATTAAAAGTTTTTAATTAAAAAATAAAAACAGATCAGTCTATATCTTCTAGTGCAACTAATTCCTAACTCGTTTATTAAATTGCACATATATGTAGCAAAAAAGCCCTATAGTTGGAACCATCATACTATAGAGCCTTCTTTCCAAATAATGTAATTCGAATTGACCAGTCTTATTATTACTTTTTTAAAAATTTAGGCAATGAATATCATTATAATGAGCAATAAAAATCATTTTACTAATTCAGTCATTAAACTACTTCTGTGGATGATACAACTTCTTTGTCTGATATTTAGGCTCAGAAGTTACCATTACCCCTAATTTACGGAACACATCATTATCAACAGCTGATAAAATGACAGTTGAATGAAGTTGGGCATTCTTTAATTTAGGTAATGCTTGGATTGCTTGATAAGCAGCAGGATTTAATTGGGCACTGATAGTTAAAGCAATGAGTACTTCATCTACGTGTAAGCGAGGGTTGTTATTACCTAAATAATTAACCTTTAATTTCTGTACTGGCTCAATGATATTAGGTGATAATAACATTGTGCCATCTGGTAGATCACAAAGATACTTCAATGAATTCAATACTGCTGCACTAGCTGCACCAAGCAGGGAAGAATTCTTGCCTGTTTCAATATGGCCATCAGCTAATTGAATAGCTACTGCAGGCCCATTAGTCTGAGCTCCTTTATCTAAAGCTGCTTGAACAACTGGTCTATCAGCAATAGTTACACCAGCTTTACTCATGATAGCTTGAATCTTATTAACAGAGTTATCATCAGCGATCGATAAACGATGTTCTACAAGTGTTCTATAATAACGACGAATGATCTCATCACAACTTGCTTTTCTTGCTACTTCATCATTTTTGATACAATAACCGATCATATTAACTCCCATATCAGTAGGAGAATAATATACATCCTTACCCATGATCTGTTTTAAGATCCTTGCTAATACTGGGAATATCTCCACATCACGGTTATAGTTAACAGCTGTAACACCGTATTTTTCTAAATGGAATGGATCGATCATATTAACATCATCTAGATCAGTAGTAGCAGCTTCATAAGCTAGATTGATCGGATGAGATAAAGGTACATTAAATATAGGAAATGTTTCAAATTTAGCATAACCAGCTGTATTATGTCTCTTATATTCATGATATAACTGACTTAAACATACTGCCATTTTTCCTGAACCAGGACCTGGAGCAGTGACTACTACAAGTGGTCTTTCTGTAGGTATATAATCATTCTTACCATAGCCATCATCTGAAACGATCAGATCAATGCTATTAGGATATCCTTCAATAGCATAATGCAAATAAACAGGGATACCCATCATTTCTAATTGCTTTTTAAAATTGTCTACAACAGGTAGTGAGACATATTGAGTGATGACAACTGAGCCAACATATAAGTCAATATTTCTAAATGCATCAATAAGACGCATAACATCTTGATCATAAGTTATATCAAGATCGCCTCTTTTTTTACTTTTCTCAATGTCATGAGCATTGATCGCGATGATTATCTCAACTTTGTCTTTTAAAGAAGTCAACATCTTGACTTTCGTATCAGGTGCAAATCCTGGTAATACTCTTGAAGCATGATGGTCATCAAATAACTTACCACCAAACTCTAAATAAAGTTTGTTATTGAAATAATTCACTCTTTCCATGATCTTTTCTGATTGCATCTTGATATATTTCTCGCAATCAAATGCCAAATTGTCCATACCCTTCTTTCCCTCCGTAAACAACAATACTAAGATTTTACCACGAATAAACGATAATTTTTAAAGTATTTCAAATTTTTTTAGAGCTTTTACAATTCCATCATTACTAGCTGTATCAGTGATATAACTTGCTACTTTTTTGACATTATCGTTACCATTTCCCATAGCTACCGATAAGCCTGCAGCCTTCAACATATCGATGTCATTATCACTATCGCCAAAAGCCATCATCTCATCCAAAGAGATGTTTAACTCTTTACCAACAGCGATAAGGCCATCCTTCTTACTCATACCTTTTTTATCCAGATCATATAAGATATAGCCTCCATTAATGACATCTAACTTATCTTTATATAACTCTTTGATCTTTAACATCTCTTGTTCCGAAGAAATAAGTGCTCCTGAAGTCGGCAAAGCACACTTATCAGGATTTTCCCCAGAATATAATCTAGAAGTAGTAGTTGATATCGATTCTACAGTATCAAAATCACTATAGATATAACAAGCATCAGAAAACTTCCAAAATAATCCCAAAGATCTCTTTCTACAATAAGTAGTGATACTATCAAAAGTCTCTTTATCAATGACTGACATCTCAATAACATTGCCTTTACCATCAGTAACGATCTGTCCATTTGCCCCAATATAATAATCAGGAATGATCTTTCCTTCAATTGCTTTGATACCATAAGGCATCCTACCAGAAGCTATGATGACTTTAATACCTTTAGCTTGTAATTGCTTTATGGCTTCTATTGCACTTTCTACTACTGGTAAGCCAACACCTGCAGTTAGTGTACTATCCACATCAAAAAATACCGCTTTTATCTTCATCTTAATTCTCCTAATAAATTTCTTGATACCAAATCACTTCATAGCCTTGATCATAATAATCCTTAAACTCTTGTGAATATACTATCTCACGATAATATATCTCGTCATAAACATCCGTTAAGACCATCTTATTATTATCAAAGCTGACACGATAAATAGCTTGTTCTTTATTTTCATGCACAAATAAAAGATCACCATAACTATTATCAATCTCATTAAAATCATTAGGATAGATATAAGTATAATTTGAATCTTCTTCACTGATCGAAGTATAACCATTATCATTAACTAGATAAACTTGATCATTGATAACAACAAAATTTAGATAATTACTACCAGATATCCTTTCTTTTTTAATAAGCGAATAATCCTCACGAGAGTAAATATATAAGAAATTAGAGTAATCTAACATATAGAAATTCTTCGAATCATAACAATAAAAACAAAGATATCCCTCTAAAGGAGTTTGTACGCCAAAATAATCAACTGTATATGCTTGGCCATTTTGATAAGTGATGAAGCTATCATCATCTTGATAAACAAGTAAGGAACCAACGACATTCTTTAAACCCTTGCTATCTTCTAAAGTATTGATATTGATGCCACTATAGGAAGAACCATCACTACTATAATAAAGTACACTATCTTGATAATAAAAATACTCAGATTGTTCAATCTTTTTCTCCGCTAAAACATCATCATCATTATCTAGAAATAAAATCAGATTTTCACTATCATTTTTAAGAATAGCAATACGTTTTGTATCAACACTATTGGCTTTATTAGTACAGCCAAATAAACTCAATAATGTTATCAATAAGATCAAAAACTTTTTCATCTTTTTTTCCTCCTAAACAATTGGACTAAGAAATCAGCAGTAGTCTCTATTTCGTTTAATTTAAATAATTTCTCACTATCTTTTTGACTGCTTGTATGATAATAAGGCATCATCATCCATAAAGAACAGATATCTTCTTGAGTTTTTAAATCCATCTTATAAGTAACATTAGATTGTTCTACTAACTCAAAATCAGTCAATTTATAACCTTTTTCATCATTGTAATAAGGATTCTCATATACAACTTCTTTCATTTCAAATAAATGTTGTTTACCAGGAGTAACAGCGATAAGATAACCATCATCTTTAATGATCCTACCAAATTCTTCACTACTATAAGGGCAAAATATGCTCATAGCTGCATCAATACAAGCTGTTTCTAATGGCAAATTAAAAACACTTGAGACAAAACAAGTTGCCTCTTTACATAAGCTCTTAGTCATCTGTACACCTTTTTTAGAAATATCAGTTGCTAGATAATCACGTTTAACTTTACTATTTTCCATTAGATAATGTAGATAATAACCTGTACCACAACCAGCATCTAAGATCACATTATTTTCACTAACATAACCGTCAAATAATTCGGCAACTTTGCTAGCCAAATTTTGATAGTAACCCTTATCCAAAAAAGTCTTTCTTGATAGTAAGGAATTTTTATCATCACCAGGATCACTACTATGTTTTTGATTTGCTAGGATCAGATTAACATAACCTTTAGAAGCTATATCATAACTATGGCCTTCACTACAGCGATAAATATTATCTATTTTTTCCAACTTATTTTGACATTTAGGACAACATAACATAAGATCAACTCCAATCAACCACTATTATATAAAAAAAGATGGAGATATTTCCATCTTAAAGTGCTTTTTCTAAGTTGATATACTCAACTTCTGTCGGTGTTTCACGTCCGAACATGATAGCTAATACTGTTGCACTACCAGCTGCATCATCCATGCTTTCAACTGTTCCTTCAACATTCGCAAATGGACCACTAAGAATCTTAACACGATCACCAACTTTGAAGTCAACAACGACTTTCTTTTCGCTCTGACCAATACGTTGTAAGACAGCTTCCATTTCATCTTCAGGAACACTATATGGCTTTCCTCCGCCGCCAGCTGAACCAATCAAGCCAGTAACTCCTGTTGTATTACGTACAACATACCATGCTTCATCAGTCATATTCATCTTGACAAAAAGATATCCTGGGAATAAGTTTTTGATCTTCTTGACTTCCTTGCCGTTCTTATAATCTACTTCTTCTTCTTCAGCAACGACAATCCTATCAAGGCAATCACCTAAACCCATAGTGACCATTCTTTTTTCCAAGCTTTCTTTTACTCTATTTTCATGACCAGCATAGGTATTAACGACATACCATTCTTTATTCTCTTCCATTATGCTCCTACTCCGATCATAACTAAGAATCCAGAAACAATAAAGTCACATAATACAAAGAAGATCGCAAAACAGATACAGAAGAATAATACTTTACCAGTATTAGTCATCAATTGACTGAACTTCGGCCATCTGATCCTCTTAGCTTCACTAACGATACCACTGAAAAAATCTTTAATAACATTCTTTTTAGTAACATTCTTTTCCTTACTCATGACTATATGTTCCTCCTACTTAGTCTCCTTATGCAACGTGTGCTTACCGCACTTCTTACAATACTTTAATAACTCAAGACGTTCACCGGCATTTTTTCGATTACGAGTTGTCGTATAATTTCTTGATAAGCACTCACTGCAAGTCAAAATCACTTTATCGCTCATAATAAAAAAACTCCTTTACAGTGTACTGTTTAACTTTACCACAATAGACCTATTTTAGTCAAATAATACATGAATTTTTCTTTTAATTCTTTGTAAACTGTTGTCAATTGCCTTATCTGAGCAAGCTAAACAAGCAGCCATTTCTTTATAACTATAACCGATCAAACGTAATCTTAATACTTCTTTATCGATCTTTTCGTCTAATAGTTCATAAGCTTTCTCTTCTAAAGAAGTTGCTTTGATCATCTCTAATGGATCACTATTGGGTTCAGCTAAAACATCGCCCAAGAACAAGTCATCATTATCACAAAGATGATTATCCAAAGAAGATGCATAACAGAACACACTATCCTTATGGCTGCTTTCTTTACGTATCACTGCTTTTATCTCTCTTGTCGTACAAAGATAAACAAAGTTACTGAACTTAGTCTGTTTATCTTCTCGATAATAATAAAGAGCATTATGCAAAGCGATCAGAAAAGCTTGATAACAGTCATCAATATCTAAAAATGACCACGAAGCCTTATATTGGTAGTATGTCTTATAGGCAAATGGTCGAAACTCATCGATCAGCATATTCAAGGCTGTTTCATCTTTTTGCCTTGCCATATAAATCAATTCATACTCATTAAAACTTGTGGTCATTTCCTCTTTACCCTATAGTGGGAATCTTTGACTATAGATCTGATATAACATTACCGAACAAGCAACCGAAGCATTTAATGATCCGATATCACTTTCCATCGGTAACTTGATCAAGATATCGCAATTTTTCTTGACCAAAGGTCGCATCCCTTTACCCTCTGAACCGATCACTAGTACTAATGGCATATTGTAATCAACGCTACGATAATCGCTAGCTTCATTACAATCGCTACCCACTATCCAATATCCTTTCTTCTTGAGGTCATTCAACGTTTGACTAAGATTTGTAACTTTAGCTACCTTAACAACGTCAATAGCCCCTACGGAAACCTTTGCGACAGTCGCATTTAGTGAAACACTACGGTTCTTCTCAATGATGATCCCATCAACACCCACACAGGCAGCTGTCCTTAAGATTGCTCCAAGATTATGGGGATCTTCTAAACTATCTAAAGCTACTAAAAGTGGTGTCTTATTAGCATTGATCGAATCTAATACCTCATCAATGCTGTAAGTAGGATAATCATCGATCAAAGCAATATAGCCTTGATGATTGCCATCAACAAGTTTATCAAGAAATTTTCTATCAACAGTTTGAACATTTATCCCTTGTTTTAAAGCTAACTGTTCTATGCTCTTATCTTGACGATTCTGTTGAACATATAGTTGTTTTATCGGCTTTTGTTTCACTAATAGACCATAAACAACATTTTTTCCATATATATATTGTGCCATACTATTACTCCATGATTGTCTCAATTATGTCCCAAGTTTTTCCCAAACGGTCCTCTTGTTCATTTAAATACCAGCTTCCCCATAATGCTTCAAAGCCAGTTGATACCTTATAGGTCACAACATCCGTATTTTTGGGAGCACCATGACTCTTATGATTACGAGCTCTCTTAAAAGTCTCGATCTCTTCTTCACTCAATAAGTTGTTATCTAAAAGATGCTTCATTACCTTTGCTTGAAAACGACCACTGCACAATTGACTCACCGCTTTCTGTAAGTCATTGACTTGCTGATAACGATCGATGAGTTTTCTTTTAACGTAAAGATTGTAATGTGCATCGCCAATAAAGGCCATTACTAAAGGTTTATATTTTTCCATGACTATAAAACATTATCAGCGATAAGTTTAGCTCTATACTTATCAGCACTCTCAAAATCCTTAGCTGCCTTAGCTTCATTCCACTTTTGATATGTTTCTTTGTTTTCTTCAGTTAAGACTTTCTTTTCTAATTTGATGCCTAAAACATCTAGCATCTTATTGATCGCATTGTAATACTTACCAACTTGACTATAATCGATCTCTCTTACTCTCATTGACTGATTCAATAATTTAACAGTATCAAAGATGACCTTATAAGCATTAGGAGTATTTAGATCATCACTCATAGCATCTAAGAACTCTTGATACTTTTCTTCATCATATTCCTCAGCTAAAGAAGCATCGGCTAACTGACTCTTGACTTCAGCTTGTTTCATGGCCATTTCGATCTTGCTTAATTCTGTTCTGCAACTATCAAATGTCTCAGGCGAATAAATAAGAGCATCACGATACTTAGCACTTAATAATAACCATCTAGTTAAGTTAGCACCATTTTCTTTAATGACATCCTTAGCCCATTGCGTATTGCCTAAAGACTTACTCATCTTACCACCAGTAGTCTCTAACATACCGTTGTGTACCCAATAGTTAGCTAAGTGATGATGATGAACACATTCCGATTGAGCCATCTCATTTTCATGATGTGGGAACTTCAGATCCTTTCCACCACCATGGATATCGATCATACCTTCACCAAATTCTTTTCCGATCATTACTACACATTCAGTATGCCAACCAGGTCTTCCTTCTCCCCAAGGAGAGTCCCATTTGATACCTTTATCTGTTTTCTTCCACAAAGCAAAATCCAAAGGATTTCTCTTTTGATCATTTTCTTCAACACGAGCCCCAGAAATTAGATCATTTATCTGTTGATGTGATAATTCACCATATTTGTCATCAGAATCAACACTGAAATAAACATCGCCATTGACTTCATAAGCTGAGCCATTATCAACTAACTCTTTGATAAAAGCGATGATATCATCCATTGTTTCTGTAACTCTAGGAGTAGCATCTAATGGAACAACATTTAATTGTTTTCTCACATCGTTATAAGCATCAATATATCTTTGAGCAATGACTTTTTCACTAACGCCCTCTTCAATAGCCTTATTGATGATCTTATCATCAACATCAGTAAAGTTAGATACCATCTTGACTTTATAACCTAAAGCCTCCAAAGTCCTTCTTAAAGTATCAAAGACAACTATTGGTCTAGCATTACCGATATGGGCATGGTTATATACTGTAGGTCCACAGACATACATACTTACCTGACCTTCTTTAATAGGTTTAAATTCTTCAACTTTTAATGAATATGAATTATAGATCTTCATAATAAAACACCTCACTCAAACAGTAAAATTATAACACAATATAACTATTCTCGTGTGTTATAATGATTAAAAAGAAAGTCAAAGAAAGGATCTTATATTATGAAAATATTAGTTTTTGGTTCATTGAACATCGATCATAACTATCAAATGGACCATATCGTTAAAGAAAAAGAGACGACATTCGCTGACGAATACTCAGTAGCTGCTGGAGGCAAAGGTTTAAATGCTTCAATCGCTATCAGTAAAAGTGGTCAACATGTCTATTTAGCAGGTAACATTGGTAATGATGCTAAAGTATTACAAGATACATTAGATGAATATCATGTTGATACAACTTACTTAAATCATGTAGATGAGCCTAATGGTCATGCGATCATCCAAATTGATAAAAATGGTGAAAATTCCATCTTTATCTATGGTGGTTCTAACCAATCAGTAAAAAGAGATTATATTGATGAGGTACTAACTCACTTCAATAAAGGTGACTTATTAGTAATGCAAAATGAGATAAATGATGAAGCCTATATCATGAATAAAGCAAAAGAACAAGGCCTATCAATATTATTAAATCCATCACCATTTAATGAAACAGTGCTAACTTATCCATTAGATAAAGTCGATTACATTTTCATCAACGAAGTAGAAGGTGAAGGATTCACTAATGAAAAAGAACCACAAAAGATTTTAGCTAAATTAAAAGAGATGTATCCTAATACAAAAGTAGTCTTAACTTTAGGTTCAACTGGTGCTTATTATCAAGACAAGGATAACTTAGTATTCCAACCATCTTTCAAAGTCAAAGCTATCGATACAGTAGGTGCTGGTGACACATTCATGGGTTATTTCTGTAGTGGCCTAGCAAACAACACTGATATCAAAGAATGTATGGAACTTGCTGCTAAAGCTTCAAGCATCACTTGTACACGTAAAGGTGCTGCTAAATCCATACCAACGATCGAAGAGATCAAAGAAAAATATGCAGATTAAAAGGAAGCAACATTCGCTTCCTTTTTAATTACTCAATTGTAACTGTTTGACCATTCAATACTTGTTGAATATATTGTTTAGCTTGATTGACCATATCACTATATAAGATCAAGACGCTATAAGTATTACCAGTACTTTGACCCATTGCATAACTTGTCTCGTATGAGCCATAACCACTCAAACTATATTGTGAGATATTCCAAGTAGCCATATCATCAAGTTGCATCTGTACTAGAGCATAGATCTGATCAGTAGAGATATTAGTAACAAATGTTCCTTCGATTGCTTTGAACAAATCCTCAATATGGGTGATCGTTTCAACCGTTGTAAGCTTTTTGATCATGGCTTTTAAGACAATTGCTTGGTGTTGGTTTCTTCCAACATCACCAATGTTAGTGCCATCTTCTTTAATATAATATCTCTCTCTTACATAGCCTAGAGCACCAGGACCATCCAAATGGATAAGACCCTCTTGGAACTCTTGAGTTTCTGTATAAGCTGTCTGATTTTCTTCGTTCCAACGCATACAATAAGAGCTCTTAAAGTAATATGGATTATCAACATCTACTCCACCGATCGCATCAACGATATTTACAAGCGAAGCAAAGTTGATCCTAACAAAATAGTTGATATCAACATTAAAATATGAACTTACTGTCTCAACCCAAGCATCATAACCATAGATTGATGCATGAGTAAGTTTATCCATCTTATTACTATTACCAAATAAAGGCACATATGAATCACGAGGGATAGTAATGATCAATACTTGTTTTGAAGTTGGATTGACTACAACTAACATTTGAACATCAGTACGACCAACATAACCAGTAGTACTTTCAGCCATCTTATTTTCCCATTCATCATTACCACCAACTAGGACAACAAACGGTTCAGTTGTGATATTACCAACATCAGTAGTATTAAAATCAAGTTTTATCTTTTGTACACAAGAATACAAAACAGTTGTATCAGTAGTAAACTCTAAGAAATCATCATTTTGACTTACAATAGTCGCATATGTTTCATTGAACATGATCGCATCAACTTCTTTATTATATAAAGCTTCAGTCAATGAATAGATATCTTCATATTCTTTGGTAACGACTTCTTCACCTTCAAACTCACGATTGATGACTTTTATCGCATATTCTTGATACTCTTGATCTAATTCTGATTGAACACCAATAGTCTTGCCTTCAAGATCAGTGATATCTGTATAACCACTATCGTTCAAAACATAAACATTGATCATTAGATCGCCTTCTTCAGGAATAGCTGTAAAAGTCCTTTCAAGTTGACCCTTGATCGTCGGCAAATATGTATTGACCATGATAAGACCAGCAGACAATAACGCACAAATAACACTCTGAAGTATCTTGTTTAAGTTATTAACATTTGGCAAGAACGCGATGATGCTGAAAAAACCACAAAATCCGATCAATACATACAAACAGATCTTGATATATTTTTCTGGCAAAAATGTATAACTACTAACCAGCATATACGTACGATAAGCTAGATAGATAGTGACCAACATAATGATAGCTGAGATTATATAAACAAAAATATTGGGTTTCTTACTACTTTTGTTCTTTTTCTTCGGCTTTTTTTCGGGTTGTTCTTCAACGCTAAATTGAATATCTTCGGTTTTTTTCTTCATTCTTCCAACCTCCACAACTTTTATTATACTCTAAATGAGCTAATAAATAACAGATATTATTCTTCGCACATTAATTTCACGTGGTTTTTATGGAACGCAACACCAATTTTAAAGAACCTCGTAATTCCGTTTGCCTTCATTTGCTGTTCATAATGCATATCACCAATTTGTTTCAAAGCTCTTTTTGCCATTGATTCCAATTTATCTTCCGAACAATCTGAATCATTTATAACTTTTATTTCGATGATCACACCCGGCAATTTTTTATTGTATGGTGTTAACTGTATATCATATCTCCCAAGACCCGATTCGCGATTTGACTCTACTTTATAACGATTATTCATTACTGCACACAATCCTAAAATTAAGCCATGATAAAATGTTTCGTTCGCATAATCAAAGTAACTTACTGAATTGAGCAATAACTCCTGCAAAGTCTCTTGCAAAGTTTCGTTATCTTGTTGAATGATAGCTTCTTGTATTGTCAAAGAAGTTGCCGGAGAAATCATATTCGAATAAGCTGACAAGATTTCGCTTTCAAATATAATAGATATCTCTTTGTTGGGAATAGCAATTTCACAAATTGCCGTTCCATCCTTGTAACCTTTTTTGCTTGCTATCTTCAAATAACCAGCTGCAAGTAAAAAGCTATATATTGTCGTTGGATCTTTTTGTATTTCAGGATATATCACAGAAGAATTAATATAAGAAGATACAACCTGTCCTTGCATCAATTTGCGTAAATTATCTATAGTATTTTCGTCAGCTTGAGAAACTATCTGACATATAATACTATTATCTCCTGTTGATTGCCAATATGCATCCGCAACACATTTATTATAAAAATAATTAATGACCGACCATGGATTAAATATATCTTCTTCTCCAAATTTATAGCCATCATACCATTCACAAATATTTTGGTAGTTTTCTTTCACATCATAATAGTCACACATTTGCTTCACTTCGCTAGAAGTAAAACCAAAATATTCGCTATACTTATTATCATTTATTGAATGTACGGCCAGATTGTTAAGACCACTAAAAATACTTTCTTTCGCAACTCTTAATATTCCTGTTAGAAAACCGTATGCCAAATTTGAATTATCTTTAAAAGCAGCAGAAAGCAGGTTTCTCATAAATCCAACTACTTGATCGTAAAATCCCATAACATAACCTTGTTGAATTGGAGTATCATATTCATCAATAATAATTATAACGCTTTGATCATAATAACTATTTAACATCCTCGATAAAACGCTAAATGCTCTGATCATACTAACTTTTGAAATTTCACCACTGACCATCTTACGAAAATACGCTTTATCATATTCATCAGATTTTTCACTTTCTAATAAAAATTTGTGCCTCTGATACTCCGTTGCAATTTCTTCTTGTATTGCCACAAAAGTCTCTTCCCAAGAATCAAATTTTATATCCTTAAATGTAACAAAAATGACAGGATATTTTCCTTGTTGTTGTTGATACTCTTGACCACAGTTCCATATCTTTTTATTTCTAAAGTAGATAGAATTATCTTGGTCAGATATCTCAAAAAAGGTTTTTATCATATCCATCATCAGTGTTTTACCAAACCTCCTAGGTCGAGTAAACAAAGACACTTGTGGTTTTTCATCTAGAAATTCCTTTAACAGCATCGTTTTATCAACATAATAATAAGTTTCAACAAGTTTTTTATAGTTTGAAACACCTATAGGTAAAGGTAATTTTTTTTCACTTTTATTAAAATCAGTTTTCTTTTTTCGCCTATCGTTAGGTTTAATTGCATCATCTGGTATAAGCCAAACCCCGTTTTCCTTTTTTGCCCCATCTATTCTTCCTTCACGGCAAAGCATTGTTAAACGTCTTTCAGTCAACGACCATTTCACCGACGCAGTTTTTGTATCAATATAAATCACTGACATACCTCCTTATTGTTCACACTAAATATACCAAATTCAAATTATAATATCAAGATAGACATCAAAATGCAAAGGCACGATGTCAAGAAGCAAATCCACATATCCAGTTATATGTCACATTTTATCATAAAAAATCAATCTTTTCATTCTGCTCTAAAAGTATTACTCTTTACCTTTCCAATTTAGTCAATATTTTATCTGCTCTAGCTATAAATGCATCTCTATCTTTATCAATAACATTGCTTACAAAAAAAACAACTTCCTTCATTGTTTTTTGCTGTGCTCATTTATACTCTCTTTCCAAATAAGTAAACAATCATTTAGCTTTCCTTAATCAATTTATCAATGATCTCATTAGTTTGTCAAAAATACTTGCTGTATTCATCATTGTTCAAAGGATCAGCTCTTTCTTTAATTGAGATCATCCAAATAAACATCAATAAAATATAAATACCACTACACACTAATCCTAAAAATAAAGATTGCACTCCTTTAACGATTAACACATGACGCAAAAAAAGAAAGAAATATCAAAATAAACATAATAGCCACAGCCACTAGCATTCCCTTATTTTTTTGAACAATCAGCTATTTCATCAAGAAGATTTTATCATATACCTAGTACTTTACTACGGAATAAACCTAGTACTTTGGTCATTGTAATGACATTTACACTAAAAACAAGCCGTTTTCAAAAATCTTTTCATAATTCACTAAATATTTATCTTGAAAATTGTTTTTAGAAATGCTATTATAATTGAGCAATTCGGTTTGATAGCTCAGATGGTAGAGCAACTGACTCTTAATCAGTGGGTCCAGGGTTCGAGTCCCTGTCAGACCACCAGTTTTTCAAATAAAGTTAAGCAAGTCTTAACTTTTTTTATGTCAAAATAAAAGAGAGCTTTCACTCTCATAATAATGTACAGATAAATGCTAAGATTAAAGCTATAAAAGGAAATAAGATGATTTGGCCTAATTGTTCTTTACGGTTAAAACCAAATTGTTTGTAGCCTGCGCAACCTTCTGTCTCAGGAAAATAATGTTGAAAGAAATGTGACTTTGATAGGATGTAATAATCAATGAAGATTATATCAAATGCTTTCATTAACCATAACATCATTAAGAATCTAACAAAGAATTGTAAAAAGCTATAACCATTCTTTAAACCATCATAAGTTCCATAAATAAAAGCAATCGGATAAATCATCACACATACTATCATAAGTGACCATCCCAGTATATGAGACCCTTTGAATCTCTCTGGATGATCTAATGCTGCTTCTTGAATATCCTTTGGTGCTGTAGCCATTAGTTTCTTAGATTGGATAAGTGTCGCGATCGCATAGATCATGCCAAATAAACCAATCATAAGCAATATTGATAAAACGATTGTTACTAACATATTAAAAACTCTCAAAAAAAGTTCCCTGTCTAAGACAAGGAACTTAATGATCTAATTCAAACTACTTAACAGCGTTGATGATAGCAGTGAATGAATCAACCTTTAATGAAGCTCCACCGATCAAAGCGCCATCGATATCTTCTTCAGCTAAATAATCAGCGATATTTTCTGGCTTAACACTTCCACCGTATTGGATTCTTACCTTTTCAGATACTTCTTCACCATACATCTTCTTAACTTGGTCTCTTACGATTGCACAAGTATTTTCTGCGATTTCCTTAGTAGCACTCTTACCAGTACCGATGGCCCAGATTGGTTCATAAGCAATTACCATGCTAGCAACATCTTTACCATCAACACCATCAAGACCCTTAGAAATTTGGTTTCTAACCCATTCTTCAGTCTTGCCAGCTTCAAATGTTTCTAAAGTTTCACCACAGCACATGATAGGTGTAATACCTTCTGAGATCAACTTTTTAACTTTCTTGTTAACAGTCTCATCAGTATCACCGAACATCTGTCTTCTTTCACTGTGTCCAACGATACACCACTTTAAACCGATCTCTTTTAACATTGGTACAGATACTTCTCCAGTAAATGCACCTTTGTCTTCAAAATGACAGTTCTCGGCAGCAACGATCAAATTCTTAGCATTCTTGATACTAGTCTGTAAAGCTAAGAATGAAGTTGCAATACCGAAATCAGCCTTATCATGACAGATTGGATCGATTGCAGCGATAAATTCCTCTGCTTCAGCAATTGTCTTATTCATCTTCCAGTTGCCGACAATAATTGGTTTTCTCATAATATATAAAATCTCCTAATTACTTTTCGTTGATAGCATCAACACCAGGTAAACCGTTACCCTCTAAGAACTCTAATGAAGCTCCACCACCAGTAGAAACGTGGCTTACTTTATCAGCATAACCTAATTGCTTGATAGCTGCAGCACTGTCACCACCACCGATGATAGTAGTACCCTTGCATTCAGATAATGCCTTAGCAACAGCATTAGTACCCTTAGCTAATGTAGGATTTTCGAATACACCCATAGGTCCATTCCAAACAACTGTATTAGCATTTTTAACTTCTTCAGCGAATAATTCAGCAGTCTTAGGTCCGATATCTAATCCTTCCTTGTCAGCTGGAATGTTATTAACATCAACTACTTCTGTAGCGATCTCACCATCGATTGGATCAGGGAAATTGTCAGCTACAACTGTATCAACAGGCAATAATAACTTTTTGCCTAACTTCTCAGCCTTAGCCATCATTTCAGAACAGTAATCAACTTGTTCTAAGTCAACTAATGACTTACCAACTTCTAAGCCTTTAGCCTTTAAGAATGTATAAGCCATACCACCACCGATGATCAAAGTATCACACTTTTCAAGTAAGTTATTAATAACTTTTAACTTATCAGCAACCTTAGCACCACCTAAGATAGCAACAAATGGTCTAACTGGGTTTTCAACAGCATCACCTAAGAACTTTAATTCCTTTTCAATCAAGAAACCAACAGCACTTGGTAAATGTTGAGCAATACCAACAGTAGAAGCATGAGCTCTATGAACTGAACCGAATGCATCTGATACAAAGATATCAGCTAAAGAAGCCCAATAAGCAGCTAACTCTGGATCATTCTTACTTTCACCTTTTTCATAACGAGTATTTTGCATCAATACAACGTTTCCTTCTGTTAACTCATTAACAGCTTTTTCTAATTCTTCGCCTCTAGTAGCATTAACGAATGTAACCTTTGCATCAGGTAAATATTCCTGCAATTTTTTAGCAACAGGTGCCATATCGTTCTTTGCCTTATCAGCAGCACATTTTTCTGGATCCTTATGATCTACTTTTCCTAAATGTGATAATAAGATAACTTTTGCGCCATTTTCCAATAAATATTTAATAGTTGGTAAAGCAGCAACGATTCTGTTGTCATCAGTGATAACATCTCCCTTATGTGGAACGTTGAAATCTACTCTGACGATAACCTTTTTTCCTTTAACATCAAGATCTCTGATTGTACGTTTTGACATAAATCTTCCTCCTATTTAACCACAAAAATTATAACACTTTTTTGAAATAAATAAACCTATGCAATAAAGCTTGTTAATTTTTTAACGTAATTATCACACATTTACCTACATAATGGTTCATTTGTCAAAAAAAAATGACCGCATTACACGATCATCTCTTAAATTAATCTAAACTATTTAACGTTAGCTAAATACTTGATAGTTCTAACCATCTGGCTAGTGTAACTGTTCTCGTTATCATACCAAGAAACAACTTGTACTTGGTAAGTATCATCATCAATCTTAGCAACCATTGTTTGGTTAGCATCGAACAATGAACCAAACTTCATACCGATGATATCAGAAGAAACTAACTTCTCAGTAGTATAACCGAATGATTCGTTAGAAGCATTCTTCATAGCTGCGTTGATTGAATCAACAGTAACGTCTTTACCCTTAACAACTGCATGTAAGATTGTAGTTGAACCTGTAGGAGTAGGAACACGTTGAGCAGCACCGATCAACTTACCGTTTAATTCAGGGATAACTAAACCGATAGCCTTAGCAGCACCAGTAGAGTTAGGTACGATATTAGCAGCACCAGCTCTAGCTCTCTGTAAATCGCCTTTTCTGTGTGGTCCATCAAGGATCATTTGGTCACCAGTGTAAGCATGAACAGTAGTCATGATACCTGAAACGATTGGAGCATAGTCATTTAATGCTTTAGTCATTGGTGCTAAGCAGTTAGTAGTACAACTTGCTGCAGAAATGATTGTATCTTCTGGTTTTAAGATAGTGTGGTTTACATTGTAAACGATAGTTGGAAGATCGTTTCCAGCAGGAGCAGAGATAACGACTTTCTTAGCACCAGCATCGATATGAGCTTGTGCTTTAGCTTTTGAAGTATAGAAACCTGTACATTCAAGAACTACATCAACATCTAATTCTTTCCAAGGTAAATCTTGAGCCTTTGGCATAGAATAAATAGTGATCTCTTTTCCATCAACAGTGATAGAACCTGGAGTCTTTACAGTCTTGCCGTCTTCTTCCATTTCAGGTTCTTTAGAACTAACAGTGTGTAAATTTTCTCCGATGTGTCCGCAATAACCACCTTGAGCAGTATCATACTTTAAAAGGTGAGCCAACATCTTAGGGCTTGTTAAATCATTGATAGCTACGATTTCATAACCTTCAGCATTAAACATTTGTCTGAAAGCTAAACGTCCAATACGACCGAAACCGTTAATAGCAACTTTAACTGACATTTTTAAAATCCTCCTATGTTTTTGTTACGCTTAAATTATATGAGTTTGTTAACTAATTGTCAATTTTATGATACTTTTTTATACAACTTTTTTACTAAAAAATAACTAAAATCATAGTCGATTTTCTAACAAAAATCTACCATCTATTCTTCCATTTAATCTTCCCAACCATTTACTATAATTATCTTGCAAAGTAATATGATCACTTCCCCTTACATAGATATATGAATTTATAGATCCTTTTCATCAAATAACCTCTTATAAAAATCAACATTAATTATCCCAATTCTTTTTAATCCTCTTATTGAAAAATAACTCACAATTGGTAAAATAAAGATAAAGAAATCAAAATAGTGATAAGGAGTGACAACTATGGATAGTTATGAACCAAAAAAGCTTGCCTTGCTTAGAATTTGGCAGATCTTAAAGGAATATAGTGATGAAAACCATCCTTTAAAACAAGAAGATATCGCAAGACACTTAGAAAATGAATATGGCATTGTCATTGAAAGAAAAGCGATCGGTAGAAATATCAGCCTACTAAAAGAAGTAGGTGTAGAGATTGAATCAAAAAGAGCTGGTAGCTATATAGCTGTCCGTGATTTTGAAGATGCTGAACTACATATGTTGATCGATGCTGTCCTTAGTAGTAGATATATACCAGCTTCTTACACCAAAGATCTGATCAATCGTATCTGTTCTCTTTCAAATAAATATTTTAAATCGAACATCAAATACATCCATACTGTCAATGACTGGAGTAAAGGTGAAAACCATGAGTTATTCTTAAATATTGACAGTATTGAACAAGCCATCAGTCAAAAACATCAGATCAAGTTTGACTACAACAAATATGACATCAATAAGAAGTTGAAAAAAACTTCCGAACAAACAGTAAGTCCTTATCAGATGTTACTACATAACCAAAGATATTATCTAATGGCTTACGATGAACGTCATCAAGATGTCATCTATTACCGTGTTGATAAGATCACTAATCTAATAGTGACAGAATTACCACTAACACCTTTAAAAAGTTTACCAGGATATGAAAATGGCATTAACTATAAACAATTCTCAACAAGTATGCCTTATATGTTCTCTGATACTCCTGAATCAGTTGAAATGATCATTGATAAATCTATCATCGATCAAGTCATTGACTGGTTTGGAACTTCCATCAGTGTAAAAAAATTAGAGGATAACGAAGACAAAGTATATGTTTCTGTTAAAGCAAGTCCAAAAGCAATGCAATATTGGGCTATGCAATATATCGATCATGTCGAAGTAGTCCAGCCAACATCTTTAAGAGACAGCATTAAAAGATCAATAGAAAATGCCACAAAAAAATATGGCTTACAATAGCCCAAAACATTATACAATTTGGCCAAAAAAAAAATTGTGATGTACCACTAACGGTACATCCTTTTTGTTATACTACCTTTACTTAAAGGAGGTAAAACTGATGAGCGAGATCTTACAAACAGCTAAATCTACTAACTTTTTCCAACAATTACTTACTAAAGATGACTATGATTTAAACTACTTACAAAAGGAAGATAAATCAATATTACAAGATGATTTCTCATCAATGGATTTATCTAATGATTGGGATGCTCTTTTTGAAGAAGAAACTCCTATTAATAAAACACAAGTCGATAATACTTCTGATGCTCTTATCTTATGTTTAAATAACTTAGGTAATGTAGATATTGACTATATTGCCTCTCTTTGTAACAAGGATAAAAAAACTGTCATACATGAATTAAAAGGCTCTATCTATCAAGATCCTGAAATTTGGCAAGAAGATGACTACAAAGGTTGGAAAATGGCTGATGAATACTTATCTGGCAACCTAAGAAAAAAGTATCAAATCGCAAAAGAGGCCAATGACAAATACAATGGACAATTTAGAGAAAACCTAAAAGCTTTAAAAAGAATATTGCCACAATCTATTGATTATAAAGATATCTATGTAACTTTAGGTTCACCTTGGGTGCCAACTGATGTCATTGATGATTTCATCACTCACTTGTTAGGAGAAGCCTACAACAATTATTACATCAATGCGGATATAAAAAAGCAGCTCATTGAAGAAAGTAAAACAATCCATGACGTAAAAAGAGGAACTTGGGAAATACCTCATAAAGATAGATATTACTACTCTATTGCTTCAAGAAAGACCTATGGCACTGATAGAATGGAAGCATTGCACATATTAGAAAAAACACTAAATATGCGTACAGTAGCCATCTATAATACTTCTTATGACCCCACAACTGGTAAAGATATCAAGACCATCAATAAAGCCGAAACCACTGCTGCCTTAGAAAAGCAACAATTGATCATCAAGGAATTTCAAGATTGGATATGGCTTGATGTAACCCGCAAAAAAAGATTAGAAAAGATCTACGAAGAACAATATAGTTGCGTAAGAGTACGCAAGTACGATGGCTCATTTTTACAATTTCCTAACATGGCTAAAGATATCTATCTTTACCCTTATCAAAAAGATGCAGTAGCTAGGATCATCTTTGGTGATAATACTCTTTTAGCTCACGATGTTGGTTCAGGTAAAACATTCATCATGATCGCTGCCGGTCAGCAATTAAGAAGAATGAAATTATCAACTAAAAATATGTATGTCGTACCTAATAACATTGTTGGTCAATGGAAAGACATCTTCTTACGGCTTTACCCTAATGCTAATGTTTTATGTATTGAACCTAAAACATTTACGCCAAGTAAAAGAAAAGAAGTCTTAACAAAAATGCGTGATGAAGATTACGATGGCATCATCATTGCCTATAGTAGTTTTAATCTCATTCCATTATCAAAAGACTATCAAATTGAAAATCTCAAAAAAGAAAAGGAAGCGATCAATGATCTACTAAAAACAAATCGCTATTCAAGATCATTTAAAACCAAAAGAGATAATATCGATGCTAAGATAGCTACTCTTACCTTAGAAAAGTTAGAAAATCCTGATCAGATTTACTTTGATGATCTAAAGATAACCAGATTATTTGTCGATGAAGCTCATAACTTCAAAAATCTTCCAATTGAAACTCAAACTAGTTCTGTTTTAGGCATCAACGCGAAAGGTTCTAAGAAATGTAAGGACATGTTAGATAAGGTAAGACATGTACAAAAGAATAATGATGGTAAAGGAGTCATCATGGCAACAGGAACTCCAATCACTAATTCCATCACTGACGCCTACATCATGCAGTTATACTTGCAGCCTGGTGAATTAGCTATGTTAGAATTAGAAAACTTTGATAGTTGGATAGGTATGTTTGCTCAAAAGGTAACAGAGTTTGAAATAGATGTCGACACTAACTCATACAGATTAGCTACAAGATTTTCTAAATTCCATAACTTACCAGAGCTGACTTCCCTTTTATCATCAATAGCTGATTTTCATCAATTAGATATCACTAATGAAATACCTCAATTTGATGGTTATGAAGATAATTTGATCGGTAAAACTGACAAATTAGATGACTATCTCAAAGAGATCTCTAAAAGAGCCGATAAGATAAGGCAAAGAAAAGTCAGAAGAAAAGATGACAATATGTTAAAGATCACTACCGATGGAAGAAAAGCAGCTTTAGATCTAAGATTAGTCGATAAAAAAGCTAAGTTTGACTACCAATCAAAAGTTGCAAGATGTGCCGAAAATGTAGCTGATATCTATTTCAAAACAGAAAAAGACAAGCTTACTCAATTAATATTCTGCGACACTTCTACCCCAAAAGCTGGTTTTAATATCTACGATGAATTAAAGAGATTACTTATCGCTTATAACATACCACAACAAGATATTGCTTATATCCATGATGCTGATACAGATACTAAAAGAAATAAGTTATTTGGAAAAGTTAGGAATGGTGATATTAGGATTTTAATCGGTTCAACTTTCAAATTAGGAATTGGTGTCAATGTTCAAGATAAATTATATGCCTTACATCATATCGATATACCTTGGCGACCTGCGGATATGACTCAAAGAGAAGGAAGAATACTAAGGCCAGGTAATACCAATAAAAAGGTTCACATCTATCGCTACATCACTGAAGGTAGCTTTGATGCCTACTCTTGGCAATTACTTGAGACCAAGCAAAGATTTATCTGTGATCTACTCTCTGGTTGTCTTACTGTCAGAAGTGGAGCTGACATCGAAGGATCAGTATTAGACTATGCAGAGGTCAAAGCCTTAGCTATCGGTAATCCATTAGTCAAAGAAAGAGTTGAAGCAGCAAACCAATTAACTCGCTTTCTAACATTACAAAGAAAGTTATTAGAAACAAGATTCAACTTAGAAAAAGAATTAAAAGAATTACCAGAAAGAATCAATATAAATAATGACAAGATAATCAACTGCCAAAAAGATCTAACTTTTTATCAAGATTGGCTAAAGGATCATCCTCAAGCTATTGAAAAAGATGACAAAAAGAAAGAAGCAGAAAAAAGAAAGGTATTAAGAGAAGAGATTTCTAAAGCTCTAGATAGTCACTTCTTACAAGCTGAAGAAAAGTTATTAATGAACTATCGTGGCTTCGATATCATCTTACCTGCTCACATGACAAACGAAAAACCATTTGTGTGGTTAGAAAGATCAACTAGATATTATGTAGAATTAGCTAACAAAGAATTAGGCAATCTAGTACGTATTGATAACTTCTTAGATAATTTACAACAATATCTTACTAACCTAAAACAATCCCAAGAAAAACTTATAACTCGTAAAAAAGATATTCAAAATGAATTAGCTATAAAAGAAAGTTATGGCGATCAGATCGAATTTTACAAAAACAAAGTAGAACAATTAGATAAAAAATTACAGGAGGAAGACAAAAAATGAGTGATCTAAAATTTTCAAACATCCCTACCCTTACCGTAGATAAACTAGTAGACAAACTATCTACTGCTTATAGCAGCATCATCAATAAAAACTTACCACTTCAAACAATGCCATCAGTAATGTTATGGGGTGCTCCAGGAGTTGGTAAATCTCAAGCTATTAGACAGATCGGTCAAAAGATTGAAAAAGAAACAAATAAAAAAGTAAACATCACGGATGTGCGTCTACTCTTATTTAATCCAATCGATCTTAGAGGCATACCAACAGCTAATGCTGATAAAACATTAGCTATTTGGTTAAAACCACAGATCTTTCAAATGAATGATAGTGCTGATATCATCAACATCTTATTCTTAGACGAGATCTCTGCTGCTCCTCAATCAGTACAAGCTGCAGCCTATCAGATCACTCTTGATCGTACAGTAGGTGAGCACAAATTACCAGATAATTGCATCATCTTAGCAGCTGGTAATAGAGTCACTGATAAATCCGTTGCCTACAAGATGCCAAAAGCTTTAGCTAATAGATTAATGCACTTTAATATTGAAACAAACTTCTCTTCTTGGAAGAAATGGGCAATATCTAAAGGCATCAATGAAAAAGTCATTGGTTTCTTATCCTTCCGTCAATCATATTTAATGGGTTTTGATGCCACAAATGATGATCTTGCTTTTACAACACCTCGTTCTTGGGAAATGGTAAGTAACATTCTCAATAACATTGATAATGATATCAATCATATGTACCCTCTTATCTGTGGACTTGTTGGTAATGGTGTGGCCATTGAACTTAGGACTTGGGATAAGATCTACAAAGGATTACCAAAGATTGAAGACATTTTTAATGGCAAAGATGTAACAGTGCCAAAAAATACCGATAGCATGTATGCTCTTATCTCATCAATGACTATCTATGCTTCAGCACATAAGGATGACTTAGAACAGATTGCTAATTCAATAAGATTTGCTGAGAAGCTACCACCAGATTTCTCTACGATCCTATTAAAAGATTACTTATATATTGAAGATGACTACAAAAAGAAGCTACTAAGCATACCGGAATTTAGTAGTTGGTTAAAAAGCAAAGGAAGACTGTTAAATGGAACTATCTAACGAGAAAATAAAACATTATCAAAAAAGACTAATGTTATCTCGCATGAGGATATTGATGAAAAATGGTTTCTATGGCTTACTATTAAGTCATTTGACCTTTACCCTTGAAAGTAAATGTAAGACTGCATCTACCGATGGCACTAGACTTTACATCAGTCCAGAATTTCTTGAAGAGATAAGTGATGAAGAATTAGATTTCATACTGATGCATGAAATATTACATGTCGTCTTACAACACTGTTTAAGAAGAAATGATCGAGATCATTTAAGATTCAATATAGCCTGTGACATTGTTGTCAATTCTAATATCCTACTATCTAACAATATGGATCTAACGACGATCACTTTAAGTAAATATGGCCCATCTATGCACACCACCCCTAATGGCGAAGAAGGATTCAATTTCACTGCTGAACAAGTCTATGAAATGTTGCCTAAAGATCTTAAAGGCGACTCTTGGGATGATCATTCATTCTGGGCGACTGATGAAGATAGTGATGAATTAGAAGATATTTGGACAAAAAGATTTATTGATACTTGTCAAACCATTTCAATAAAAGATCCAACTAATTCTCGAGGAATTTTACCAGCATTTGCGCAAAGAAAGATCAAAGAGATCTTAAAACCCCAAACAGATTGGCGAATGATCCTTAATGACTTTGTCCAAGAAGAGATTACCGATTATTCCTTTAATCCCCCAGATAAAAGATATGATGATACTGGTTTCTTCTTACCAGACTTCAATGACACAACTGAAAATGTTAAAGATATCTTATTTATGATCGATACTTCCGGATCCATGAGTGACGAGATGATAACTCAAGCCTATAGTGAAGTAAAAGGAGCTATAGATCAGTATGATGGCAAACTACAAGGCTGGTTAGGTTTCTTTGATGCAGCAATCATTGAGCCAAAACGCTTTACAGATGAGCAAGAATTCAAAAGGATCCAACCTGCAGGAGGTGGTGGCACAGACTTTACGATCATCTTCAAATATGTCAACAAGTATATGCAAGATAATCTACCTGCTTGCATCATCATCTTAACAGATGGCTTTGCCCCCTTCCCAGAGGAAAGCATAACAATGAAAATACCAGTATTATGGCTACTAAACAATAATGAAGTCACTCCTCCTTGGGGAAAGATAGCCAGAATCGAAGTGTAAAACATCTAACCCACCATTTTAAAATAGTGGGTTTATTTATTTCATTATCTTCTGTAAAAAGATTATACCCAAATATAGCAGCAATGAAGTCACATTCAAATCCCCCCAGGTCATTCAAAACTTTAAACAATCTAAAGAAATCAATTGGTTCATAAACTTTAGTTTTACTATTCTTGTAATCATTCGCATTTCTAGTAACAATACAATCAATATTATTTCGTAAAGCTGTTTCAATCATTACTGCCTCCTCATAATCAGACGCATCTGACATTAAAGCATTCACTACATCTGCTTTAGTTGTATCTAATAGATTGAATAATACACACAAGCTTGTTAACTTTGTCCTTGTCGTACCATCATTATGTGTATATCGATGCATTAGATAATAAATATCTGTCATAGCCTTCGCACTTATAAAACCATCAAACAACTGTTGAGAACATAATAAAAAAATATCTTTAGAATCATCTACAAATGGTTCTCACTTTTGTAACACATCTATAATGATGCAAGTATCTATGAGAACTTTCATATTTTATTTAGTCTTTCTTCCTTAGCTTCTTCTAATGACATTTCACTTGGAATAATGCCCACTAAAGATTCAACTATTTGTTTCTTATCTTGGTAAGGTGCACTTAATTTGGCAACAACTTTGCCATCTTTAACAATAAAAATATCTTCTTTGATCGCAAGCAACAAATATTTATCAAGATATTCCTTTAATTCTTTATCATTGATATACATAACCTGTCCTCCTATTATTTATACACCCATAATACCGTGATCTTTATTAACTATATAGTAACCTTGTAGTTTAATTTTGTGTTACTAATCACTCAGTTGCTTTTCCCAACTCTAAAGAAAAAGTGCATCACTGCACTTTCTATTTAAGATTAAACGACCAACTATGATCTTTACTTAAGACTTCTTTTAACTGTCCCATATCATCGATGATCTCATTGGGTTCAGATGCCTTAAGATCATCTATCTTTAACTTATTTGAAGTAAAACCAACAGAATATACACCAGCGTTTTTAGCGCATTCAATATCACTTGCACTATCACCAACATATACCGCATTAGTAAATGGAGCTTTTAATTCTTTTAAAGTCTTGATTAAGATCTCTTTATCTGGCTTAGGATTGTAAACTTGCTCTACCCCTACGATAGTTTGAAAATAATCTGTAAGTCCACTCACCTCTAGACCTAACTCAATAGTCTTACTAACTTTACTAGAAGCAATAGCTATTTTGTAGCCATTTTCTTTTAACCAATCCAATAACTCCTTGACATTAGGCATAGCTTTTACTAGATCCTTATGAACTTTATCGTTATGTTCTTTATAAGTGGCTACCATCTCATCAATCTGCTCTGCAGAAGCATCTGGGCAATACTTTTGGAATGATTGTTTCAAAGTAGGCCCTAAGAAACTAGCATAATCTTCATCAGTAAGTTGTAACTCTGGACGATAAATCTCAAAAGTATGTTTGAATGAAGCAAAGATAGCTGGTTGAGTATCCAACAATGTACCATCAAGATCAAAAATGATAACTGGTTTTTTCCTATTGATGAGTTTATTGAACACACCTAATAATCCAGGAATTCCAATGAGCATGAATACAACTGAAACGATCATCGCCATTTTTAAGTTACCTAACATTAACGAATCACTTCTTTGAGTTTCAATCCAGAAACGTATCGCACCATACCATGCTAAATAAGCAAATAAGCCACTACCTCTTTTCGCATTGGCACTATTACGATAAATCTTTATCAAGATAAATCCTACCAAACACAAAACGCTCTCATAAAAGAACATCGGTTGTCTGTATTCATAATTGATATACATTCCTTGTTTTAAGAAAGATAATATACCATCAAAATAACTCTCTTTGACTACGTTGCCATAAGCTTCTTGATTAAAAAAGTTCCCCCAACGTCCACAAGCTTGAGCTAATAAGACATTAGGCATAACAATATCAGCTAAATGCCAAAATTGGTAATGTTCAATCTTGCAATAGATGATGGCGAATAATATTCCAGCGATAAGACCACCTTGGATTGCTAATCCACCATCCCATATCTCAATGATAGAGATAGGATTAGAGATATAACCACTCCAATTGTAGAACAAGCAATACCATAGTCTTGCTCCTAAAATACCAAAGAACATACAACCAATGAAGATATCATCTAATACTCCAGAATCATACTTATCTTTTTTTGCTTCCCTATCGCTTAAATAATAAGCTAATAAGGCACCTGTTAGTATGCACACTGCATACCATCTTATTTCTATCGAACCTATCTTCAAAAATACAGCCATACTCGGGAAAAATTCCATTTTTATGCTTCCTCCTTTTGTTTGTTGATATAATCGATTACCCTTTCTTCCATGATCGTTGCCGTATTTATTCCCCTACTACGTAAGATGAAATTATTAACAGCTGACTCAACAAGAACAGCGATAGATCTACCATCGGAAACCGGGATAGTGATCATCGGTATCTTTAGGCCAAATACTGTTAAGAATTCTTCATCTGTTCCCATACGATCAAATTGTTCATTTTCTCTCCACTTCTTCAAATGGATGACATAATCGATCTGTGCTTTTTCGGCAGTTGAGGCAACGCCAAACATCCTTGTGACATCAATAATACCAATACCTCTGATCTCTAACATGTTCTTTAATACCTCAGGAGCCTCACCATTGATATGGTTATGTGTTCTATAAACATCAACACGATCATCCGCGATCAATATATGTCCCTTTTTTACTAATTCTAGAGCGATCTCACTTTTACCTACCCCAGATTCACCAGTAATGAGTACTCCTCTACCATAGATCTGTAAAAGTACGCCATGTAATGAATCAACCTGAGCAAAGTATTCTTCCAAGAAAGATACAATCTCTACGATCAGTGAAGATGTTGGAGCAAATGATGAGAATATTGGGAAATTCTTTTTCTGAGCTATTTCAAGTAATAACTCAGGGCAAGGAAGATCACGAGATATCAAGATCATCGGAATATTCTCATTAGTTAGATAATCAAAAGCTTCCCTTTGAGCTTGTTGACTCATCTTGCCGATATAAACAATTTCTTTTTCACCTAACAACACTATCCTACGATAGATATGCTCAGTAAAATAACCACACAATTCCATTCCTGGTCTATTGATATCAGCATCAAAAATTTCACGTTCTAATGACTTGTCATCACCACAGATCCTACGGTATTGGAAATAATCCCAGACGTCTTTGACAAATACTCTCTTCATCTTTTATCCTCCTGTAATAGCTTTTTTAGGTATTGACCTGTATAGCTCTCGCTAGTCGCCATTACATCATCTATTGTACCACAAGCAACAACTCTTCCACCATCATCCCCACCATTAGGGCCAAGATCAATGATATAATCTGCATTTTTGATGACATCCAAGTTATGCTCAATGACAATGACAGTATCACCATGATCAACAATTCTCTGTAAGACATCGATCAGTTTCTGCACATCATAACTATGTAAACCAGTAGTAGGTTCATCTAAGATATATAAAGTCTTACCTGTAGCTTTCTTTTGTAATTCACTAGCCAGTTTAACTCTTTGAGCTTCACCACCACTTAAAGTAGTAGCTGCCTGACCTAACTTGATATAACTTAAGCCAACATCCATCAAAGCTTGTAATTTTGTTTTGATCTTTGGTACAGCAGAGAAGAACTCGCAGGCCTCTTCTACTGTCATCTCTAAGACTTCATAAATATTCTTACCTCTATAGTGCACTTGCAAAGTCTCTTCATTGTATCTTTGACCATGACAATTATCACAAGTGACATAAATATCAGGTAAGAAGTTCATAGATATCCTTTTTACGCCATCACCATTGCAGCTCTCACATCTTCCTCCCGGCACATTGAATGAGAATCTTGACTTATCATAACCTCTCATCTTTGCCTCTACACTTTGAGCAAACAGAGCCCTTATATCATCAAACACGGAAGTATAAGTTGCTGGGTTGCTTCTTGGAGTACGACCAATCGCATTCTGATCGATGATAATGATCTTATCGATATTTTCCATACCCTTAACACTTTTTACTTCACCAACTCTTACTCTACTTCTACCCAAATATTTCATCACTGATTTACTGATGACTTCATTGACTAAAGTACTCTTTCCTGAACCTGAAACTCCACTTACCACTACAAATGTGCCTAGTGGGATACTGACATTTATGTTCTTTAAGTTATTCTCGCTAGCCCCTTTAACGACTAATTTATGACCATTACCTTTTCTAACTTTTTCTGGTCTAGAGATTTTTCTTTTCCCCGATAAGAATTGACCTGTGATACTTTCTGGACAATTTACGATATCGGCTGAAGGGCCATTATAAACGATATTACCACCGTGAATACCAGCTTTTGGTCCAACATCAACGATCCAATCACAAGCACGCATCGTATCTTCATCATGTTCAACTACGATCAAAGTATTGCCTAGATCACGCATATTCTTTAGCGTTTGAATTAATTTATCATTATCTTTTTGATGTAAGCCGATAGAAGGCTCATCTAAAACATATAATACACCTGTTAATTGAGAACCGATCTGAGTGGCAAGCCTTATCCTTTGAGCCTCACCACCACTTAAAGTACCAGCAAGTCTATCCAAAGTCAGATACTCCAAGCCAACATCTTGTAAGAACTTTAATCTATCCCTGATCTCTTTCAAACAGATATCAGCAATCTTATGTTGCATATCTGTTAATTGTAAAGAATCAATGAATACCAATGCTTGTTTAATGCTCATCTGAGTCCATTCAATGATATTCTTATTACCAACTCTTACAGATAAAGCCACTTCATTTAATCTTTTACCATGACAAGTAGGACATTCAAAATCTGCCATAAATGTGCCATACCACTCTCTAGAAGAATTACTAGTAGTCTCAGTATATCTTCTTTCTATCAAGCTAACAGCTCCTTCTACAAAGCCTGTGGTAGTCTTTGTTGTACCACCACGAGAAGTGATGGAGTAAGTTATTGGCTCATCTGAACCATAAAGAATGATATCCATTTCTTTATCCGTAAAATCCTTTAAAGGTTTATCTTTATCAATATGATAATGATCTAGTAAGACTTGATAATTCAACCATTCAAGATTCATAGTATTAACTATATTTTTATAATAACGGATGCCTCCTTGATTGATACTGAGGTTATCATCTGGTATCAACAAGTCCAAATCCACTTTTTGTTTAAAGCCTAAGCCATGACAATCTGGGCAAGCTCCAAGTGGTGAGTTAAAAGAAAACAAACGTGGTTCAAGTTTAGGAACACTAAAGCCACAATATTTACAAGCATAATGAGTAGAGAATAACATTTCTTTATCATCATATTTGATGAGTACAAGTCCATCACTTAAAGCGATTGCACTCTCTAATGAATCATGGATCCTACTTCTATTCTCATCCTTTTTCACCATCCTATCGATGACAACATTGATATCATGTTTAATATTCTTTTCTAAAACGATCTCATCTTCTAAAAGTTTTATCTCGCCATCTACTTCCACTCTGATATAGCCATCCTTTAGTAGTTTAGCTAACAAATCTTTATGAGTACCTTTTTTCTGATGGACAACTGGTGCCATGATATACATTCTCTGGCCTTCATCTAAAGTCATGATCGCATCCAACATCTCACTGATGGTTTGAGAAGTTATCGGCTCATTATGATTAGGACAATAAGGTACACCAATACGAGCAAATAATAATCTCAGATAATCATAGATCTCAGTGATCGTACCTACCGTACTTCTTGGGTTATTATTCGTCGACTTTTGATCAATAGCGATAGCTGGTGATAATCCTTCAATTGCTTCAACATTAGGCTTATCAACACCACCTAAAAATTGTCTAGCATAAGTAGACAATGATTCAATATATCTTCTTTGTCCTTCAGCATAGATCGTATCAAAAGCTAAAGAGGTCTTGCCAGAGCCACTTAAACCCGTCATGACAATGAACTTATCGCGAGGTATCTCCAAAGAAACATTCTTTAAGTTGTTTTCTTTAGCTCCCCTTATAACTATCTTATCTTTCATAAAACATCACACCCTTAGATAACTGCTTTATTATACCATTTATGTCGTACTATATTTGTGAATAATATCGGAAAAAATAGCGAATAAATGCTATAATTAAAATATTGACAGGAGGTTTTGTTATGAGAAGATACGATCGCCATCGAACAAATATTTCACTAATAGGACTGATCTTTTTACTGATCATCTTTTCAAGTATATTAGATTTTGCCGGTAGCTTGTTCTTCAATCTTTTAGATTTGGTTATGCTCTTAGCACCACTAGTTATGGGAGGTATATTTGTTGCCTTCTTGGTAAAGTTGATCTCAGATGCGATCAAAAAGAAAAAAGGCGAAACCACAACAGCTTATACTTCAGTTAATACCTATCAAAAAACTTTGATGAAGAAGATGAGCAAATATTTTGAAAACAACCAACAGATCAATATCGATGATGAAACTTATTTAAAAGTAACAGATATAAATAATGTGGATCTTGATACAGTTGATATCTACATGCGTGATGAATATATTGGTACACTAAAAGATTATTATAGTGCTTATCCTTATGCATTTAATGCCCTAGCTAATGAATTGACCAAATATCTCAACAAAAAGAATTCTACTAAAGCTGAAACAACAACCGTAGCTAAACAAGAAGAAAAAGCCAAAGAAAAAGAAAAGACAGAAATCAAAAAGGACAGTGCTTATTACATCAAACAATTTAGTGAATTACAGACTAGCATCTCCAATCAACAAATCAATGATGGTTTAAATGAAACTATCGCATACTTGCGTCAGATCAAAAAAACCGAAGATGAATTTAATGATAGTAAAACAAAGACAGTTAAACTATATCAATACTACATGCCAATGTTAAATGATATCTTAGCTAACTACATCCGTTTAAAAAAGAATGGCTCTGACTCAGCAGAAGCTAAAGCTAGTGAAGATCGTTTACTAAAAACTATTGTTCTTATCAATGGTGCCTTAAAGACTATATCATCTTCACTTGTAGAAGATTACTACACTGAGATGAATGTAGACATGCGTACTTTGGAATCTATCTTAAAGAAAGATGGATTAGTAGATGAAATGAAAAAGGAGAACACAAATGAGTAATAAGACTTGGAGTGAATCACTTGATGAAATGTTAGCAAAACTTAACAGTGGTGAATTTGTCGATCAATCACTCAACGAGTTTGAAAAAACGATCAACGATACTGTTTTAGGAAGAAAGACTACTACTAATAGATCAACTAATAGTTATTCATCCTTTTCTACAACTAATTATCGTACAGTCGTACCTCATATCAATCGTTCTGTAGAAAATGCGTCTTATTCATCACGTTATGATCAAATACTAGCTTGCTTAGAAAATATCGTTTATGATAACTATCCTAGTGAAAAACAAGATGGTTATAAGCAAGCTATCAATTACTATATTGAAGAAGTCAAAAAGAATAAAGACTCTTTAAAAGAGTTAGAAAAGAACATCAATACTGACTTAAATACTTACAAGTCAAAAGTAAGAAGTACTAATGTCGATTCCTTCTTACTGGGCTACTATGATGCATTATTAATGGTCAAAAAGATAATGAACAATTCTCGTTTAGCTCGTCTATCAGAATTGAATTCAAAGATTGGAAAATAAATATATGACAGATAGAAAAAAAGAAAGAGAAGAATTATATCGCAAGGTCTTAGGAAAAGATGCTCCCAAAAGGACTTTATCTTCTGAAGATATCGCTACATTAAAGAACGATCCTTTCACTGGTGTTGATCTAAGCCCAGAATTACAAAGATTAAAAGAAAATAGTGATAAGATCAAAGCACAGACTGATTCCCTTTATGATCAGATCTACAATGTTGATACCAATATCGATCAACTAAGGGAAAACCTAAAAAACGATTTCAAAGAAGATTTTCCTCAGATTGAAAATGAAGCAACATTAAATATCGTTGAAGATTCTAAAACTCTTGATGAAAAGTTTGATAACATTCTAGATAGATTAAAGATCAACATTTTAAAACAAGATGATTATCTCATTAATCTTTCAAAAGGTTTTAAAAGACCATTTGTAAGTGGTCAACAGACAAGTGGTTTAGCTTGTGCGATATTAGTAAGTGGAGCTAGTTATACTGGTAGACACACCTCTATTGAAAACATCACTAATTATTTAACTGAAGAACAATTATTAAGTAACTCTAAGCTCTCCACAGTAGACCTATCTAAATATTCTTCAAAAGAAGATGAGAATAACTTTGTCAGTGACTTGTATGGTGCTATCAACAATAGCCAAGTCATCATCTTTGACAACGTTGATCAGATCGCTGCTTCTTATCTTAACTATATCGAAGAGATCTTAACAAATGGTTGCTTATCGCTAACAAAACGTTATATCTTAAATAAAGGCCAGCTTACAGAAGCAACAAACACTTTAGTCAAAAATAGTGTTTCATCTCTTTCTTTTAAAGGAAAATATCTAGTATTCATCACTACTTATAAAACATCTAAGTTATTGAATGTCGTTGGCTCAAGATTCATCAATGCAATAAGTGATTCCTTAACTACTAATTCTCTAACTAGAGAAGATATCAAAGAAATCTACCCAGTTAAACTATCTAACTTCCAAAAAGAATGTTCAACAAAACTAAATGCTACAGTAAAGACTACTGTTAGCTACGATGACCATATCATCGAAAAATATGATTCTACTAATTTACTCTATTTGATAAATGTCTTTAATGATCTATACAAAGGCTTAACAGAGTATAAATTAGCAGGTAATCCAATAAGTGCTATCACTATTGACTATCATGATGAAAAAGTTTATTTCAATGAATCAGAAATGACACAATTCTTACCAAAAGTAGTCAACAATGCTATTGAAGAAGTTCAAAAAGAACTAGATGAGATCGTTGGTCTAGACAGCATTAAAGAATATATCTATTCTTTACAAGATTTCTATCAAGCTCAAAAACTCAAACAACAACAAGGTTTAAGCACTTATGATGTAAGCAAGCATATGATCTTTACTGGCAATCCTGGAACAGGAAAAACTACTATTGCAAGACTACTTGCTAAATACTTAAAAGCCATCGGTGTATTGAGTAATGGTCAGTTAGTAGAAGTCAGTCGTAGCGATCTAGTTGGTAAATATGTTGGTCATACTGCTCCATTAACTATGCAAGTCATCAAATCAGCAATGGGTGGTATCTTATTCATTGATGAAGCCTATTCACTTTATCGAGGAGAAAATGATTCATTTGGCTTAGAATGTATCGATACCTTAGTAAAAGCTATGGAAGATAATCGTGATGATCTTATCGTCATCCTAGCAGGTTATACAAAAGAAATGTCAGAATTCTTATCTTCAAATAGTGGTTTACAATCGAGATTCCCTAATCAAATCGAATTTCCAGATTACACAGGAGAAGAACTTTATAAGATTGCACTCATCAATGCCAAAAAAGCAGGTTATAAACTTGCTGATGAAGTAACTCAACCATTAACTGATTACTTTACTAAAGTACAAGAAAATGATTCAGTAAGAAGTGGTAATGGGCGTTTGTCAAGAAATGTCATCGAAAAAGCTATACTTAATCAATCAAAACGCGTAGTCAAAGATTCAAGTGCTACCATAGATTTATTAACATTAGAGGACTTTCAATCAATAATTGCATAAAACTAAAAGGGGCTGTAAAGAAATACCCGACACCATGGGTATGAGGTAATACAACCTCTT
>CAVCVO010000048.1:0-34463 GCA_963606005.1 Anaerovoracaceae bacterium
AGAAAAAAAAGGAACATTTACTGATGCTCCTTTTATAAACAGAAAGTCATGTAAACAGGTAAATAGATTATTTCATCTGTCACTGATAAGTTTTTTGGGTGAATAACATAACATTTTCCGATTCTTTTGTGATATAGTTGATTAAATTTTTCTAACGATTTTATCGTATATTTTTTGTTAGATTTTACTTCGATTGGGAAGATCTTTGGCATTGTCTTACTTTTGTTTGAAATAATAAAGTCAATTTCTATGTCGTTTCTTTTCTTTATATGGTCATACTTCGTGTAGAAATATAACGCATGACCGTTACTTGTTAGGGCTTGTGCAACCGCGTTTTCAAATATCATTCCTTTATTGATAGAAAGGTTGTCATGGAGTATTTGCTTATATAATTGACCTTCAGCTATTTCATTCGGAGTAAAAGCATGACTAATTAAAAGGCCAGTATCGCCCATATAACATTTAACTGAAGTGCGATCTTCATTGATTGATAGTCCAACATTTGGATTACTACAGTTAAAACACATATTGCAGATCATTGAGTCTGACAGCCAGTAGAATGTTTCTTTGTATGAAGGAAAGGTTGAATTAGGTTCAATGTTAGATAGACGTATTCGCTTTTCGTGTTGTGATAAGAATGTAGGTATTTGTTCGAATATTGAAGCAACTTTTGATTTGTATGGACCATCTATCTTTGAAATATCATTTCTATATAAAGTTAGGATATCTCTTTTTTCACTATCTGCTTCAACAAAACTACGTGAGTTATTAATATATTTGTCCACACTTTTTGGCATCCCACCAACTAATATATATTGCTTAAATAAAAGCATAGCTTTGTGATGCAATCCTTCTTCTAGTGGTCTTAAATTATTGTAACAATCTTTAATGTAATTCAGTAATGAATCTTCATTTAGTGCCCAACAGAATTCTTCAAAATCCATTGGATACATTTTGATTGATCTTTCCTCAGAAGGAATGGTTATGTCAGCTACATTTTGTTTGATAGAGATAAGCGAGCCAGTTTCAAGATAATCAAACCTACCATCTTTTACTAATTTTTTAATTGATTGTCTAGCTTTTGGAAACTTTTGAACCTCATCAAAAATGATAAGTGACTGCCGAGGATATAGTGAAGTATCATATTCAGTGGCAATGAGCATAAAGAAAGTGTCAAGATCATTTAAGTAATTATTGAAGGCATCTATAACTAATTGACTAGCGTCATTAAAATCTATTAATATATAGCTTTTATATTCCCTTTTTCCAAATTCTTCAGCAATTGTTGATTTTCCAATTCTTCTTGCTCCCTCGATCAATAATGCCTTTTCCCCTGATGCATCATTTTTCCATTCTAATAGTTTATCGTAAATCTTTCTTCTGAATGTCATAACTTATACCTCAAGTAAATTATAGCTAACTGTCAAATAAAACGCAATGTTGAAAAGCATAGATTACTATATAAAACGCAGAGTTAAAATAGTCAAAAATATATATAAAACGCACATTTGAAAATAGTAGATATCTATACAAAACGCGGGTTTGAACGTAAGGTGTATCATGTGATCTTATTGACTCTTAACTTTTGATAGCACTAGATTATGATTGCCAAATTTAGTGTTTTCTTTTAATATAGTGTTAAGAACTGTTGATAAGTTTAATATAGTCATATTGATAGAAAGGTTAATTATGAAAGATATTTATAGGTATAGTACAGAGATAATTGATAATGATGAGCTTTATAAAGATGAACAACCCAGTATTGGTGAAATCTTTACTTTTGGTCATTACAAGCAAGGGCATAATGATGAGGACAAGCTTATTGAATGGATCATATTAGACATTAAAGATGATAGTTACAACGAGACAAAAGATGTAAGTTATCTTGTAATCAGTCGCTATTGTTTGGATATGCGAAAGTTTAATGATGAGGAAAAGGAAGTCACTTGGGAGAATAGTGATATAAGAAAGTGGTTAAATGATACTTTTGCTAGTGAAGCATTTGTTGAAGAAGAAATGATGTTCATTAAAGAAACTGCAGAGGTTGGTGATCTAAGTTCAACTCCAAGAGAAGCTGAAGATAAAGTATTTTTATTGGCTGGTGATGAAGTTTATAATTATGTTAAGGGAAATGTAGCTTGTAAGCCCACAGCTTATGCTCGTAGATTTATAAATTTTCCAAATCAAGAAAATGGTAATTGTTGTTGGTGGGCTAGATCTAATGGCTATGAGTCTTGTAGCATGGAATATGTGACAGCTTCGGGTTCAGTTAACATATATGGTGCCAGTGTTGAAAACCGTATGGGTGTTCGACCAGTTGTGTGGATCAAAAAGTATTCTGAAAATGGACAACATTTGAGATTTTGTGGCAAAACATTGGATCAACCTAAACAAGTGATCGATATAAAATCCATGGTTGGAGATAAGCAAAAAATAGCATCACTTGAGTGTGGTGATCTTGCATCATTTGGTTCATACATTCAAGGGAAAAAAGGTGAAGTAAAGCCAATAGAATGGTTTGTTCTCCAGGTATCTGGAAGCAATGTATGGCTTTTAAGTAAGTATGCGTTAGATGTTCAACCTTATAATGTTGAATACAAAGATGTTACTTGGAATAGTTGTTCATTAAGAAAATGGTTAAATAAATATTTCTACAATAAAGCTTTTAGTAATGAAGAGAAGAAGCTTATGGAGGATGTAATATCATATGGATATGAAGAACTTGAAAGTAAATGGGGTGGTACTTGGCGAAAGAAAACTATTAAAAGTAGTGATAAAGTATTTTTAATCTCAGAAGAAGAAGCTCATAAGTATGAATATCTTATACAACCAATGATAATGTGCCCTGTTACTGACTACGTTAAGACTTTAGATTTCTATTCGTATAAAAAGAAACATAAATGTTGTTGGTGGGTTAGGGATGATAATACTACTAAGTCAGACAAAAAGAAAATTGAAGTAATCTCTCTTACTGGAGCTTCTGAAGAGTTTAGTATTAATCGTGAAGACATCTGTGTTCGTCCAGCTATTGTCCTTAATTTAGATGAGAATTATGTTAGTAGTATTGATGAGAATGATCAATATGATGATGCAATAAAGGAAGATGAAAAGAAAGATTCTAATTTTGAGATAGGTAGTGAGTTTAAATTTGGTTGTTACCCTCAAGCTATAAATGGTGAGATATTACCTATTGATTGGCAAGTATTAGATAAAAAAGATGATAAGATACTTGTCATTAGTAAATACAGCTTGGAAAAGTTAGAGTATTTCCACCGTCAAAACGGCTATTTGCTAGAAGATGCAGAAAGAATAGAAAAAGATGAGAGTGAAAATAAATACAAATGGGAAAGATCTTATTTGCGTAAATGGATGAATGGTTATTTCATAGATCATTCATTTACAGAAAAGGAGAAGAATTTGATCTTACCTACTATACTTTATCCTGATGCTATAGAAAGAGAATATGGTATGCCAATAAAGAAAGGACATCTAACAGAAGATAAAATATTTGTTTTAAGTTTAAAAGAGATAGAGAAATATTTTGGGTCTTATAAAAAAAGGAGATGTCAATCTACTGCTTTGATCAGTGATGGGGATGGTTATTACGAATCTTGGTGGACAAGGACGATAGAATGCACATTTGGAGTAATGGCGATTGATGGAAATGGAAGAGAATATGAAAAAGATGTTGATGATTATATCTGTGTTCGTCCTGCCATGTGGTTAGCATTGGATGGGTTAAATGAAGCAATTAATGATGATCACTTCAATAAGATAAAGCCTAAAAAGATCATGAATCTGGATATAAATAAAGACATGGTAAATGTAGGAGATAAAGTAGAATTTGGTTTTTGGAAGCAGAGTAGAAAAGAAAGCATTTACCCGATCATATGGGATGTTCTAGATAAAAAAGATGATAAGATCTTACTTTTAAGCAAAAATAGCTTAGAGGTTATGATGTTCAACCCATTAAATGAAAAAGTAACATGGCAAAATAGTTCTATTAGAAAATGGCTAAATGAAGATTTCCTTTCTAAAGCATTTAGTGATAAAGAAGCTGTAAGGATTCAAGATACTCTAGTGCCTGCTGATCCTAATGAAAAATATGATGTCGATACTGGAAAAGATACAGTCGATAAAGTATTCTTGCTCAGTATTAAAGAGGTTGAAACGTATTTCAAAATTGATTACAGTAGAATATGCTTTGCTTCTAATTATGCTGCAAAACAATCTTCAGCTTCGGAATGGTTCGAAACAAATCAAAGAGATTGGTGGTTAAGAACTCCAGGAGAGATAGTTATCTTTGATGAAAAACGATTTGATTATGATGTTAATGATGCGTTTGAATATGATGTTAATGATGTGTTTGATTATGATGTTAATGATGTGTTTGAATATGATGTTAATGATGATTTAAATGAAACTGAATCAGTAGAAACAGAGCATTATACGATGGCGTTTGTTGATTGTAATGGAAACATACAATATAGAGGAATGCAAGCCTATTGGGAATTATATGTACGTCCTGCTATATGGGTATCGCTAAAATAAAAAAGGAAACGGTTGATGTTTCCTTTCTTTTTGATAGATTTTATTGATCGATTAAGAGTTTTTAACAATGATGCTTCTCATTTGTTCTGTTACTGCTTCACAAGCATCATAACAATCTTCTAGACAAGCATATAATGATTTCCAACGGATGATCTCTTTGATGTCATTTTCAACGAATAGTTGGTGAGTTGATTCCATGTAGTAGTTATCGCCTGTTTCTTCGATCATATTTACATCATTGATCTGTTCTAATAGATCTTTAGAATCTCTTTTATAATTTTCAAAATTCTTTACTGACTCTAGTAGTTCTCCTGTACAACCAATGATGCCTTCACAAATCTTACCAATATCATTTCTCATAGAATGGATGTCATACATGTAGAAACGCATTGTTACATCATCGATACAGTCACATACATCATCTAATCTTTCGATCAAGGCTGTGATGTCTTCATGATCAAATGGTGGTAAGAATTCATGTAATAGTTTGTCTAACAATTCATGTCTATGATCATCTGCATCTCTTTCTAAATTATGCATATTTGTGATCTTATCGTGGATTGTTTCAGTGTTGTAATCAGAAACGATATCTTTTAATAGTGCTGCTTCTTTATGAGCAATTTCTGCCATGTCGATGAAACATTTAAAATAATCAAATTTTTTAGCCATAATTTCTCCTTTTTAAAATATCCAAATAAATATCTTTGCCATCATATAACCAACTAGTCCACATCCTGGGAAGGTAAATACCCAAGCTAAGACCATATCTTTAACGATTGACCAGTTAACTCTCTTAGGGTTCCTTGCTGCTCCTACACCCATGATGGCAGTGGTTTTTGTGTGAGTTGTTGATACTGGTAAACCAGTAAGTGATGAAAGTAATAGACATAAGGCTGCAACAATATCAGCAGCAAAGCCTTGGTAAGGTTCAAGTTTTACCATATCCATACCTACAGATTTAATGATCTTTTCACCACCGATCGCGCTACCTCCTCCCATTGTGATAGCACATAGTAACATTAACCATAGTGGTACAGTTACTTCAGTTACTTGACTCTGTCCTTTAGCAAGGAACATTCCTAGTAAGAATACACCCATGAACTTTTGACCATCTTGAGCTCCATGCATGAAGGCCATTGAAGCACTACCGAAGATCTGAGCTTTTTTGAAGAAGGCAGTAGTCTTGACTCTGTTCATGTTCTTGCAGATTGCTTCTATCAGCTTGACAACGATAAATCCTGCGACAAATCCTAGAACTGTTGAGAATACAAGACCATAGATGACTTTGATCCATTCTTTACCATTTATGCCTGATAATGAGTTATGCATAGCGATAGCTGCTCCCGAAAGTCCAGCGATAAGAGCGTGGCTTTCACTTGTTGGAATGCCAAAGAATGAAGCGGCTGTTGCCCAAACTACGATGGCAAATAATGCTGCACATAGTGCGATAAGAGCATCAGATGCATTTCCACTAAAATCTACCATGTTGTAGATGGTTTCTGCTACTTTTGAGTTGATCATCGTCATAAATACTAGGCCAAGGAAGTTACAAGCGGCAGCCATTAAGATTGCGGCTTTTGGTCTCATACATCTAGTAGATACACAAGTGGCGATGGCATTTGGTGCATCTGTCCAACCATTTACTAAGATTACTCCTAGTGTCAAGATGGCTGTGATGATTAATGACGGATAATTAATCAATTGAGAAATAAAATCAGCAAGAGTTATCTCCATTTCTTATTTCCTTTTCGGGTATATCAATTGATATACCTGTCCTTTCTATCAATCTTTTCCCTCCGTGATTGAAAACGGTAGAAGTCTTTATGAATTTTGGAAATACGAAAACTAAAATAAAAACAAAAAATGTCGTAAAAATAATTTTCTAGTTTTTTCCAAAGAACATAATATATATCAACAACGATAATCATTTATCGAAGCCGATGGAGATAAAGAGTGTTTATATAAATTTAATTTAGGATTAAATTATTTGTTTTGAAAAGATAAAAGAAAGGTAGCACTATCTTTAACTTTGCGAAAATAGGAGAAAGTTGAATGCTACCTGAAATAAAATAGTCACTATGGCAGAGTTGTTGAATGTTATTACCATATGCATTAGAAATGAACTGAATATTTAAAAGGGAATATGAAAACGAATCATCCATTAATCTATTAATGGTATTAGTCTGACAGTTAGTTTTGTTAGACTTATTGGCTTTCACTTTTAACCCTCCAATGTTGTCTTTACAACATATTAATAGAAACATTACGTAAATATTACTTTGATTTTACGTAGTTACTTATTATATATCATATTTATTTTCAAATTTGTATATGATAACGCTTTACAACTATAAAAAGCTTATAAACAGAATAGTGGTAAATATGGTAAAATTATTGAGGTGAGAAAAGTATGAAAAACAGTATTTTGAAAAATTTATTGATAGTTACATTTGTTATATTATCTGCTGTCTTATGCTTTGGCGGTGGATACTTGGTAGCTAATTACACGCAGTCTTCTGAAGATACTACTAGTGTAAGTAGCAGGTTCTCTACATTAGAGAAAGTATATGATTATTTAGTTAATGATTTCTACTATGGTAATGATTCTGATGAATATAAGCAACAGCTCATCAATGATGCTATTAAGGGTATGGTCGATGCTCAAGGTGATCCTCATACTGAGTATATGACTAGTGATGAACTTGCAAGCTTTACTGGTTCACTTGAGTCTTCATTTGTGGGAATTGGTGTTACTTATCAAGAAGTTGATGGCAAGATCTTCATTGCTTCTGTCATTAGATCTTCTCCTGCTGAGGCAGCAGGTGTGATCGCTGGTGATATCATCACTGCTATTGATGGAACAGAAGTTACAGAAGATAACATTGATGATATGGTAAATGTCATCAAAGGTGAAAAAGGTACAGTTGTTACAGTCACTATCTTACGTGGCAGTGAGAGCTTTGATTTAGATATCACTAGGGATACAGTATCTAATACTGTCTTCTCAGAAGTTAGTAGTGATGGTGTTGGTATTTTGTCTATTACTTCATTTAGCGATGGTACTGGTGAAGAATTAGAAAATCACTTGAAGTATTTACAAGAGAACAATGTCACTAAACTTATCATCGATCTTCGTGATAATACTGGTGGATATGCTTCTACTCTTGATACGATATCTTCTTATTTCATGGAGACAGGAGATATCATCATGCGTGAGTTTGATCGTGATGGTAATGAATATATTGATTATGCTACTGATTGCACAAAGTATCATTACGATAAGATCATCATTTTGACTAATGATTATTCAGCAAGTTGCTCAGAAGTATTTACTTTAGCTATGAAAGAAAATTGTGGAGCTATAACCGTTGGTGAGACTACTTATGGTAAGGGTGTTGCTCAGGTAACAAAGATGTTCAGAGATGGTAGTGCTTTAAAATATACGGATCTTATTTGGAAGAGTGGTAATAATGTCTTTGTTGGTGGTACAGGAATTGAGCCTGATTATCCTGTAAGATTACATGAAGCTTTATATTTGAGTCATTTAGTATTAGAGGATGATGAGCAGTATAGTTATGATAGTGTTTCTACTTATGTGGCTAATATGCAAACTATGTTGGATTTCTTAGGTTATGATGTTGATAGAACTGATGGTTATTTCAGTGCTATGACTTCGGAAGCACTAAAGTCATTCCAATCTAATGAAGGGTTAGAAGTAGATGGTATCTTAGATAATGATGTAGCTAGTGCTTTAAATAGTGCAGTTGTACGTTATTGGACAACTGATAGAGATGCTTTAGATACACAGATGCAGAAAGCATTAGAATTGATGAAGTAATATGATCGTAAAGATTAAGAGACTAAATGAACAAGCCACTATTCCTACTAGTGGTAGCAAATATGCAGCAGGCTATGATCTTTATAGTTGTGAAGATGTAGCGGTTCCTACTGGAAAGACTACAGCAATCCATACAGGGATAGCTATAGAGATACCAGAAGGTTATTTTGGGGGAGTATTTGCTCGCAGTGGTTTAGCTAGTAAGCAAGGGTTAAGACCAGCAAATTGTGTAGGAGTGATTGATAGTGATTATCGAGGGGAAGTTATCGTTATGTTATATAATGATTCTTCAATTGATAAAGAAATAAAAAAGGGAGAAAGGATAGCCCAATTAGTCATCATGTCTTATCTTCAAGTTGACTTTGAAGAGAGTGAAGAATTGACTGATACTGAAAGGGGAACAGGTGGATTCGGCTCAAGTGGGAAGTAACATTTGACAAGTATGTTATAATAGTTAGGACCCGAAAGGAAAAAGGTGTTTGATTTGAGTATTAGAATAAATATTAAATTGATATTGACTGTAGCTGCATTTATGGTATTAACAATGTTTAGTATCACGGAAGCTGCATCACTAGAAAAAGATACTGTTTTAGCAGAAACAACTGAATATGAAGAAGTCGGTGAGTATGAAGATAGTATCGCAAATAGGATATTTACTTTTGAAGACAAGTTCAACGAGACTGAAGTAACAGTGACTTTTAAAGCGAAGACAACTTTAAAGAATAGTCCATTACCGCATAACAAAGATGTATTGACTGTAGTCAAATATGATACAGCTACTCTTATCGGTACTAATGATTTTACTTATTGGAAGATAAGATACAATGGTAATATCTATTATGTAGATAAGAATGATATCACTTCTTCTGCAGAAGAGGTAGCAGCATTAAAAAGAGCAACTTATAACTCTGATTGGAGTGGACCAGTATTAAATGCTAGAAACGGTGCTATTTATGGTCCTACTGGTAAAGAGACTTATTACAATCTTGATATGAGTGGCGTTATAGCTATCATGCGTAGAATGGGTAATAATGATATCTATTGGATCAGAGAAGATGGTGTCAAGATGTTAGGTGACTATGTAATAGTAGCAGCTAACTTAACTAAGTTCCCTCGTGGTAGTTTAGTTCCTTGTTCATTAGGTATGGGTATTGTTTGTGATACAGGTGGATTTGCTTCAAGAGATGCAACTCAATTAGATATTGCGGTAAACTGGTAGTGTAAACTACTGGTTTATTGACAATAAATAGGCATTGCTCTAAAATAAAAATGCCGGGGGCGTTCCGGTATTCGACAGGGCGTTGTTGGATTTGGATAGCAGTGGCGTGGTTTACCTCACGAACCAAAATTAAAAATAACTGACAATCGTCAATTTTCATTTGCTGCCTAATTAAGCTAATTATTGCTTTGCAGCCATCACTGATAGTTACTCCGTTGGGCTATTGGATGGTGTAAGACACACCGGATAGGTTGATAAGATCCTCAATAATTGAGACCGAAACTGATTGAGGGAACAATGGTCATTGGTTGTTTATCACTAAGGCTATTGTAACTAAGATAAACTAAACTGTAGAAGTCTGAATGTGGGACACGTTTTGGACAGGGGTTCAAATCCCCTCGCCTCCACCAAGAGGAAAACTGAAGAGCTGATGTAAAAGTCAGCTCTTTTTGTTTACACGACTAAATATTGCTACTACTTATCTATAAACTTTGACGTAACGTTAAACTTTTAGAAATGGTTTGGTTGATAAAAATAAGTGATTTTTCATCATTCAAAAGCAGATATTTTGTGTTCATTTTAGGTAAAAAGGGATATTTACCTTGAAATTATTAAGAATTATTAAGAATTGTTTAAGATATTTGCCTTGTTCATTAATAAATGCTAACATAAAGAAAATGAACAGATGGGGAGAATATATTATGAAAAAAGGATTATTAGTTTTATTAGTTATTTCGTCATTGTTAGTAATGGTGAGCGGTTGTTCTAAAAAGGAAAAGGTTGTTATCTATAGTTGTATGGAAGAGGAAAGAGAACAGGCTTTGATCCAACAAGCTAAAGAAGAGTTTCCTGATATTGATATTGCTGTTCAACATATGGCAACGGGCAATTGTGCTGCTAAGATCAAGACTGAGGGCAATAGTGTTGAGGCAGATATCGTTATTGATTTAGAAACAGCACATATGAAAGATGTGCAAGATTATTTTGCTGATCTTTCTGATTTTGATACTAGTTTTTATCTTGATGGAGTAAATACTTCTAATAAGTATTTAACTTGGGTCAAATATTCGATGAACCTTATCATTGATAATAGGTATTTTAAAGAGCATGATCTTGAGATACCTACTTGTTATCAAGATTTGTTGAAGAGTGAATATAAAGATATGATCGCGATGCCTGATCCTAAGACTTCAGGCACAGGTTTTGGTTTCTTTTTGAATGCTGTCAATGTTATGGGTGAAGATGAAGCAGTGGAATATTTTAAGAAATTAAAAGAGAATTTAAGGGAATTTACTACTAGTGGTAGTGGTCCTACTAATTTGTTAAAACAATCAGAGATCGCTATTGCGATTGGTATGACAGCACAAGGGGCTACTGATATTACTGAGGGTTATGATTTTACTATCGTAGCATTAGATACTGGTTCGCCATATAACACTACTGCTTGTGGCATCATTAGTGGTAGAGAGACTAATGAGAATGTTAAGAAAGTCTTCCAATGGTTGATCGAAGACTTCGGTAGATATGATAAAGAGCATTTTATGCCAGATGTCATTTTAAAGGATCAAAACAATCAAATGGCTAATTATCCAACTGATTTAAAGGATGCTGATATGACTGGTATTGATAGTACTGAACGTAAAAATGAATTGATGGAAAGATGGAGTGAGGTAAATGGCTGATCTTAAGATAGAAGACTTATGTAAGGTTTATAACAAAAAGACAATTTTAAATAGAGTTAGTTTTGATGTGAGATCAGGAGAGTTTTTGTCTATCTTAGGTCCTAGTGGTTGTGGTAAGACTACTTTACTTAAGATATTGATCGGTATTGAAAAACCTACTTCTGGTAAGATCTATAAGAATGATATTGATATCACAAAATTCGATGCATCTAAAAGAGGTATGGGCATTGTATTTCAAAATTATGCTTTATTTCCTAATATGAACGTTCTAGATAATGTCATGTATGCTTTGAAGTTAAAATTAAAAGATAAAGAAAAGGCTAAAAGTTTAGCTTTAGAAATGATCGAACTTGTTAATATGAGTGAACATATAAGTAAGTATCCTCATCAATTATCTGGAGGTCAACAACAGAGAGTAGCTATTGCTAGGACTCTAGCTTTAAATCCTGATATCATCTTATTTGATGAGCCTATGAGTGCATTAGACGCTGATAACAGATTGGGATTAAGAAGAGAATTAAAAGAAATACAGAAGAAGTTTAAGACTACAATGGTCTATATTACGCATGATCAAGAGGAAGCCTTCTCATTATCAGATAGGGTCATAGTGATGAATAATGGTGTTATCGAACAGATCGATACACCACATAATATCTATGCTCATCCAATTAATGACTATGTTAAGAGTTTTGTTACAGATCATATAGATGAGAAATTAAGTTCGATCAAAAAATGTACGGAGATAGATTGATATGAAAAGAAGTAAGATCAGTTTATTAGTTTTAATCTTCTTATTGATCTCTGTCTTTTATCCTTTGATGCAAATGCTAGCTAAGGTGGATTGGAGTAATTTTAGTGATTTAATATCATCTAATGCTTTTAAAGAAGCTTTTAGTAATTCACTACTAGTTACTTCTATCTCGACTATCATCTCTGTCATCATTGCTTACTTGTTGGCTTATAGTTTAAATAGGACTAATATCAAACATAAAGCAGTATTGAGATTATTACTAGTTGTACCAATGCTCATTCCTTCTATCTCTCATGGTCTAGGTTTGATCAACTTGTTTGGTACTAATGGCATCATCTCTAAAGCTTTTGGTTTTACGATATTGGGTAAATTTGGCATCATCATGGGTTCAGTATTATATTCATTCCCGGTTGCTTTTTTGATGTTAGATGATGGCTTCCATTATGTTGATAACAATATGTACAATGTAGCTAAAGTATTAGGGTTAAATAAGTGGCAGACATTTAAAAAAGTAACGATGTGTTATTTAAAGAAACCTATTTTGTCTTCAGTTTTTGCGGTATTTACGATGATCTTTACTGATTATGGCGTTCCTTTAGCTGTTGGAGGTAAGTATCTTACTTTGCCAGTCTTCTTGTATAAAGAAGTAATAGGTTTGTTAGATTTTTCCAAAGGTACGATGATTGGGTTGTTCTTGTTGATACCAGCGATCATATCATTCTTATTCGACAATTTTACTGTTGATTATAGTAGTGGAGATTTTGAAGGAAATAACTATTCGATCAAAGAGAATAAAGTGAGAGATTTCATTTATGCGATATTTGTTTATGCCGTGATCATTTCAGTAAGTATTGTCATTGGCTCATTTATCTATTATGCTTTCATTGATAATATTGTCATTGATAAGAGTTTTAGTTTAAAACATATTGAATATGTTTTAAATAATAACATTATTAGATACGCAGTTAATTCGTTAGTGATCGCTGTTTTAACTTCTATTATTGGAACATTCATCACTTATTTAACAGCATATGCGACAGCAAGGATCAAAGATAAGTTAAGTAAGATCATTCATATATTGACGATATCTTCTTTAGCTATTCCAGGAATTGTCTTAGGTTTATCTTATACGATCGGCTTTAAAGAGACTTTTATCTATAACACTTATATCATCTTGATATTAGTCAATATCATTCACTTTATGGCTTCTCCTTATTTGATGGCTTATAATGCTTTGCAGAAGATCAATCCCAATTATGAAGTAGTAGCTAAGAGTTGTAATATAAGTTTATTTAGGATCATTAAGGATGTCATCATTCCTTGTAGTAAAGTGACTATTAGAGAGATGATTGCTTATTTCTTCATTAATGCAATGATCACAATCTCAGCAGTGACTTTCTTGTTCAATACGGATACGATGCCAATGTCTTTATTGATCAATACTTATGAAGGCAATATGATGTTAGGAGAAGCAGCGATTGTATCATTAGTGATCTTATTCTTTAACTTTGTGGTTAAAGCAAGTATATATGTGATAAATAGAAAGGAAAATAGAAAAACATATGATGAAGTTATCTAGTAGTGAGTTTGAAGTATTAACTTGTATTGAAAGAGAAAAAAGGGAATTGACTCAAAGAGAAATAGAGAAATTGACAAAATTATCCTTAGGTTCAGTAAATAGGATCGTCAGCAAGTTTATAGAAAATAAACTTATTAGTGCTGGTAATCTAATTACAAATGATGGTTTAGAAGTGTTAGAACAATATCGGGTTAAAAGAGCGATCTTTTTAGCTGCAGGTTTTGGTTCACGACTAGTACCGATAACACTAAATACTCCTAAACCAATGGTTCTTGTAAATGGTAAAAGGATCATAGAAACCTTGCTTGATGCTGTGGTTAAGGCTGAGATAGAAGAGATCATCATCGTTACTGGTTACTTAAATTATCAATTTGATGTATTAACAAAGAAATATCCTAATATCAAGTTTGTTTATAATGAAAGATATAACGAAGCAAATAATATCTTATCAGCTTATTTAGTAAGAGATAAGTTCTCCCATGCTTATGTTTTAGAATCTGATCTGTATCTTTATAATAGTAATCTGATTAGAAAATATGAATATCACAGCAATTTCTTAGGCATTAAAGTTGATCGCACTGATGACTGGTGCTTTGAGACGAAAAAAGGTGTGATAATCAAAGAAAAACAAGGTGGAGAAGATTGTTATCAAATGGCTGGTATTTCTTATTATGATGAGGATTCAGCTAGTAAGATGAGCAAAGACATTGAAGATATCTTTAATTCTCCAGGTGGAAAAGAAAAGTATTGGGAACAAGTTATGCTTGATGAGAAGAAGAATAATTATAAGATCTATGTTAGAGAGATCAATAAAGGAGATATCATTGAAATTGATACCTTTAATGAACTAAAAGCTATAGATAAAGCTTATGATGTATAAAGGGACATAAAAGTCTCTTTTTTATACATCGAAACTGAAATACAATTTAGAAAAAGGGCATAAGAATGAAGAATAGTTATGAATATAATAAACTGGCTTGCATATATGATGAATAACTTGATGATCAAGATAAGTTTGATGAATTAGAAATGCTTTCTGAACAAGCTAAACAAAATGGGAAAAAAGGAGTGATATTTGCTTAAAAAATATATACGTACGCAAAAGAGTACGCTATAATATTTATGAGAGGTGATAACATGAGTACTATAAATATTACTAATGCAAGAAAAAATTTGTATAAGTTAGTTAATGAAGTTAATGTTGGGTTTAATCCAATAACGATAGTTAATAATAAAGGTAGAAATGCCGTTTTGATTTCAGAAGAAGAATGGAAAAATATTGAAGAAACATTGTACTTGTATAGTATTCCTGGCTTTGTAGAAGATATAAATCACATTAGACAGAATGAAGATTGGGAATCTGCCCAGGAGTATGATCCAGATGAACAGTGGTAAAAAATACAAAATAAAGTTTTCCAAACAAGCTGATAAGGATAAGATAAATTTAAAAAGTGCAGGATTAGATAAAAATTGTAAATATATTATTGATCTGTTGCAAGATGATCCTTTGTGTTATCCACCACCTTATGAAAAACTAATGGGGGATCTAACTGGATTATATTCGAAACGGATCAATAGGCAGCACCGTATAGTTTATGAAATTGACGAAGAAAAAAAAGAAGTTCACATTCTAAGAATGTGGACCCATTATACAAAATTATAATTCAAGAGTTTAGTTTTAGGACTAAACTCTTTTATATTATTTGATGATGTTTGATAAGTAACTATCTTTACAGAAATTAGGAATCTCGTATAAAACTAATACTTCAGTAATGCCATTTTCTTCTATGTAGTCTTGAATATTACCTTTATAGAAGCGTGGGTCAATAAGATGGGTTTCACTGTAATCATCAATGACGAATTGGGCGAAACAATTAGCATAAGAATCTTTGATGATAAGTAGCTTTCCTTGCCCATCACCACTGACGACAGTTGTGGCTTGGTTAGAATTAAGAAAAGTAGCATATTGATCTTTCCCATTGAGATATTTGTATTCGTAGATACTATCGGTGATGTAATTACCATTATTATAGTTTACTGTATGATATTCTTTTTTATAGTAGGCAGTGATCGTGTCATTACTAGCAAAAGGATAATTGACCTTAGAATACGTTGTCCCTCTAAACTTATCAGTTAAAATCTTTTGTTGCCATAAAGACAGATCATCAACATTTTTGTTAAGTGAATTGTTAAAAGCGACATAGCAATAATAAGCACCTAAGGAAGTGAAGTGATGATCGGTTTTATAGTAGATATATTCATTTTTGTGTTGAGAAAGTAATTCTGTTGGATCTATGACATCTAATCCTTGATCTATGAGTTTTGTTATGATCTCACTTTGATCTAGGTTATCGCTATATTTTGGTAATTTATCTTGAAGTATCTCACTTGCTGAAGGTATAAGCATTACCTTGATCTTATTTGACTTATTTAGTCTAATGAGAGCATCAATGTTTTCTTGTAATTGTTTTTGATCATAGTTAGTAAACTTATCGATCAGATAATCATCTTTAGAAAAGTAAACGTCATTGATCTCTTTCTTTCCACATAACAATTCTACGATGGTTTTTAAAGATATCCAATCATCTCGTAATGGGAATTGATCTGTAAGATATTTTTCAACATTATCAGCGAATTTTCCTGTCTTGATATTGGATATTTTGATGTTAGTAATTTGAGTTAGGATCCTTTTTTCGCTCTCTGAATAGTATTTGTCTGGTGTTATAAAGCTGATGAATGAGGAAAATAATAATAGAAAGCAAAAAGTTAAAGATATGATCTTATTTTTCATTGATACTACCTCCTAAAATCTAAAATATAAGAATGGATTATATGAACCACTGATTATATAAGCAATTGATAATACTAGTATGATCACCATAACAAATATATCAATAAATGTCATAGCTTTTTCACTACACTTCTTTTCAATCCTTTGATAAAGTTTGTTGATGATGTCAGTAGAAAATACTGCACAGATAATTAGTAGTGGTAGATAACTTGCTAAGTTATAAAGAGCCACATTATCAATGATCTTATTTGAACAAAACATGATCTTGAGATAGGTTAAGCCACTACTTAGGTCTTCAAAGGAAAATAAGACCCAACCTATTAAAATGCACGATAATGTATAGAAATGGGCCAGTATTTTAGGAGCTTTCTTTAACACTTTTAATAAAAAGAGTTTTTCTATTGTTAAGATGATGCCATAAAATAATCCCCAAAGGACATAATTCCAACTTGCACCATGCCATAATCCAGTTAATAGCCAAACTATCAAGATATTACGTATTTGTAGTTTTAAACCCTTACGATTGCCCCCTAAAGGAATATAAAGATAATCTCTAAACCAGCTGCCCATTGAGATATGCCATCTGCGCCAAAACTCTGTGATACTTGTTGATTGATAAGGATGATCGAAGTTTTCAACAAAATCAAATCCGATCATTTTTCCTAATCCTATAGCCATATCAGAATAGCCCGAAAAATCAAAATAGATCTGAAAAGCAAAGGCAATGATACCAAGCCATGATGATAATAAAGATAGATTAGTTAGATCACTATTACAAATGTTATTCCATAGAAGGCCAATATTATTAGCTAATAAGACTTTCTTTCCTAGTCCTATAGTAAATCTTTTAACACCTTCGGCAAATTTGTCGTAAGAAAGTTTTCTCTCATCAAGCTGATCAGAAATGTCTTGATATCTGACTATTGGTCCAGCGATCAATTGAGGAAATAAAGTTACATAAGCTCCAAAGGAAATGATGTTATTTTGGACTTTGGCATCACCACGGTATACATCGATAGTATAACTCATAGTTTGAAAGGTATAGAATGAGATGCCGATTGGTAATGGTAAATTTAATAATGGAATAGAACATTTAAACAAGCTGTTGATGGTATTGATAAAAAAATCTGTATATTTAAAAAAGCATAATAGGGATAGGTTAACAATGATGGAGATATAGAGGCCTATCTTTGCTTTTGGACTGTTTCGGTAATGATCAACAACTTGTCCACAGCTATAATCCAGTATTGTCGAAAAAATCATTAAGATAACATAGATTGGTTCGCCCCAACTGTAAAATAATAAACTGAATACAAATAAAACAAGGTTTTTTAAAGTTCTGCCAACCATGAAGTAGGCTAGCAGAACTGCGGGTAAAAAACATTGTAGAAAAGTTAACCCGGAAAATACCATTTTTTTATCCTCCGAAGGCTGGTAAACTTTCTTGGCTATTTTGATTGGTAGTATTACTTTCAGGGACTATTGCGAGATTTTCAAGAGTTGAATTAAATAGTTCATTTAATGCTGCATCGATTTTTGCATATTCATCAATAGCTAATTTGCTTTCTTCTTGAAGATCTTCTCCTTCATAATTTGCTCCTGCAATAACATAGATGACATAGTTGTCTTTTTGGTAAAGACGACCATTTAATACTTTAGCTGTGCCAAATGGATATTGACGAATGTAATCTACTGTTTGAGCAAACGATTTGTTTAATGTATTGATAGCTTCATCACCATAGCCATCTTTTACTTTCAAAATGATCACTGTATCGAGATTTACGCTACTTATAGAATTTTGTTTAGCAATATAGCTTTCTACTTTTGTAAGATCTAATCCAAAAGAATTAGTTAGCCAATCGGCATCGATATCTGTATCACATAGATAATTATCTTTTCCGATAGCATTAATGATCTTTTCTTCGATTGTTTCTACAGAAATTGAGCTATTGTCTTGATCTTTTTTAGAATCAGAACAAGCAACAAGATTTAACATTACAAGTAATGTTAATAAGATGATAGAAAATTTTTTCATTTTAGTAACTCCTTCTTAAACTAGGAAGTGCTTTTTATCACTTCCTAATATATAACGAATCTAAAATGGAAAATGTCGGAAGTTTTTTTATTTTTGTATTGAATTATATATTTCTATTAATGAATTCTCTTCACATTGTTCAGAATAGAGGTTAAAGCTGACTTTACCATTGGTCCAGTTGATCAATTGATAAGTAGTGGTATCTGTATTGATAATATATAATACAGCATTATATTTAGAGTCAATACTTTCTTGCTTAGCGATCGTACCGTTTATGCCTGTGAAATCACCTTGTTGTTGAGAGGCTTTGATCTCATAGTCAATACCATCTACTTTGAAGGTGATGTAGGCGATCTGCTCATCGATGATGATATAGTTTTTATCTGTAGCATTTTCGGGGGCATCTATATTTATGCCAATGTCTTTAAAATCTTTAGGACCATCAACTTCCATAAACGGATTTCCTGAAAGGATACTTTCTTCAGTTGTTAATTTAGGTACGATGATGATACAAGCTAAAATGAGTAAGCAACAAAATGACAGGCCATAGTGAAGTAAAGAAGGATTAATTGAATTATGCTTTTTCTTGTTTGCTTTTTCCAAGATATTATTGTACATTCTGTTTTTTTGATATTGATCTACTTCAATTGTATCAATTGCTTCTTTTATCTTATTTTCATTCATAATATTCACCTAATTCTTTCTTTAATAATTTTCTTGCTTGGGCTAATTGATTACGGATAGTGGAAGATGGCTTTTTTAACATTGTTGCTATTTCTTCACTTTTATAGCCCATGTAATAATAAAGATATATGACATTTTTATATTTTGTTGGTAAGTTCAGAATGGCTTGTAGTAAAGTGTCATCTTTTTCTTTCACTGATACCTCAGGATAAGTTTCAAGGGTGGTCACTTTTTTATGCCACCAGTGTTTTAAATGATCTTTGCATAGATTGATAGTTGTCACTACTAACCATTTCTTTTCATGCTCTTCATCATTAAAAGTGTAATTGCCTGTATATACTTTAACAAAGACATCTTCGGTGCAGTCTTCAGCTTCACTACTGTTTTTTAAGTAGGTATAACATAATTTGTAGACGACTTGATAATTTCTTTGATAAAAGTCTTCAAACCACTTGTCTGTATCAACCATAGCTTACCTCCATAGATATAACGATTCTACCATGAGTTTTGTCTATAACAAAAGTAAAAAATACACTTGTCGTTAAGGATAAAAAATGTTAAATTGTAGGTGAGTTAGGGTGTTAGTCTTTATACAAGATGAACAAGTGGTGGTTGTATAAAGAGGTAAGTAACATCAAAAGGGTTTCTCTATTTACCGAAAATGGAGGCAATAATGTTCGTATGAACAAAAATGAGGGTCTTTGTGATCCTTATTTTTGTAAAATCTTCAACAGTGTCAAGAAAATGTCTTATGGGTGGTACAGTTTGAAAAAAATATGTAGTACAATATAAATGAGGAAAAAGTTTAAATGGATTATAGTAACCTTGACAGTTTTTATTCTGGTAGTGGATCTAGAAGTTATGACTTCTTTGGAGCTAAACTGCAGAAAGATGGCGTGATGTTCCGCCTTTATGCTCCTAATGCTAAGTCAGTGAGGATCGCTGGAGACTTTAATGATTGGAATGATCATGATACTTTTATGGTAGTCAATCCTAATGGCTATTGGGAATTGTTCATTTCGGGTTTAAAAGAATATGCTAGATATAAATATATCATTGAACAAGTTGATGGTAAGCTAGTTCAAAAGGCTGATCCATATGGCTTTTATAATGAGTTAAGACCCTCTTGGTCAAATAAAGTAGTCTCTTTAGATTATGATTGGAAAGATCAAGACTGGATGAATAAAAGAGATCGTAATTTTGATAAACCTTTAAATATCTATGAGCTTCATTTAGGTGGCTTTAAACATAAAGAAGATGATAGTTGGTTTACTTATTATGAAATGATTGATATTGTCATTCCTTATGTTAAAGAGATGGGCTATACCCATATTGAGATCATGCCTTTAAATGAGTATGGTCTAGATGCTTCTTGGGGTTATCAACAATATGGTTATCACTCGATCACTTCTAGATATGGTTCACCTTATCAGTTGATGATGTTCATTGAAGCGTGTCATCAAAATGATATTGGCGTCATCATGGATATCGTGCCTGCTCATTTTGTTAAGGATGATTATGGCTTGAATCGTTTTGATGGCACTGATCTTTATGAAATGAAATTAGAGAGTAGTTGGGGAACAAAATATTTTGATTTTGGTAAGAATATTGTTCGTAGCTTTATGTTAAGTAGTGCTAATTTGTGGTTAGATAAATATCATGTTGATGGATTAAGACTTGATGCTGTTAGTAATCTAATCTATTATGATGGCAATAAAACACTAGGAGAAAATAATTCAGCTATTGATTTTTTGAAAAAGATGAATGCTCATTTACATATGTTACATCCTAGTGTGATGATGATCGCTGAAGATAGTAGTGATTATCCTAATGTGACAAGTGAGAAAGGTTTGGGGTTTGATTATAAGTGGGATCTTGGTTGGATGAATGATACTTTGAAATATTATAGTATGGATCCAGAGTATCGTCATTATCATCATAATCTCATTAACTTTTCTATGGCTTATTTCTATAGTGAGAGGTTTATCTGCCCATTCTCTCATGATGAAGTCGTGCACTCGAAAAAGACGATCGTCGATAAGATGTGGGGAAGTTATCAAGATAAATTTGCTCAATGTCGTAACTTGATGGTCTATATGTATACTCATCCTGGTAAGAAGTTGAACTTCATGGGTAATGAGATTGCTTCTTTTAGGGAGTTTGATGAAGAAAAAGAATTAGATTGGTTCTTACTTAAATATCCAGTGCATGATAGTTTCAAGAGATTGTGTCGTGATCTTAATGATATTTATAGATATAATGCGGCTTTCTATCGCTATGATTATGATCCTAAAGGCTTTAAGTGGATCGATGCTGATAACAAGGATCAAAGAATCTATTCTTATGTGCGTTATGATGATAAGAAGTGTTATGTAGTTGTTTTAAATATGTCACCGATAAGTTATGAGAAGTTTGAATTAGGTGTACCAACTTATGGCTATTATGGCGAGATCATGAATTCCGAAAAAGATATCTATGGTGGCTGTAATATGTGTAATTATCATAAGCTTGTAGCCCGTAAAGGTAATTTACATGGGTTTAAATATAAGATTGAAATGAGGATCGCTCCATATGGTGCGGTAATATTGGAAGCAAAGCTTCATTAGTGGAGGAAAAAATGGAAAAGATGTTTTCAAACAAAGAAGAATTTAAAGAGCAATTTGTCGAAAGGATGATCGCTACTTATGGTCGTGATCTTAGTTATTCTCGCCCATCGGAAAGATATCTAGTATTAGGTGAGATGATCAAAAATTATGTCGCAGATTGTTGGATGGAAAGTAAAAACAAAGTTAGGGAAAAGGATCAAAGACAGCTGTTCTATTTTTCCATGGAGTTTTTGATCGGTAGATTACTTACTAACAATATGATGAACATTGGTGTTTATAATATTGTTAAAGAAGGATTAGCTGATCTTGGCTATGATCTAAATGAATTAGAAGAGATCGAAACTGATGCTGGTCTAGGTAATGGTGGTTTAGGAAGACTTGCTGCTTGTTTCTTAGATTCTTTAGCATCTATGCGATTACCAGGACATGGTAACTCTATCCGTTATGAATATGGCTTATTCAAACAGAAGATTGAAAACAATCAACAAGTAGAGGTTCCAGATATCTGGTTGAAATATGGTAACCCTTGGGAGATCAGAAAAGCAGATCACGCTGTGGATGTTAAGTTCTATGGTGAGATCGAAACTTATTGGAACCAATATGGCAATATGGATGTTAAGCATATCAATGCTCAAGTTGTTAGAGCTGTTCCTTATGATGTTGCGATCATCGGTAAGGATAATAAGTGTGTCAATACTTTGAGATTGTGGAAACCAGAAGCTTCTGATCAAGCTCCTAGTGGACAAGATTTCATTAAATATATTCAAGATGTTAATAAGATCTGTCAGAACGTTTATCCTGATGATTCTACTGAAGAAGGAAGAATGCTAAGGATCAAGCAAGAATATTTCTTCTCTTCGGCAGGACTACAAACAATAGTTAATAATCATTTTGAGAAATATCGTACATTGGATAATTTGGCTGAGAAAGTTGTCATTCAATTAAATGATACACATCCTATTATGATCATACCGGAATTAATGCGTATCTTACTTGATGATTATCATTATTCTTGGGATAAGAGTTGGGATATCGTTACTCATACTGTTGCTTATACTAACCATACGATCATGCAAGAAGCACTAGAGAAATGGCCTGTATATATGATCAGCAAGTTATTACCTCGTATCTATATCTTGATACAGGAGATCAATAGAAGATTCACTAATTATGTCATCTCAACGACTAATGATTATGAACTAGCAAAACGTGTTTCGATCATCATTGATAATCAAGTACATATGGCGCATTTAGCAGCTGCTACTGTTTTCTCGATCAATGGTGTCGCAAAGATCCATTCACAGATCTTGAAAGATGATGTCATGAAGGATTTCTATCGCATCTTCCCAGAGAAGTTCAATAATAAGACTAATGGTATCACTCCACGTAGATGGTTGTTATATTCAAATCCACAACTTACTAATTTACTAAAAGAGACTATTGGTGATGAGTTTGTTGATGATATCACTAAACTTGATAAATTAATGGATCATGTTGATGATCAGAATGTCATTGACAAGTTTAAGGAAGTTAAATTAGAGCGTAAAAAGATTTTGGCTGCTTATATCAAAAAGAATGTTGGTATTGATGTTGACATCAATAGTATGTTTGATGTACAAGCAAAAAGATTACATGCTTATAAGAGACAATTGTTAAATTGTATGCACATCATCGAACTATATCAAAGGATCAAATCTGATAGTAGTTTCACTATGATGCCAGTCACTTTCTTATTTAGCGCTAAAGCAGCTCCTAGTTATGTATTTGCAAAAAAGGTGATCCAGCTTATCAATACTGTAGGACAAGTTATAAATAATGATCCTGAAGTTAGTAAATATATCAAAGTAGTATTCATTCCTAACTATTGTGTTTCGATTGCAGAGATATTAATGAACAGTGCTGATATTTCTGAACAAATATCTACGGCAGGAAAAGAAGCAAGTGGTACAGGTAATATGAAACTTATGATGAATGGTGCTATCACATTAGGCACATTAGATGGAGCTAACGTTGAGATCAAAGAGTGTGTTGGTGATGATAATATCGTTATCTTTGGTAATACTGTTGAACAGTTAAGACTGTTACGTAATAGTGGTTATAATGCGATGAACATCTATCAAAATGATCCTACTATCCATAAGATCATGGATTCATTAGTTGATGGTACTTTTGATCCTGATAGGAATACTTTCAAGGAGATCTTTGATGAGATCATCTATCATAATGATGAATTCTTCTTGTTAGCTGATTATCATCAATATAGCCAAGCTCATCAATACTTGAATGACTTGTATCGTAATGATCGTGATCTTTATACTAAGAAGTGTTTGATCAATATCGCTAAGAGTGGTTATTTCAGTAGTGATAGGACTATTGCTGATTATAACCGTGATATCTGGCATTTAAATCAGATAAGTGAGTAGTATGCAGGAATATAAAGTAAGAGCCTATCTGGATGATCGCTATCTGATAAATGTTGAGATGGATAAAGATTTTTTCCCTGATAAAGAAAAAAGCTTTGCTCTTGTTCTAAATAGAGAAACGATCGATCTAAATGTTGAGAAAATAGAAGAAAAAGAAGATGAGTTTATCTATAGCTTATCTTTTAGTGAAGATTTACAGATTGGTTTAGACTATAAGTTAGTGACTTATAATAACTATAGTGTAGATCTTAAATATCGTTATATCGTTAAAACAGCTTGGTTTGACCAAGAGTTTTACTATGATGGTGATGACTTGGGAGCAGTAGTTAGTAATGGTATAACTTCCTTTAAATTATGGGCTCCGACAAGCAAGGATGTTTGGTTAAACATCGATGAGAGAATGTATAAGATGAAAAGGGAAGATAAAGGAGTTTATCATCTCTCTTTTGCTGGGGACTTAACTGGTAAATATTATCATTACCTAGTAGAAGTCAATGGTGCTTCTTATAAGATCATCGACCCTTATGGTAAGGCTCAGAGTACTAATGGGCAAGATAGTGTCGTATTTAATCATTCTGTTTCAAATATCACTCATAGGGAAAAGTGTGATAGCATTTTGATCTATGAGACAAGCGTGAGAAACTATAGTAGTGATAAGACTTTTGTAGGCATGAAAGAGCAATTAGATCGTCTGGTTGATCTTGGAGTGAGTCATGTACAATTAATGCCAATAAATGATTTCAGCAGTGTAGATGACTATCATCCTGACTTATATTGTAATTGGGGTTATGATCCTAGAAGTTATCAAGCTTTGAAGATGAGTTATTCTACTAATGTTGACGATCCTTTTTCTGTCATTAATGAGTTTAAATCATTAGTTGATACTATCCATGATAAGAAGATGAGGATCACTTTAGATGTAGTCTTTAATCATCACTATAATGCTAACTGTAGTAGCTTTAATAGGAGTGTTCCTTATTATTATTTTAGATATGATGAAGATGGCAAACTAGCAGATAAGACTTATTGTGGTAGTGAGTTTGACAGTAAGAAGAAGATGTGTAGAAAATATTTTGTGGATACTCTAAAATATTTTGTACATTATTATGATGTTGATGGCTTCCGCTTTGATCTTATGAGCTTTTTAGATGTAGAGACAATGCAAGTTATTTCTAAAGAATTAAAAGAGTTAAAAGAAGATATCTTACTTTATGGTGAAGGTTGGCTTATGGATACTACTGAAAAAGAAGTTAAGTTGGCGAATTTGTCTAATAAAGATCTATTAAAAGATTATCTTTTCTTTGATGATGGCTTTAGGGATTTATTTAAGGGGAGTACTTTTGTGAATTCTGCTAAAGGATATTTAACAGGTGATCTTTCTTTAGCTGAAAGAAGCTTAAAGTATTTTACGGATAGCGATAGTCAAAGGATAAATTATGTGCAATGTCATGATGATATGACTTGTTTTGATAAACTTAAAGTATGTTGTGAAGATGAGGATGAATCTCTTTTAAAACAAAGGCAGAAATTGCTTATTGGTTGTGTAATGTTAGCTAATGGTACTAGTTTCTTATCTGAGGGACAAGAGTTCTGTATCAGTAAGAATGGACTGAACAATAGTTATAATGCTAGTGATAGCATCAATAATTTAAGCTGTCATGATAAAGATAAGTATCAAGATGTTATTGAGTTTACTAGTCAATTAGCTATTATCAAACATCGTTATCATTTAGGTAATGTTAAATATGATGCTACTATCAAGGATGATAGATTATTATTGAAGATCGATTATCTAAAGATATTCATTAATCCTACTAAAGAAGAATATAACTATGAATTTAATGGGGAAAAGAGAATTGTCTTTGATGGTCAAAAAGCTACTAATATTATTGCTAATGGTAGTGTAAAAGTTGCACCATTGACTTTAGTCATCTTACAGGAGATGTAGTACTATGATCAATAAAAGTTGGGATGATTTTTTACAACACGAATTTAGTGAACCATATTTTCAAGAGTTATCAGCTTTTTTGAAACAAGAATATGCGACTAAAAAGATCTACCCTTCTAAGCAGGAGGTCTTTTCAAGTTTCTACTATACTGATCTTGATAAGGTGAAAGTTGTCATATTAGGGCAAGATCCCTATCATCAACCGGGACAGGCTTGTGGTTTAGCTTTTGCGGTCAAACCTCACGTAGCTTTACCACCTTCTTTACAGAATATCTATAAGGAGATCAGTGATGACTTACATATTTCGATGAGTGATAATGGTTATTTAGTTAAATGGTCTCAACAAGGTGTGCTATTATTAAATACTGTATTGACAGTAGAAGAAGGCAAACCTAATTCTCATAAAGGAAAAGGATGGGAGACTTTTACTGATCATACGATAAGCTATTTGGATAAGCAAGAAAGACCCATGGTATTTTTGTTGTGGGGTGCTAATGCGAAGAGTAAAGAAGCTCTTTTGACTAATAAAAAGCATTTGATCTTAAAGAGTGTGCATCCTTCACCATTAAGTGCTTATCATGGTTTTTTTGGCTGTAAGCATTTTTCCCAAACAAATGCTTATTTAAAAGCAAATGGCTTGACTGAGATAGATTGGAAGATGTAAAGATGTTTGAAAATGTTCAAGATGCAATGGATTGGGTAATGTCCCAAAGAAAGAGTCATACTTTTAATGAATTTAAGCAATATATGGCATTAAAAGGTGATCCGCAAAAAAAATTGAAATGTATCCATGTGGCTGGTACTAATGGTAAGGGGTCCACGACTAACTATTTAAGGAGTATCTTGCAACATGCTGGTTATAAAGTTGGAAGTTTTACTTCTCCTCATTTGATGACTCATTTAGATCGCATCAGGATCAATGATGTCAATATTGATGAGAAGTATTTTTTAGATATCGTTAATGAACATTATGATGAGTGGGTCAAATACGAATTATCAATGTTTGAGATCGATATGTATATTTCCGTTTGTTATTTCTTAAAAGAAAAAGTGGATATTGTAGTTTATGAAGTAGGTTTGGGTGGTCGATTAGACAATACTAATGTGATATTGCCAATGGTCAGTGTGATCACTAATATTGAAATGGATCATATGAAGATATTAGGTGATACTATCGAAAAGATCGCCTATGAGAAAGCAGGTATCATTAAAGATGATACAGATATCATCACTTTTGAAAAGAAGAAAGAGGCTTTAGATGTTTTCAAGAAGCAATGTGAATTGCATCATAGTAAACTTATCTTGACTGATGAAATAGTCGACTATGAAGTTAAAGATGATAAGTTGTACTTTACTTATCATGATCATAGGGTTGTACTAAATACAATTGCTTCTTATCAAGTGTTGAATGCTTCTTTAGCTATTGAAACTATTGATTACTTAAATTCTAAAGGCTTAATTCATGTGAGTGAACAACAATTATTAGATGGGCTTTATGATACTTTTTGGGCAGGTAGATTTGAAAAAGTAAGTGATGATCCTTTAGTTTATATTGATGGAGCTCATAATGAGAATGGCATAGATGCTTTGTGTAAATGTATTGATGAATTAGGTAAAGAAGTTGTTATTGTTTTTTCTGCTTTGAAAGATAAAGAATATCATTCGATGTTAAAAAAGTTGTTGTCAAAGGGTGAAGTGATCGTTACCCAATTTGAAAACAGAAGGATGGGATCAGCGGAAGAGTTAGCTGATGGCTTTTCTAATGTTACGATCGTAGACGACTATAAGCAGGCTTTACAATTAGGATTATCTAAAGGTAAAACAATGATAGTTACTGGTTCATTATATTTTATTTCTTTAGTTAGATTTTACTTTATTAATGGCAAAAAGTAGTATATAATGAAATCGGAAAGAAAACGTTTACATAAAAAGGTGGGATAATTTAATGAAAACGGAAATGTTAGCAATGATCTTAGCCGGAGGTAGAGGAACTAGGTTACATGAATTAACTTACAAATCTGCTAAACCGGCCGTCTATTACGGAGGTAAATATCGTATAATCGATTTTCCTTTGAGTAATTGTGCCAATTCTAACATTAACTATGTTGGTATTTTGACACAATACGAATCAGTATTATTGAATTCTTATGTATCACAAGCATCTGTTTGGGGTCTAGATGGGCGAAACAGTGGTACTTTTGTTTTGTCACCTAGAGAAACTGCTGGTGGCTTTGGCTTGTATCGTGGTACTGCTGATGCGATCTATCAGAACTTAGATTTTATCGATCAATATGACCCAGAATATGTTTTGATCTTATCAGGTGATCATATCTATAAGATGAATTATGATAAGATGTTAGATTTCCATAAGGAAAATGATGCTGATGTTACAGTAGCCGCTTTAACTGTTACGTTAGAGGAAGCAAAGAGATTTGGTATCATGAACTGCTATGACAATAAGCAAGTTTATCAATTTGAGGAAAAGCCACAAGAACCAAAGAGTACTTTTGCCAGCATGGGTATCTATATCTTTAATTACTCAGTATTAAAGAAAGCTTTGATCGAAGATAGTAGTGCCGATACTGATCATGATTTTGGTAAGAATATCATTCCGACATTACTTGCTGAAGGCAAGAAGATCTTCGCTTATCCTTTCAGTGGTTATTGGAAGGATGTTGGAACTATCGATTCATTATGGCAAGCAAATATGGACTTGTTGACTGAAGATAATCCACTTTACTTGTCAGATGAGAGTTGGAAGATCTTTACAGAAGATGTGCCTACTAGTCCTCAATTCATTGGTGAAGATGCTAGTATCAAGCGTAGTTGTATCAATCAAGGCTGTGTCATCAATGGTAAAGTTGAAAATAGTGTCTTATTTAGAGATGTTGTGATCGAAAAAGGTGCTGAAGTTTACGATTCTGTCATCATGCCTGAGGCTGTTGTTGAAGAGGGTGCGATCGTTAGAAAGAGTATCGTTGCCGAAGGATTGCATATCAAAAAAGGCAGTGTAGTTGGCACTGATGATCATGTTGGCTTAGTAGCAACAAAGGTGGAGGAATAATTTATGGCAAATATCTTAGGTATCGTTAATTTTGAAAGTGATAGAGTTAATGTTGAAGGCTTGTCAGATTTTAGACCGGTAGCTGCTATATCTTTCTTAGGTAGATATAGAGTCATTGACTTTGTTTTGAGTAATATGGTCAATTCTCATATCAATCAGATCAAGATATTAGTTAAGTATAAACCACGTTCACTTATCGATCATATCGGTGGTGGTACTCAATATAATATCAACTCTAAGACTGGTTCTTTACAGATCTTATATGCTGATCAACAGATCGCTAATAAGATGTACTATACGGATATCGCTTTGTTAAACCAATATAAACTTTATATTGAAGATAGTCATTGTGATTATGTTGTCATTGCTCCAAGTTATATGATTTGTAAGATCGATTATCAACAAGTTTTACGTCAACATTTACAGACGGGAGCAGATGTAACTTGTGTTTATAAAGAGATTGATGAATGTGGTGATAATTATGTTAGTTGTCATAATCTTTATATGAATGATGAAGGTTGGGTAATTGATGCAAAAGTCAACCATGGTGGAGCAGGTAAGAAGAATATCTCTATGGAAGCTTATTTATGTTCAAAAGAAGTCTTCTTTAAGATCTTAGAGACAGCTACTAAAGATAGTGGTCTATATTCTTTGAGAACTTATTTGGGTAATAATCCTACAGACTTTAAGATGCATGGTTATAAGTATGAAGGCTATTTTGCTTGCTTGAATTCTTTAAAGAGTTATTTTAATACTAGCATGGAACTTATCGATCATGAAAAGGCTAAAGGTTTATTCTCTAAGGATTGGCCGATCTATACTAAGACTAATGATTCAGCACCAGCATTCTATTCAAAAGATGCTAATGTGAAGAATTGTTTGATCGCTAATGGCTGTGTAGTACAAGGCGAACTTGAAAACTGTATCTTAGGCCGTGGCGTAAAGATCAAAAAAGGTGCTAAAATAAAGAACAGTGTTATCTTACCTGGTGCGATCATTGGTGAAGATAGCAATCTTGAATATACGGTCGTAGATAAATCAGCACAAGTTAAATGTGTTAAAGATATTGTTGGTGATCAAGACCATATTCTATATATTAAGAGAAGGGATATCGTGTGAGAAACATATTATTTGTGGCTTCGGAAGGACTTCCGTACATTAAGTCTGGTGGATTAGCTGATGTCATTGGCTCACTTCCTCAACAGATCAATAGTGATGACTATCATTGTTCGGTTGTACTACCATTGTATAAAAAAATTAAAGACAAATATGAGTTAGAGAAGCTCAATGATTTTCCTGTACATTCAGGTAAGATCAATACGACTGCTAGTTTGTATAAGACAGTCAATGAGAATGTCGAATTCTATTTCATTGGAAATGATCGTTATTTCTATCGTGATGGCTTATATGGCTATGTTGATGATGGTGAGAGATTTGCTTTCTTCTCTAAAGCTGTGCTTGAGATGTTAAATGTCATTGATTTTAAGGTAGATATCTTAGCTTGTAATGATTGGCATACAGGTATGGTACCTATCTTGTGTAAGAAGGAATATACAGATAGCTATCATCGTAATATCAAGACGACTTATACTATTCATAACTTATTGTTCCAGGGTAATTTTCCTAAGGATTTGTTGGATTATTTCAATCTTGATAGATTCTATTATAACAATGGTGATATCAAGTTTGATGATGGTATCAGTTTTATGAAAGCTGGTATTCTATATGCTGATAAAGTTTTAACAGTATCACAGACTTATGCTCAAGAGATCTTAACAGAAGAGTATTCTGAGAGGATGGAAGGACCTTTACGTTATCGTAAGGATGATCTTGTTGGTATCGTTAATGGTATCGATACAAATATGTGGGATCCTGAAACTGATAAGCTCATTCCAGTTAACTATTCTGCTAGAAAGATGAGCGGTAAGAAGAAATGTAAGAAGGAAGTTCAAAAGAGCTTAGGTTTAAGAGAAGCTGATGATGTTTTACTAATTGGTATGATCTCACGCTTGACTTGGCAAAAGGGTGTTTCCTTATTATTAGAAAAACTTTCTTCGATCATGAATCAAGATGTACAACTAGTGATATTAGGTACTGGTGAAAATTATATCGAAAGTCAATTTAAACAGTTAGAACATATCTATCCACATAGAGCTGTATTCTATTGTGGATATAGTGAGGAATTATCTCATAAGATCTATTCAGGAGTGGATTTGTTACTAATGCCTTCATTGTTTGAACCATGTGGTATTTCTCAACTTATCGCAATGCGTTATGGTGCTTTACCACTAGTTAGAGAAGTTGGTGGGTTAAAGGATACTGTAGCTCCTTATAATGAATATGAGCATACAGGTAATGGTTTCTCATTCCGTTACTTTAATGGCGATGAATTAATGAATGTTTTAAACTATGCTATATATGTTTATTACTATAAGAAAAAAGATTGGAAATTATTGATGAAGAATGCGATGAATACGGATGTTAGTTGGACTAATTCGGCTAAGAAGTATGTAGCATTATTTGATGAAATGTTGAAAAAATAGGAAGTGGTGAAGTAATGAGCATTACTTACAATATAACTTATCATAGTGATACTTTTGACGGTATCACTTCCTTTCATAAGGAGGGATCTGCTCTTATTGCATATTCTATACCTCGTAACAAGATGGATCAGATAGAGGATATTATCTATAGCGAAAAGTATGGTATCTATTATCTTTTCAATAGAAAAAATAGAAATGGTAAGATCAGATTACATATTGGTATAGCTATTGATGGTTTTGAATCTTTACAATATGAAAGGTTAAGTTGGGACAGAGCATTTTTCTTTTTTGTGGATGGTAATGTTTTAACACTAGATATGTTGAATGCTTTAAATAAATTAGCTGTTGATCAAGCTGAAGGTTCTAGTTACTATAAAGTAGAAGCAACAGTAAGTGAAAATGTTAAAAATGAAGACATTTCTTTAGTTAAAGATATTTATCAAGAAATAGAATTCATCTTACAAACTCAAGGTTATCCGTTTGAGAAAAAACAAAGTGAACTGTTATATATCACTAGATTTGGTAAAAGAATAGCTAGTGGTAGATATCTTGGTGATAGTTTTGAGGTAATAGAAGGATCTAATATCTTGATGAGTAAGGCTAGTAGATCACCAAGTATTGATGAAAGAAAGAAAAGAGATCTTGAAAATGGGGATATCGTTAAAGAAAACGATGAGTATGTTTTGAATACAGCTAAGAGTTTTACTACTGCTACAGCAGCTGCTATGTATGTTTTAGGTAGTGGCTTAAATGGTTGGTTAGTTTGGAAAGATGAAAAGGGCAGATCAATGAGAGAATTATATAGGTAGATTTGGAGGATTTATGCGATTATTTAGAGATGAAGCTGCTATTTTGATAATCTTATTTGATAGTTCTAATTATGTTAGTGGTTTAGTTTTAGCTGATTATAATCGCTTAAATCAGAAAGCTCTAAAAAAAGAGATTGATCAATTAAATTATATCTGTAAGGATAATGGTTGTGAGATCATATCGAAATCTGGCATTGGTTATCGTCTTGATGTTTTAAATGAAGATATTTTTAATTCGTTTAAAAATGAAGTTGAACAAAAATATTATGGTTTCTATTTATATCGTAATGCTCAATCAGAAAGAGTACACTTCATTGTTAGACAATTATTAGTAAATGATGATCTAAATATCCAAGATTTTGTAGAGAAGTGCAATTATTCGGAATCGACTATTCGTCGAGATCTTCCTGCGATAAGAGAAAAACTAAATCAATGTAACTTAAAATTGATGAATAAAGCTAATCGAGGAATGTATATTGTTGGCGATGAATGGAATATTCGTTTAGCATTAATAGATGAAAATTATATTTACAACAAATTTGATAAAGTATTCTTTTTAGAAAAGGAAGACATTGATGATGTCTTTATGAATCATGAGGGATTTAGAAGAATCATTTATTCTAAATTGAAAAAAATATTTGTTGAAGATAATTATTATGTTTCTTATGATAGTTTGACTAATATCGGTGATATGGTATTAGTGTCTTTGAAAAGAAGAAAATATTCGAAGTATCTCATTAATGATGAGAGATTTTTAAAGATCGATCTTACCAGAGAAAAGAAATTAGTACGCTTGTTATTTAATTCGATCGAAGGAGAAAATGAAGAAGTATTAACTGAAAATGATCTTAATTATTTAGCAGTTTTCATTAAGGGTAAAAAAGTATTTCGTTTTAATGAGATAGAAGAAATGAAACAAAAAGAAAAGATATTTTCTATCGTTGATGGTTTCTTTGATTATTTGAATGATTATTATGATATCAAAGTATATGACACGACAGTTTTAAGAAAGGATCTTTGTTGTGAGATTGCAGGGATGATGATCAGAAATGAGTTTGATGTTCATACAAGTACTAAAGCTTCTCATCAATTTAAGCAAGATGGTATCATAAACCTTGATTTATGTTCTTTGTTATATCGTTATCTCAAAGAAAATACTGATATGACTTGTGATAAGAATGATGTAGCCATGAGTTATTACAGTATTTCTTATTTTGCTAAGGAAAGGTCCGAAAAGAATATCACCAAGATAGCTGTGGTATCTAAAAATGGTTTCTTTGCATCGCGTTCACTGGCTTATAACTATCAAAGATTATTAGGAAGAAACGATGTGAAGTTTTTAGCTTGCGAATATCTGCGTTTGACTGAAAGTGATCTAAGTTCAATTGATGGTTTTATCACTGATATAGATAGTTTGAAGTATGAATATCCACACATGCCGGTCATCGATTCACATTTCTTAAGAAGAACTGATGAGATCAAAAAGGCAGTAAAAGAGATAATCTTTCAATCTGGTTTTGATGTGCGAGATCTTGCCGCTGCTAAAAATATCTTTTATGTTGATAAGTTTGATGATATGGAGCAAGTTGAAAAGTATATTGCGAATAATATATTAAATGACAAAGATGATAAAGAAAATTATTTTGCTGAGTTGAATAAAAGAGAAGAGGTATATGAATCTCGAAGAAACAATATGCTACTGTTAAATACGATTGGGGATCATATTGGTCGAAGTTTTATAGCATTCATTTCATTAGGTGAATTTATGCCATATGGTAATGATCAGATAAATAAGATCATCATCTATAATGTAGCAAGTAGATCTTTAAATGATTGGGCATTAGTATCAAAAAGGATCTCCAACTTGATACATAGCTATGAATTTGTCTTTACAGGTGATAAAGAAGAAGATTATTTGATGTTAAATAAGATAATGTTTG
>CAVCVO010000049.1:0-17868 GCA_963606005.1 Anaerovoracaceae bacterium
CAATCAAAAAAGAATATCAATCTAAGAACAAATAGAGTTCTTTTTTATCTGCTTTGGTTAGTTATTGCTAACCTTTTTTATTTCCCCACATTAAAAGACGGATTGCTCCGTCTCTTTGTTCTTTATAAACTATTCGTTTTCAGATGCTAAATCGACGATATTATCATCCTCAACCTCATCATCTAATGACTCATCATCAGTTGAATTGAATGAAATATCAATACCATTGTCATCATCATCGTCATCATTACTAGCATATTCTCTTAATGCTAGAGATTTCTTTTCGTCTTCTTTTTGTAGACGTAATTCTTTCTCATGACGCATTTCTGCAGCCATTTCTTCTACGAGTCTTGTAGATTCACGATCAGCAATAGTACCAGTACCTGCAGGGATCATCTTACCAATGATAACATTCTCTTTTAATCCCTTCAAATAATCGACTTTGCCCTTAACAGCAGCTTCAGTAAGAACCTTAGTTGTTTCCTGGAACGAAGCAGCACTCATCCATGAATCAGTCTCTACAGAAGACTTAGAAATACCTAATAACATTGGCTTAAACTTAGCTGGAGTACCACCTTCGTTTAATACCTTATCGTTGATCTCAGTGATCATTGCCTTAGAGATAGTAGAATCCTTAGTTAAGCCAGTATCATTACCTTCTTCGACAACAACTTTTCTTAACATCTGACAAATCATGATCTCCAAGTGCTTATCAGAGATTTCAATACCTTGTGAACGGTAAACTTTCATTACTTCCTTCAAGATATAATTTTGAACAGCATTAACACCACTAACAGCGATAAGTTCCTTAGGATTAACTGTACCTTCAGTGATCTTATCACCAACTTCAACATATGAACCAACATTCCACCATGAACGGATAGCTTGAGTAGCATCAACTTTATGTTCGATCTGCTCACCTTGTTCATTAGTTAAGATGACTTTAACAGCACCATTTTCATCTGGATCAGTGATCTCAGTGATAGTACCTGAAACTTTAGCAATGATAGCTGGATGTTTTGGACATCTTGCTTCAAATAATTCCTCTACACGTGGTAAACCTTGAGTGATATCTGAGTTACCAGCAACACCACCTGTGTGGAAGTTACGCATTGTTAACTGTGTACCTGGCTCACCAATAGATTGAGCAGCCATGATACCAACAGATTCACCATTTTCAACTAGTTTACCTGTTGCCATGTTCTTACCATAACACTTACGACAAACACCATGTTCACTCTGACATACAAAGGCATTTCTAATGTAAACTTCTTTGATACCAGCTTCTACAATTGCTGTAGCAGTCTTTTCATCGATATATTCATCATCGCCAATGATAAGTTCTCCAGTCTTAGGATTAATGACATCTTGTTTAGTAAATCTACCAACCAAACGATCATGTAATCCTTCAACGATCGTATTACTCTTACGATCGATGATATCTGATACTAGATAACCATTCTCTGTTCCACAATCATCTTCAACAACGATGACATCTTGGGCAACATCGACAAGTCTTCTTGTCAAATATCCACTTGATGCAGTCTTTAAGGCTGTATCTGTTAAACCTTTACGAATACCGTGAGTAGAAATGAAGAATTCACTTACATTTAATCCTTCACGGAAGTTTGAATAAATAGGAACCTCGATGATCGAAGATTGGAATCCCTTAGCACTCTTAGCTTTTGTAGGTTTACCCATTAGTCCACGCATACCAGCTAATTGTGTAAAGTGTGATTTGTTACCACGGGCACCAGAAACAGCCATCATATTGATAGGGTTCTTAGTAGGTAACTCTTTCATCAATTGGTCACCAATCTCGTCCTTGATAACGCCCCATAGTTCAAGCAATTGCTTTTCCCACTCTTGCTCAGTCAATAAGCCACGTTTATGTAGTCTCATCAACTTATCTTGTTTCTTTTTACCTTCATTGATCTTCTCTTCCTTATTTGAAGCGACTTTAATATCATTAAGGGAGATAGTCATACCAGCAACAGTTGAATACTTAAATCCATTATTCTTGATCCTATCAAAATAGATATAAGTATTACCTTCATTAGCATAACGAGAATAAACTTCTCCAATTACTTTTCCTAAGTCTTTCTTCTTTACAGGAGAATGAATAGGCATATTAGCAATATATTCTTTGATGTCTGTACCATAATCAACAAAGTATTCATCAGGTACTTTCTTATTCCAATCACCTGTTACCTCATTAACATAAGGGAAATCTGATGGGAACATCTGGTTAAAGATGATCTTACCAACAGTAGTGATCAAATATTTTTCATTTTGTTCCTTTGTGAAGAATGCTTTATTTAAAGCACTAGCTTTAATCGCAATCCTTGTATGTAAGTGAGTCTGTTTTAGATCATAAGCCATTAAGACTTCATTAACATCCTTATAGACTCTTCCTTCAGAATCACCATAAGTTTCCCACAACAATGCACTCTGCTCATCACCTAATTCACGCAATTGTTTTGCTTCATCATAACAATCTTGCTTAGTCTCTTCCATTGTCAAATAGAAGTTTCCAAGAACCATGTCTTGTGATGGAGTAACAATAGGTAAACCATCCTTAGGGCCTAAGATATTATTAGAACCTAACATCAAGACTTTTGCTTCAGCACATGCCTCTTCACTTAAAGGTACGTGAACGGCCATCTGGTCACCATCAAAGTCAGCATTGAATGCTGTACATACTAATGGGTGCAAACGGATAGCTCTACCTTCAACTACCTTTGGCATGAAAGCTTGTATTCCTAAACGGTGTAATGTAGGAGCACGGTTAAGTAATACTGGGTGATTGCTTACTACCTGTTCAACTATATCCCAAATACGTGGATCCATCTTTTCGATAAGCTTTTCAGCAGCTTTTGGATTTGATGCAATCTCTTGGAATACTAACTCATTAATAACGAATGGTTTGAACAACTGTAATGCCATTTCACGAGGAATGCCACATTGATACATCTTTAGATCTGGTCCAACAGCGATAACTGAACGTCCTGAGAAGTCAACACGCTTACCAAGTAAGTTCTGACGGAAACGTCCTTGCTTACCCTTTAAAGCATGAGATAAAGACTTTAAGGCACGGTTACCTGCACCAGTAACTGGCTTACTACGACGACCATTATCGATAAGAGCATCTACAGCTTCCTGTAACATACGCTTCTCGTTTTGAACGATGATAGCAGGTGTACCTAGATCTAATAATTTTTGTAAACGATTGTTACGAGTGATGACACGACGATATAGATCGTTCAAGTCACTTGTAGCGAAACGACCACCATCTAGTTGCATCATTGGACGCAGATCAGGTGGAATGACTGGAAGAACAGTTAAGATCATCCATTCAGGACGTTGATTTGAATCTCTGAAGGCACTAACTGTCTCTAATCTCTTAATAAGTTTTTTACGTTTTTCACCTTGAGCAGTCTCTAAAACTTTTACAAGTTCATTGTAATCTTTATCAAGGTCAACTTTTTCTAACAAGTATTTGATAGCCTCAGCACCGATCATTGCTGTGAAACTACTAGATCCATATAATCTCTGATAATTACGATATTCAGCAGTTGTTAAAACTTGCTTATAAGATAATTCTTTAACTTCACCTGGATCAGTAACAATGTAATTTACGAAGTAAACTACTTCTTCCAACTGCTTTGGTGGTACATCTAATAGTAAAGAGATCCTACTAGGAGTTCCCTTAAGATACCAGATATGAGCAACTGGAGCAGCTAAACTGATATGCCCCATTCTCTCTCTTCTTACGGAACTTCTAGTGATTTCAACTCCACACTTATCGCAGACTACGCCCTTATAACGGACCTTCTTATACTTTCCACAATAACATTCCCAGTCTTTAGTAGGACCGAAGATCTTTTCACAGAACAAACCATCTCTTTCAGGCTTTTGTGAACGATAATTTATGGTTTCAGGCTTTTTAACTTCGCCATGAGACCATTCAAGGATACGCTCTGGAGAAGCTAATCCTATTTGAACGGAAGCAACATTATTAATATTCATCTCTTGTACCTCCTATTGATTTTCATAGTCGTTGTAATCATCAAATCCAGAAACAACTGCCTCAGCGATCTCTTGACCTTGATCATCAACTACACCGTATCCTTCATTTCCTTCAAATACTGAAGATGAAGACTCGATATTTACTGTATTAGACGACTTATTGTCTTCTTCATTTTGGGAAATATCTAATTCTTTATGATCTTTATCATAAACCTTAACATCTAATGCCAAAGCTTGTAACTCATGAGTCAATACTCTGAATGACTCACCAACACTACTTTCAGGGATTGGTTTACCCTTGATGATAGCCTCATAAGTCTTAGTTCTACCAGTTACATCATCTGACTTAACAGTCAATATCTCTGACAAAGTATGAGCAGCACCATAAGCTTCAAGTGCCCAAACTTCCATTTCACCAAATCTCTGACCACCATTTTGAGCTTTACCACCTAATGGTTGTTGAGTTACCATTGAATAAGGACCTGTAGCTCTAGCATGTAATTTATCATCAACCATGTGAGCTAACTTGATCATATACATGATACCAACTGCGATTCTCTCATCAAATGGTTCGCCTGTTTTACCATCAAACAATTGAACTTTTCCATCTGGAGTACTACCAGCTTCTTTTAATATGCTCATCAACTCTTCGTTGTTGATACCATCAAATACTGGTGTAGAGAACTTGCAGCCTAACTTTTCAGCAGCTAAACCTAAATGGATCTCAAGTACCTGTCCAATGTTCATACGAGATGGAACACCGAATGGGTTCAACATGACATCGATCTGAGTACCATCAGCCATATATGGCATATCTTCAATTGGCAAGATCTTTGAGATAACACCCTTGTTACCGTGACGACCGGCCATCTTATCACCTTCAGAAATCTTACGTTTCTGAACGATGTAAACTTTAATAACTTCATTTACTCCTGGAGCTAATTCGTGATCAGCTCTAGTAAATCTTCTGATTGAATGAACGATACCAGCTCCACCATGAGGAACCTTTAGTGAATTATCTCTAACTTCTCTTGATTTTTCACCGAATATTGCAAATAACAATTTCTCCTCTGGAGAGTTTTCACTCTGTCCTTTTGGAGTAACTTTTCCAACTAATATATCGCCTTCTCTTACTACGGCACCAACCATGATAACACCACGAGAATCCAAATTACGAACACTTGCTTCGCTCACATTTGGAATGTCACGAGTGATCTCTTCTGGTCCTAATTTAGTTTCACGGCACTCGATTGAATACTCTTCAATATGTACAGAAGTGAAGACATCATTTCTGACCATCTTTTCTGACATTATGACAGCATCCTCATAGTTATAACCGTTCCAAGTCATGAATGCGATCTTAACGTTTTGACCTAATGCCAATTCGCCATTTTCCATACTCAAGCCATCAGCGATGATATCACTAGCTTTAACCTTATCACCCTTAGATACGATAGGTGTTTGATTGATACAAGTACCAGCATTTGAACGACGGAACTTAGCTAAATTGTAAGTAGTCTCATGGCCATCTTCTTCAGCGATCACGATCTTACGAGAATCAGCATACTTAACAATACCATCATTTTTAGCTAATACAGCTCCACCAGCATCGTGAGCAATCTTGTATTCTAATCCTGTTCCAACATATGGTGAGTGAGGTCTTAATAATGGAACAGCCTGTCTCTGCATGTTAGATCCCATTAAGGCTCTTGATGCATCATCGTTTTCAAGGAATGGGATACAACCTGCGGCGATAGAAATAATCTGTTTTGGAGAAACGTCAACTAATTCTACCTCTGATTGATCCATCATCACTGTATCTGTATGATAACGACAAACACACTGGCCACTAGTCAAATAACCATCTTTGACCTCATTAGCTTGAGCGATAACATATTCTATCTCATCATCTGCAGCTAAATAAATAACATCATCTTCGCTAACACGATATCTGCCATCAGCTTCCTTGATAACTTTACGATATGGAGTCTCAATGAAACCATATTGGTTAACTTTTGCATAAGAAGTCAAGTAGTTGATAAGTCCGATGTTTGGTCCTTCTGGTGTCTCAATCGGGCAGATCCTACCATAACTTGTATTGTGGACATCACGTACCTCAAATCCGGCTCTTTCACGAGTAAGTCCACCTGGACCTAAAGCAGAGATACGTCTCTTATTAGTTAATTCAGCTAGAGGGTTTTCCTGATCCATGAATTGTGATAATTGTGAAGAAGAGAAGAACTCCTTAACAGCTGAAGTAAGTGAACGGATATTAGTCAATCCTTTAGCAGTGATCGTTGAAACATCAGAGATAGACATTTTCTCTTTAACATTCTTTTCCATTCTTGAGAAACCGATCCTGTATTGGTTCTGGATAAGTTCACCAACAGTTCTGATCCTACGGTTACCCAATTGGTCAATATCATCAACGACACCAACTTCTTCTGTCATATTCAACAAATAAGAATATTGACTATACATATCAGAAATGATGATAGTCTTCTTAGCAGTGAATGGGTCGATACCTAATACTCTAACAGTATCACTAGTTTCAGCAGTATTCTTTACATAGATCAATTGGTTAGCAGCACCTACTAAATATAAAGTATATTGTGCTCCTTCATTAACTTGATCGATGATGAACTTTCTACTAGCATTATCTAAGATAGGTTGTTCTGTATCAGGAATATAACGAGAAACAACTAATTCCTCATCATTACCAAAGACATCCTTATTCTTTTCTACTAATCTACCATAGCAATATAACCTACCACCATAATTTAATACAGCAGAAACATTGCTCTTAGTCAACTCTACAGCCTGTCCAATGATACCACCATAAACACAGATTGATTCAACATCACTTTTTGCTAATTTCTTAACATCATCCAAAGTTAAAACTGTACCAACTTCCAAAGTCTCTTTAGTTGTATCAACATTTCTAGCTAAGATACGTCCAACTAGACCTTTACCATAAGAAACAGGTACATCAACCATATCAGGATGAGAGAATTCATATTTTTGAGGTAAGGCGATCATATAAAGACCTTTATCCAAAGTATCTTTGATCGACTTTAACATCTCTTTCGTATTGACCATAGTATTCTTAGGACAAACAACATTACCATTTTCGTCCTTTAGATCCTCTGCCAAATACTTGTCTTTACAACGAGAATAAGCGCCTAACTTCTTGTTAGTCTTATATCTTCCAGCTTTATTCAAGTCGTAGCGGCGAGCGTCAAAGAATTTAGCATTCATCAAATTCTTCGCACCTTCGACTGTATGAATATCGTCGGAACGTTGGTTCTCATATATAGCCTTTAATGACTCATCAGTAGTCTTGATCTTACTATCAGCCATTAAAGTATTGCTTATTTCTTCATAGTTTCCAAAGATAGCAGCATACAAAAGAATATAATCATTTAAATATTCCTTTTCTTCCATATCTGTTGGAACATCATAGATAGGCAAGTTCATTGCTTGTAAGAAAGTCTTCATTGCTGCAGTATCGTAACAATCTTCGCCCTTTTCTCTATTCAATGAAAGACCAATTGCCTTAAATAAGATTGTTGATAAGATCTTTCTCTTTCTATCAACACTCATGTTAATGATACGACCGATATTGCTCTTTTTAGAATCAGTCATAAACTCTAACCAAGTACCTCTTGATGGAATCAATTCAGAAGTAAAGATATCTTTGCCTGTCTTTTCTTCCTGTTCAATAGCGAAGTATGCTCCTGGTGATCTAACGATCTGAGAAACAATAACTCTCTCTGCACCATTGATTATGAAAGTACCAGTAGGAGTCAATTTAGGGAAATCACCTAAGAATACCTTTTCAGTATCCTTTTGGATCAATTCACCTGTTTCACTATCTTCGATAGTCAATCTCATAGATGCACGTAAAGGAGCCGAATATGTCAGCTCTCTTGTTTTACATTCATCTGTGTCGTATTTTGGGGTACCAAACTCATAACCTAAGTATTCCAATTTGATATTCTTATTGGAATTCTCGATTGGGTAGATCTCTTCAAATACTTCTCTAATTCCTTCTTCTTCGAACCATTTGTACGACTGAGTTTGGATCTCTACAAGGTTAGGTAGTTCTAATTTTCCTGAAACCTTGGAATAGTCTCTTCTACTAGCTTTACCGTGAGTAACTATGCGGTATGCCTCTTTGCTCATAACGACGCCCCTTCCTTAATACATAAACCTGGGTAATGTGACGCAAGCTTACCCATTTTATTTTACTATTATGCAATTTTATATTATGACAATTTGTGTAATAATTGTCAACTATTTTTCGCAGATATTATCCAATATCCTTTATCTTTGTTCAAAAGTTCAACTTTTAAGCCCAATTCAACCAAATAAGTCATTGCGCTCTTAGCACCTTGTTGTTTACGAATGACTAAATACATCATCCCATTTTCATTAAGATGCTCATAAGCTTGAGTAAATAAAGAATATAGTTTTTCTTTTCCAATCCGTATGGGAGGATTAGATACGATACAGTCAAATTTATCATCTAAAGCAGTAAATCCATCAGATAAGATAACTTTATTATCTTGTTTATAATTTTGACTATTTATCTTAGTCAACTCTACTGCTCTTTCGTTAACATCGATCAAGGTAAGATCAATGTCACTCTTATATTTTTTTAATAAAATCCCGATAACGCCAATACCACAGCCCATATCTAGCACTTTTCCTGTGATATCCAATTTTGTGATTGTTTCTAATAAAGCCCTCGAACCATAATCTAAAGTTTCTTTACTGAATACTCCGTTATCAGAAATAAAGTTTTCAATAACGCCGAAAAACCGAAAGCTGATATTCTTTCGGTTCATTTCTAATTGGGGATCATTGGTAAAATAATAACTCATACCTTCTCCCTCCCTTAGGTTAATAAGGGCCGAGTGATCTCGACCCTTATAATCTGATCAATTTAATGAGTGTAGACTATTTATATTCTACAACTGCGCCTGTAGCATGGATAGCTTCTTTGATCTTGTCAGCTTCTTCAACCTTAACGTTTTCCTTGATTGTGCTAGGGTTGCCTGGAGTGCAAGCATCAACGATCTTCTTAGCGCCCATTAAGTCTAAGCCACAAGCTTCCTTGATAGCCTTGATAACAGCGATCTTAGTAGGTCCAACTTCTTTTAATACGATAGTAACTTCAGTAGGTCCTGCAGGAGCAGCTTCTTCAGCAGCAGCAGCTGGAGCTGATGCAACAACAGCAGCAGTAACACCAAATTCTTCTTCGATAGCTTTTACTAAATCATTGATTTCTAATATAGTCATTTCTTTTAAGCTAGAAACGATCTCTTCATTTGTTAATTTTGCCATATTCTTTTCCTCCATTTAATTATTCGGCAGTTTGTTCAGTAGCCTGGCTTTCTTCCTTGTCAGCGATAGCCTTAACAGTAGCGGCGAATGAACGGATTGGGCTCTGTAAACAGCCAAGTAACATTGCGATCATACCTTCCTTGTTTGGTAATGTTGACAATGCTTTTAATTCATCTGAATCAACTACTTTTCCGTCTACGATACCAGCTTTAACTACTAATTTTTCATGCTTCTTAGCAAATTTGCATAATACTCTTGCTGGAGCAACAGCATCAGCAGAAACTGCTACAGCGTTAGGTCCTTTTAATGATTCTAATAGATCATGATAACCTAATTGTTCAGAAGCACGTTGAACCATGGTATTCTTGTAAACTACAAGTTCACAGTTTTCTTCACGTAATTGTTTACGTAATTCTGTAACCTCGCTTACTGTTAAGCCACGGTACTCAACAACTACAGTTGAAGCAGCATTACTGATCTTGTCTGTGATCTCTGATACCAACTGTTTCTTTTGTTCTAGTACGTTTTGGTTCATAATGTTCTTTCCTTTCTTCTGTGTATCTTGTTCAATATACCTAAAATAAAGTCCGCTTGCACATAGACAGACGGACTAAAGTTTAAATTCAACTTTGTACCTCGGCAACCTTTTTACACCTCAACGGTCGTTGCTGTCTATGGTATATTGTAAACAACTAAATTTTTATTAAGCTAAATGATCAACTTTGATTGCTGGTGACATAGATGCAGAAATAACAACATTCTTCATATATGTACCTTTAACTGCAGCTGGTCTAGCCTTTAAGATTACATCGTAAATAGTCTTATAGTTTTCAACTAATTGTTCATTAGTGAATGACTTCTTACCGATGATAACAGCAACGTTACCTTCCTTATCAGTACGGTAAGTAACTTTACCTTTCTTGATTTCTTCAACAGCAGTAGCAACGTTCATTGTAACTGTTCCTGTCTTAGGGTTTGGCATCAAGCCTTTAGGTCCTAAGATCTTACCTAATTTACCAAGTTCGCCCATCATATCAGGTGTAGCTACGATAACATCGAAATCGAACCAGCCTTTTTTGATGTCTTCCAAGATTTCCTTACCACCAACGATATCAGCACCAGCTTGTTGAGCTTCAGCAACCTTAGCACCTTGAGTGATGACTAATACTTTCTTAGACTTACCTGTTCCGTTAGGAAGAACGATAGCTCCACGTAATTGTTGATCAGCATGACGTGGATCGACATTTAAACGGAATACTAATTCGATCGTTGCATCGAACTTTGTATAAGATACTTGTTTAACTAATTCAATAGCTTCTTCAATAGTGTATGACTTACTCTTGTCAATAAGCTTAGCAGCTTCTACATATTTTTTTCCGTGTTTCATACTACTACTCCCATCCTTCGATCTTGATACCCATATTCTTAGCTGTACCAGCAACGATTCTCATAGCAGCTTCAACGTCATTAGCGTTAAGATCTGGCATCTTGTATTCAGCAATTTCCTTTAACTGATCAACTGTGATAGTACCAGCGATTGTTGTCTTAGGATTTCCTGAAGCCTTTGTAATTCCAGCAGCCTTCTTTAACATAGCAGCAGCTGGTGTTGTCTTTAAGACGAAATCAAATGATTTGTCTTCATAAGCCGTAATGATTACAGGAACGATATCACCTTTTCTGTCCTTAGTAGCATCATTGAATGCTGAACAGAATTGAGGCATATTGATACCAGCACTTGCTAATGCCGGTCCTGGTCTAGCTCCACCGGCTTGGAATTGGAGCTTGCACACTTTAGCAACTCTTTTCATAAACTTTTTTCCTTTCTTTAAAGTTATGTCGTGGTATGAAGGGTTGCACCTTCTCCCACAAAAAACACATCGCTTTTTTTGCGACATGTTTATATTACTATTTTAGAAGACTAATGTCAAACACTTTTCGAAGCAAAATAGCTTTGTAACGATCTTTTTTATTGAGTTTCACCAGGACGGGATATCCCTTTATTATTTAGGTACTCTTTGATAACAGCAAGATGTTCATAAATAAGTTTCTTTTCTTCGTCATCTAAAAACTTATCGATTTCTCCACTATCCCATACTGGAATATCTAACTCCATTTCATACTTAAATTGTTCGGTCAATCTTCCTTCATATTTTAACTCGCAATAAGCAATCGCAACAAAATCCATTAAACGTGAAACTTCATCTTCTGCCCACCAATAACCACTATTATATTGCTGAAACCCTTCTACATTTGTCGAAGTCATATTATTCAAGTTTATTAAGTCGTAAAATACACTATCTTCCAAATCAAGAATATCTCCATAGGTTACTTTTTCTTTTGGCATTTTTAATTCTTTCTTGAGATTTTTCGATATTTCCATGGGCTTCCACCACCTTCTAACATTTAGTTACTTCCCCTCACAGCATTTTTCTATAGTTCAAGAAAGTTTCATTCCTTCAATAATTGTAATAAGCCAATATATACATTAACTTAGTTTTGATCAGTTTTCCTTTCTTGCTCCTTTTTATAGATCTCATACTCTTTTAATTGTACAAGATCATATAGATATTGTAGAACATGAGAAATGACTAATCCTACTAATACCACTTCTCCAGCAACAGCAAGCCACAAAATATTACTATCGCCAAATATCGCGATCACAAAGCAGGCAGCCAACACATAGCTTACTATCTCAACCACTTTTGCAATCTTTGACTTTTGATAAGGGAAATCAATACCAATAAAATTCTTATAATCGTTCATTTGTGATACCTCTCTTTATTACAAACATACTAACATTTTTATCTCTTAATGACAATCACCCTATCTTTTACAGCTAAAAGTTCTATAATAATCTATATGGAAAAGAAAAAGTCTTTATGGGAGTTTATTAAATTTAATCTCGTCAGTTTCAGTGTTACTATTGTCCAGTTATTGTTAGCTAATATCTTACCAATATTTTTTGATGATATCACAACAACACTACCACCATTTCTACAGATTTTCTTTGACTCAAAAGTACTATTTACCGGAGAAAGCAAGTATGTCATCAATGGTGTAGTCACTTATGGTTACATTTTGCCATTTCTATTAAGCAACGGCCTTGCTAATATTTATGGTTACTTTGTCAATATGAAGACAACTTTTAAAGGCCAAGGTTCAAAGAAAGGATTTGTCATCTATATTGTTGTTCTTATCATCTTGATATTATTCTCTTGTTACTTACAAGGTATCATTGTTGGAAAGCTTAATAGTAGTTATGCTCGTACCATTGCTTCTCTAGTAGCAGGTTTTGTACAAATGTGTGTACTTTTCCCATTAGAGAAATATGTACTCTTTAAGCAAAAATAAGCAAAAGTTTGCAAAAAGTACAGATCATGCTATAATAATTTTGAAAGGAGACATTAGTATGATCGATTGGATCAAAGGAACTACTTACAACATGATAGTCACTGTTAGCAGTAAATACATCACTCTCAATAACAGTGCAGCTGCTAGATTTTCTAACTATAAATGGTGTATGATTGGTATTGATAAAAGTGAAAAAAAACTATGTATAAAACCTATTTCAAAAAATGACATCGATCTGCATCTATATCCATTAGAAAATCTGCACAAATTGAATTTTGGCAATGGTTATATCCGTATCTCTTCCAAAGCTATGTTATTAGCTTTACAAGAGGTCGTAGAACAGCCATTAGACATGAACATTAAATACAAAGCCTACTATAATGACAATGAGGATATGCTTATAGTAGAATTAGACCGAAAGGAGGACTAATCGTGCTTACATTATGGATCTTGATAGCCATTGGCGCATTTCTTATCGAGATATTCACTCTCGGTAATCTAATATGTATTTGGTTTACCATCGGAGCATGTATTGCTATTCCACTTGCCATTGCTAATGTTAGTCACATCTGGCAATATGTAGTATTCTTTGCTGGCTCAATTGGAAGCATGTTACTCATTAGACCTTTGGCAGCACAGTATCTTAGAGGCAACACTGTTGCAACTAATACTGATAGGCTCATTGGTCAAACAACTGTGTTGACTAAAGAGATCACTCCAAATAGTTGGGGTGAAGCTAAGATTTGTGGCATGGATTGGAGTTGTACAAGTGTAGATAATTCCCCTATTGCCAAAGATTCTCAAGTCAAGATAATAGCTATTGACGGAGCTAAATTAGTCGTCAAAAAAATAGATTAAGGAAAGGAATTTATTATGGAAGGAATCATTATTTTCGTTGTCATCCTAGTGATCGTCGCTTCAGTACTTGCTTATACTGTTAGAGTCGTTCCCCAAGCTGAAGCCTATGTAATTGAAAGATTAGGTGCCTATTATGCAACTTGGACTACTGGCGTACACTTCGTTATGCCATTTGTTGATCGTATTGCTAACAAAGTAACATTAAAAGAGATCGTTAAGGATTTTGATCCCCAACCAGTTATCACTAAAGATAACGTAACAATGCAGATAGATACAGTAGTATATTTTCAGATCACTGATCCAAAATTATACACTTATGGTGTAGTAGGACCGATCAATGCTATTGAAAACTTAACAGCTACAACTTTAAGGAATATCATCGGCGATCTAGAATTAGATGACACATTGACAAGTAGAGATATCATCAACACTCAGATGCGTTCAATTCTAGATGAAGCAACAGATCCTTGGGGAATTAAAGTAAGAAGAGTTGAAGTTAAAAACATCTTACCACCACGTGATATTCAAGAGGCCATGGAAAAACAGATGAGAGCTGAACGTGAAAGACGTGAATCTATCTTAAAAGCTGAAGGCGATAAACGTTCATCAATCCTAGTTGCTGAAGGTGAAAAAGAATCAGCAGTATTAAAAGCAGAAGCTGAAAAAGAATCAGCACTACTTAAAGCTGAAGCTAAGAAAGAAGCAATGATCAAAGAAGCCGAAGGTAAAGCAGAAGCATTATATAAAGTATATGAAGCCCAAGCAAAAGGTATCGCTCTTATCAACCAAGCTACTCCATCAAAAGAATACTTATCTCTTAAGAGCTTAGAAACTTATGAAAAGATTGCTAATGGTCAAGCTACTAAGATCGTTGTTCCTAGTGAACTTCAAAGTGTTGCTACATTATTAACTAACGCTAAAGAGATCGTTAAAGACTAATAGCTAAAGGGTCACAAACAAGTGATCCTTTTTTTATTCTAATTGTTTACTCACTTACAAACAAAACACTACAAATTACTACATGAAGATACGAGAAAACCCAGACTGTATCAAATGACTGATAAAGTCCGGCATATTGCGAAAGTATTATTTAACTAATGATATATATTTTTGAAATGTCTTGATTGATTATTTTCTTTTTTCTTAAAGCTTCACTTAAAACATTTTACTATATTAATTCTAATAACTTAATTCTCTCATAAAGCCTTTGTGGTGAAACAAACCTCTTTTTCGCATGAATTGTTACCACTTTTCTACCAAAATCAACATTGATATACATACTAATTCCATCAAAAAGAGCATGCTTCCTTGCATCATCATCAAATAATATTTTTTTAATCCACTTGTAGATAAAAAACGATATATACAAAATATCAAATCATTATTAACCATACTAACATTTACAAGTATTTTTATAACCTCATGCAAATGCTTTTTAGCTACAATAATATATAATTTCTGCTCTTTTCATTTTCAAAATAAGTTAATTTATTTGAATTCAAATAAATATATAATTCACCATTCCTAGAATAATCTGATATTTCTAACAAGCTATTACTTAAATCAAAAACTGACAAAAGATTACTTAAATTGTCATAACTATTTACTAGAATATTCTTAATTACAATTTCTGATTCATCAGAAAAATGTCCATATAGTCTAACTTTTTTCATTTTTATTCTTTCCTAACCTATCATTTAGTTTTTTTAGCGCTTTTTGTACTCCCATTCTCACATCGCTGTCACTGTCATCTAAATATTGCTCAAGAATTTTTTTATTTTCGATGGTAGGATAATATTGTAAACATGTAAGGGAGTTAAGACCAACCTGTTTTTTAACGAATTCCAAGAAACCGTCTGTATCTTCAAAATCTTCCTTAATCCCAAAATCCTGTTTTGTTAGTTTATCAAAATCAATATATTTTTTAATTACTTCTTCCATTTTGGGCATTTTCCAAGAACAAACTGTTCTGAAAGTTAATCCTAAATATAAAACATCCAATGGGCAATCAAATATTTCAATAAAATCAGTTTTGAACTTTTTTGGTTTTAACTTCAAAAATGCGTTATCATAGCTTTCCACAAGTTGAAGATCTATTCTGGGAGATTTATTTACACGAATAGCATAATCTGTTGATTTTCTAAAATGTTTATATAAAGTCATAATAACCATATCACAATCATAAACTTTATCAGCTACTAGCTGGCTAATTAGACAAGCCTTAAATAATTCAGATTCAAAATCATTAATATACTTTAGAATTATTTCTCCACTTCCTTCAATATACAACATGTCCAGTTCGGACATATAACGCAAATGACATCCACAATGTTTATTAATATCTCTTAATAAATTACGTAGAAGTATTTTATCATGTAAGGAACAGGTGTAAATTAAACCCTTCCTTTCATTCTCTATTGAATCTTTCAAAATAGACCCATAAAACATATACATTCTCCTTAATTACCATAAATGTTTAATTATCCACCCAGCATCAATAACAGATTGGGCAACTTTGGTTGTAAGGCGAACTTTTAAAACTTGAGTAAGATTATGCTTTCTAGCAATATCTGCATAGTCCCTTAGTTGAAGAGTATTTGAAATATAATCAACATTTTTCACTTCAACAAGTCGTTTACCACTAATAGCATCAGGAACTCTCTTCCTGTTATTGATCCAAAAAGACCGTTTAGCATTTTGATTAATTCTTGCCAGTATTTCACCAGCAACTCCTTTAACATTTGGAGAAGATCCATTTAAAGCTTTATCTACAAGTTTATATTTATTATAAGAACCTATCAATGAGCCAATACTCCCCCACATGAATCCGTTACATGCACCATCAATTGCCCCTTGTTTATCATTTGTTATATACCCTATAGTTGCACTAGAAGCAGTGCTTAATGCAACGCTACCAACTATTTTTACAATTCCTAAAGCTACGGCTCCACCAGTAGCTACTGTTAATGCTATTGAACCAATAAGAGCAACAGCACCGATAACTACCTTAGCCCAATTAGGAATAGTTAAATTGCCTCTACTATCACTATTATTAACAGGATTTATATTTCAATAATCTTAAAAATCATAAATTGAAATTCAAGCAATTATCCTTCTTTTAGCTCTTATTTTAAAATAGGTAGTTTCGAAATGATATCATCCGAATACTGACTTAAGTCTACCCCTAAATAACAATTAGATAGATGATCACATCCAATCAAATAAAATGAAAAATTATCAAATAATTTTTTAAAATCACAAATATAATTGCTATCAGTTACTGTCATAATATCCATACATACTATACTTTCAAAATAAATATCATTCAAATAATTTATATCATCTATCAAGTAGTAATCAAGATTATTATGTTTAAACAAATATCTACTATTTTTAAAATCGATCTCTGTTTTTAACTCTAAATTGAATATACTACCAATACATTTATCTTTTTTTAAACACTCATAAATAAATATTATTCCATTTCTAAGATCATCAAAATCGTTAAAATAGATTTCGTAAAACCTAATGGTCTTCTTAAAATTGAAATATTTCCATCTGCTTATTCTCTTCAAAAACATTAAACTATCCTTCTACCATTCACACCAATTATCCGATAAACCAATACCCACCCCAATTGCAATTGGAAATATCCACCATTTATGTTGACTAATCCATTTACTCTTACGAGTTCCACTACCAAACATATTAGTGTGAATATGAAATGAATTGCTAATATCTAAATCAATCGAAAAAGATCTACCGCCATTTTTACCATTATTAACTGCGAAAAATGTTAAACCATTAACGCTTGGATTCTTATATAAAAACATACATTTACCTTTTTTAAAACCATATCCATTATTAACCGAGCTAAGAGCATTGCAAATAATTGGACTAGATACAGCTCCGATTCCAAAGTAAACTGATCCATAAAAATATCCGTCAGAAAAACCCAAAACAGCGGATTTAAAAGTATCACTTAAATTTGAACTAGATTTCAAACTTTTCACAACTCGAGTGACTGATGCACTTAAACCAGTTAACATTGAAACTTTTAATCCAAATAAGGCAATTTTACTAGTAATAGCAATAATGGTGGTTGGTGCAGCAATAGATGCAACAATAAAGGAAGTTACAGCAATTATTGCAGTACCAAGCAATATAGCTTGCCACCATTTTGGATTATTTCCGTCGGAATCAATCATATTAACTGGATTATTCAAACAATAAGCATACAGATTATAACTAACTGTAGTAGCACTTACTCCAAGATATTCA
>CAVCVO010000050.1:0-17468 GCA_963606005.1 Anaerovoracaceae bacterium
TGGAGCATATGACGGGAATTGAACCCGCATATCCGGCTTGGGAAGCCGGTGTTCTACCACTGAACTACATATGCACTTATGGTCTTATTATAGACCATTAGTCTTGATTTTTCCACATCTTTCTTAATAGAGGTAAGCTATCTTCTTTGACCATATTAAGGTGTAAAGGTGTTAAAGTGATGTAATCATGATCAATGGCATAAAGATCACCATTGATGCTTTCATCAGTATAGTGGAAAGTTACATCCGTACTTCTTGTGTTGTAATAATAATATTTGCCATCGAAAGAAGGTGTTAGGTCATTGTGGTAAGTAGGATATCCACCAAAACCAGCTACGGTTGTACCTTTGATATTTTCTTTTTCAGTATTAGGTATATTGACGCTTAAAACAAAATCTTTATTGAAAGGTTGTTTTACGAACCAATCAGCTACTTTATAAGCAACTTGCCCACAGTATTCAAAATCTAGTTTATCACCGAATTCTAAAGAGAATGCGATAGCTGGCACATGGAAGGCTAAAGCTCCACAAGCTGCACCACAGGTACCACTACAAACACAATCGCTTGAAAGATTACAACCATCATTTATACCAGTAACTACTAGATCAACATCTTTAACGATATCAGCTAGTCCTATTTCAACACAATCTCTTGGCTTGCCAAATACTTTATAACCAATAGTATCTTGGTCGTATTGGATCTTTTCGACTTTTACAATGCCATTAAAAGTTATGGAATGGCCAGCACCAGATTGATGTTCAGCAGGAGCGACAACTACAACTTCTCCTAACTTTTTCATTGAATTGACTAAGGCTTTTAAACCATCAGCATAGATGCCATCATCATTACTCACTAATATCTTCATAAACTACCTCTCGCCTAATAATTAAAACATGAGAATGATGTTTAATTCAATGCCTTTTGGTAAATGTTCTTTTTCTTTGATAGATAGGATAATAGAAAGGGCGTGAAAATAAAGATGCAGATAAAAGTGTAAGATAAACTTGATGAACTAGTTTGAGTAATGATATAACTTGCTAGAGAAGTTACTATAAGCAATGAGAATAATACAATAAGACTGATAGAAATCATCTTTAAGCAATAGAAGTAACTATCCCTTTTAAGTGAGTTTATGACACTTAATAAGATAAAGTTATAGAAAACATGGACGATAATAGCTAACAAGTTAACTTCTAATTTTAACGATAAAGAGATCAAACAAGAAATGATTGTTATAGTTAGGTAAGCTAGTAGAGTTTTCTTATTACATTTTCTTTTAACTGGATATAATAAAGCAAAGGCTATGATGTAGCAGATAAGGGCTAACAAAAGACGTTGATTGATGACTTCACTTAGAGCGATAAGTGAGAAACTGTAGGATACAAGACATAAGTAAGATTTTTTCATAGGGCTACCTCCTCAATACATCCTTATTATAAAGGAAATTTTAAAAGGGGTTGGGTAAATATTTGGACAGTGCTATAATAATCGTGAAAAATTAGTGGGGTGTAAAAATGGAAAATAAAAAAAGACTAGTCATCATCATGGACTATTTGAAAGAAAATAGTAATGAACAACACAAGGTTACTAGTGAAGAAATAATGAGTTATCTAAACAAAGCATATGGTATCACTTCAAACCGTAAGACAATCTATAGTGATATCAATGCTTTGATATCTTTAGGTTTTAATATTGAAAGAGGCAATCAAGGCTTTTTCTGGGATGGCAGTATCTTTGATGTAACTGAACTTAGGATAGTTACTGATGCGATCAGATCAGCTAGTTTTTTATCTTTGAAGAAAACTGAAATGATGATCGATAAGATTGGTCATCTTTGTAATAAATATGATAGACAATTAGTTAAAGAAGGTTCATATTTAAATGTCAAAACCGATAATGAACAAGTATTATATAATATCTATACTATCTTAGAAGCTATTCATGATCATCAAGCCATCACATTTAGTTATTTTGATATAGGTATAGATAAAGAAAAAATATTTAGAGATCATGATTATAATGTTTTCCCTTTGGATCTATTAGTCAATCATGGTAGATATTATATGGTCTGTTATTCTAAAAAATATGATAGTTTAAGTAATTATCGTGTTGATAAAATGGAACAAGTTGAAGTATTAGAAGAATATATAGGTAAAGTTGCTTTTGATGTCAATGAGTATATGCAACAGACTTTTGGTATGTTTTCAACTGAAAAGAGAAATGTTAAGTTAAAATGTGATAAGAGATTGATCGATGAGATCTATTCGCGTTTTGGAGAAAATCTCATTATTACAGATATTGATGGAGATGATTATTATTTTAATGTGGATATTTCAGCGTCTGAACCATTTTATGGCTGGTTATTTGCTTATGATGGTAAGATAACGATCATTTCTCCAAAAGAGATAAAAGATGAATTTATTGATATGTGCAAAAAAGCAATAGAACTTCACAAATAATATTGATATTTTTAGGGGATGTGCTAAAATATTAGCAGTCAGCATAAAAGAGTGCTAAAAAGGAGTGAGTTTAAATGAGTAAAAAACAGTTTAAAACCGAGTCAAAGAGATTATTGGATTTAATGATCAACTCGATATACACAAATAAGGAGATATTCTTAAGGGAATTGATCTCTAATGCTTCTGATGCTTTGGATAAGAGACATTATCTTTCTTTAACAGATAATAGTTATGCTTATCAGCAACCATTAACTATCAATTTAAGTGTTGATAAAGAAAATAGGACATTGACTATCAGCGATAATGGTATCGGTATGGATAAAGAAGAGTTAGAAAATAACTTAGGTACTATCGCTCATAGTGGTTCTTTAAATTTTAAAGAGCAGATGGAAAAGAAGGATGAGATTGATATCATTGGTCAATTTGGCGTTGGTTTCTATTCAGCATTCATGGTCGCTAAAAAGATCGTTGTTGTTTCTAAAAAGCCAAACTGTCCTGCTTATAAGTGGGAATCTACTGGTGAAGATGGCTATTCTATTAGTGAGACTGAGAAAGAAAATGAAGGAACAGATATCACTTTGTTCTTAAGAGATGATACTGATGATGTTAAGTATTCTGATTATCTAGATAAATATCAGATCGAAACATTAGTTAAGAAATATTCTGATTATGTTCGTTATCCTATCACGATGATGGTAGAAAAATCGGTTCCTGTTGAAGGAAAAGAAGATGAATATGAAACAGTAGAAGAGTTAAAGACTTTAAATACGATGATACCTTTATGGAGAAGAGATAAGAAAGATATCAAGGATGAGGAGTACAATTCTTTCTATAAGTCACAGTTCAATGATTGGAACGATCCGCAAGAAGTCATCCATTATTCATTGGAGGGTAATATCAGTTATAAGGCATTGTTGTATATTCCATCTAAAGCACCTTATAACTATTATTCAAAAGATTATCAACCAGGTCTGCAGTTATATTCTAAGGGTGTATTTATCATGAATGATGCCAAGGATTTATTGCCAGATTATTATTACTTTGTTAAAGGACTTATCGATACTGATGATGTTAGCTTAAATATCTCTCGTGAGATCTTACAACAGAATTCCCAATTACAAGCTTTGAATAAATCTATCAGTAAGAAGATCAAATCGACATTAGTCAATATGTTGACAAAGGATAGGGAGAAATATGAACAGTTCTACAAGAACTTTGGCTATTCTTTGAAATATGGTTGTTATGAAGATTATGGCATGCATAAAGATGAACTTGTTGACTTGTTATTATTCTATTCTTCTAAAGAAGAAAAGTATGTCACTTTAAAAGAATATAAAGAAAGAATGAGTGAAGATCAGAAGGATATCTATTATGCTAGTGGTAAGTCAATCGAACAGATCAAGAAGTTACCACAGATTGAGCAGTTATTATCTAAAGGTTACGAAGTATTATACTTCGTTGATGATATTGATGAGTTTGTTGTGATGATGCTAAATCAATATGATGGTAAGAGTTTCAAAAGTGCTCAAAAAGCTAGCAGTGACTTTGATTCAGAAGAAGAAAAAGAAAACAAAGAGAAGATTGAAAAAGATAACAAGTCATTATTAGATGCTATGACTAGTGCATTGGATGGTAAAGTAAAGGAAGTAAGGATCTCTTCAAGATTAAAGAGTCATCCAGTATGTTTAGTAGCTGAGGATAATGGTATTTCCATGGAAATGGAAAAATACTTAGCTCAATTACCATCTGATCAAAACCCAAAGGCAACTAAGATCTTAGAGATCAACCCTGATCATGAGATATTCAAAGTATTACAGAAAGTTTATGAAAATAACAAAGATTCTGTTAATGATTATGCCGATATCTTATATCAACAAGCCTTGTTGATCGAAGGATTTACAATTGATGATCCTGTTGAATATTCAAATAAGATCTGTAAATTGATGCAAGAAGCTAATAAGTAGTTTAAGCGGATTAAAAGTCCGCTTTTTTCGTGGTATAATCTTTACGGTGATCGAATATGAAGAAGTTTAGAGAATATGCTCAGATAGTTGTAAGTAATAAAGGTTGTCGATGGTTAGAAAATGGACATCCTTGGCTATATGATTCAGATATCGTAGAAACTAATGGTGAATATTCTAATGGTGATATTGTTGATGTATTATCATTAAAAGGCAAATATTTAGGTAGTGGTTTTATCAGCGAGAAATCTAAGATAAGAGTTAGATTATTATCTAATAATGCTAATGAAATTTTTGATCGTGATTTTTTCAAAAGAAGGATTACTTATGCTTTCCAATATCGTAATTCAATAATGGGTGATTCTACAGCTTATAGACTCATCTTTGGAGAATCTGATCAACTTCCTGGCCTAACTGTAGATAGATATAATGATATCTTAGTGACACAGATCGTTTCCTATGGTATGGAAAAGAATAAAGAGATGCTCTTTGATTTACTTGTAGAAGTGTTTAAAGAGAATGGCATTAAGATAAGAGCGATATATCAACGTAATGACTTGAGTTTAAGAAAGTTAGAAGGATTAGAAGAAAATAAAGGTTATGGCTATAAATGTGATGATTTTAAAGAGGAAGAAGTCATCATTGAAGAAAATGGCATTAAATTCTATGTGGATTATAAAGAAGGACAAAAAACAGGTTTCTTCTTGGATCAAAAATATAATCGTTATCTTATCAGAGATATCGTTAAAAATAAAAGAGTATTAGATTGTTTTACCCATACAGGATCATTTGCGCTGAATGCTGCTAAAGCTAATGCTAGTAAAGTAACAGCTATGGATATCTCTGAAAAAGCTATAGAGATGGCAAAAAGAAATGCAAGGTTAAATGGTCTTGAAGATAAGATTGATTTTGAAGTGGGAGATACTTTTGATTATTTAGACAAAGTAAATAAGAAAGAATATGATGTCATCATCTTGGATCCACCAGCATTCACTAAAAGCAAAGATACCCAAAAGAATGCTTTTAACGGTTATAAGAACATCAATATGCGAGCAATGAAGTTATTGCCTCGTGGTGGTTTCTTGATCACTTGTTCTTGTTCTCATTTCATGGATCAACAACAGTTTGAAGAAATGTTAAAACAAGCTTCGCAATTAGCTAATGTGCAACTTAAGATCTTGTCTTTTACTCAACAGAGTAAGGATCATCCAATCTTGATGAATGTTAGTGAGACTAATTATTTAAAGTTTTATATATTACAGGTGGTTTAGTTTATGAAAAATGTAAAGATCTATATTGTAAGACATGGGGAAACTCTGTTTAATACTCAACATATCGCTCAAGGTTGGTGTGATTCTAAATTGACTGAAAAAGGTTTAGCTCAAGCAAAGTATACCGGTTATGGGTTAAAGAATGTTGATTTTAATAAAGCATATAGTGGTGATCTTTCTAGGCAAATAGATACAGCAAGAACTATTTTACAAGAAAATGAACATTCTAAAGACCTAACTATTAACGTTGATGAAAGATTTAGGGAGACTAATTTTGGCGAATATGATGGAAAACCTATCACAAATATGACGAAACCTTTATTTGCCTATGCTGGTGTTGCTGAAGGAGATTATGACAATTTGTGGAGTAAGATCACAGATTATGAGTTTTCTAAGTGTGTTGAAGATTCTAGTGATACTGTTGAAAAAATGGATCAAGTTGCAGTAAGAATGTACGAAGGATTAAATGATATTTGTGCTAAAGCAAATGATGGAGATACTATTTTACTTGTATCATCAGGTTGCTCGATCAATGATCTATTAGAATACATGTTTCCTGACGGGAAAAGGACTTTACCCGATAATTGTGCAGTAAGTTTGATTGATTTTGATGATGGAAAGTATCAATTAGAAAAGTTCAATGACCTTTCTTATCGCGATAGTGGAGAAAAATATTTCAATAAGTAATAATTTTCTTTTATTTTTCCTTTGCCTGTGTTATTATAAATAGGCAAATTGGTCTGTTGGTGAAGCGGTCTAACACATCGCCCTCTCAAGGCGACACACACGGGTTCAAATCCCGTACAGACTACCAGTTCGATATTTGAAAGTTAAGTGGAATGCTTAACTTTTTTTCTTTGCTTTTTTAGAGTCAAATTACTAGCGAGTTGAGGAAAGAGTGCTATAATATAGTCAGTTAGCAGAGGCTAACTCAAAAAAGAAAGGGTAATGGGTGGTGTAATATGGTCGCTATTATAGGTATTGCAGTAATTGTGGTGATCTTATATGAGATCAAAAAGAAGATCAAGTCGACTTTAAAGAAAGGGACTAATTAAATGAATAAGTTGGTATTAGTAAGACATGGTGAGAGTGAGTGGAACAAGTTAAATTTATTTACTGGTTGGACTGATGTGGATCTTACAGAAAATGGTATAAATGAGGCAAAGCAATGTGGTAAAGTATTAAAAGAAGAAGGCTTTAGCTTTGATGTCTGCTTTACTTCTTATCTAAAAAGAGCAATTCACTCAGCTTATATTGTTTTAGAACAATTAGATGAAGAATATATACCGATGATAAAGGATAGGCATTAAAATGAAAGACATTATGGTGCTTTACAAGGCTTAAATAAAGCTGAGACCGCCAAGAAATATGGTGAGAAACAAGTAAAATTATGGAGAAGATCTTATGATGTAAATCCACCAATGTTAAATAAAGATGATTTACGTAATCCTGCTAATCAAAAGATGTATTCTAATATTAGTGAGAGTGAGCTTCCATTATCGGAAAGTTTAAAGGATTGCGTTAATAGAGTTGTACCTTATTTTAATAAAGAGATAAAACCTTTAATTAAAGAAGGAAAGAGTGTATTGATCGTTGCTCATGGTAATTCTTTAAGAGCACTTATTAAATACCTTAAGGATATTTCAGATGAGGATATTGTCAATCTAAATATTCCTACAGGAGTTCCTTTGGTATTAGAGCTAGATGATGATCTTAAGGTAGTTAAGGATTACTTTCTTGGTGATCAAGAAAAGATTGCTCAAAAAGTCAATAGTGTTGCTTTGCAAGCAAGCATAAAGAAGTAAGTTGAATCTCTTTCTTGTGTTATAATGATAAAAAGAAAGAGAGATTTATTGATGAGAAAACTTATATTAGATACAGATGTTGGATCAGATGATGCTGTTGCGATCATCATGACTTTAAAGGATCCACAATTCGATGTTAAAGCGATAACTACTGTTAGTGGTAATGTTGATATGAATCAAGCAACATTAAATGCGTTACAGATTTTAGATGAAATGGATCTTGATATTCCAGTATATATGGGTGAAAGTGTACCGCTTAAAAGAGAAATCGTTCATGCTCAAAATGTTCATGGTGCTGATGGTATGGGTGATTGTGGACTTATCCATCCTATTAGAAAAGCTAATTGTGATAAGAATGCTGTTGATGCGATACTTGATCTAGTAAAACAATATCCTAATGAGATCGAAATAGCTGTCATTGGTCCTGCTACAAATATTGCTAAGGCAATATTAAAAGATAAGGAAACAATGAGTAAAGTAAAAGCAATCTATTCTATGGGTACAGCTGGCTTTGGTCATGGCAATACAACTCCCGTAGCTGAGTTTAATGTATTTGCTGATCCTGAAGCATATGCGATCATGTTAAATTCTGGTATCAAGACTTACATTGCTGGTATCGATACTTGCTTTGAAGAAACATACATCAATGAACAAGAAATGGAAATGTTAGTAAATTCAGGTAATAAGATAGCTAAATTTGCGGTTGATTGTAATAAAGAACTCGTCAACTATTTCGCTAACACATATGGCATTAGAGCTATCTCTTTACCAGATGCAGTAGCATTGGGATGTATGTTATGGTCAGATATCTATGAAGAAGCAGTTGCTTGTAATGCTTATGTTTGTACAGAAGATAAATATCTATATGGACAAGTAGTATTCTATAGTGAACAGCGCAAAAAGATCATGAAAGCATTTGGTGAAGTCTGTGGTGATGACTTAAAAGCTGATTGTTATGTTTATACTGGTATTAAAGCAGAACTATTCCGCAAGAAGCTTTGTGATCTATTAATGGGTTAATATTTAGGCAGTGAAAACTGCCTTTCTTATTTGTGAAGAGTTTAGTTTATTTGTCAAGGGTAGATTAATATGCTAAAATTAAAAAGCATGTTAAGGAAGGGATCCTTTTAATGATTTTGGAAAAGATTAGATCGGCTAAAGATCTGAAGGAAATAAAAGAAGAAGATCTTTCTTTGCTTTGTAAAGAGATAAGGGAGAGACTTCTTGAAGTAGTAAGTAAAACAGGAGGCCATTTAGCTTCCAATTTGGGCATAGTTGAACTTACTGTTGTGCTAGATAGATTATTTGATCCTGAGAAAGATAGGATAGTTTTTGATGTTGGTCATCAATGTTATGTTCATAAGATCTTAACTGGTCGTAATGATAAGTTAGAAACATTAAGACAATTAGATGGTTTATCTGGTTTCCCTAAACCAGAAGAAAGTGATGCTGATGCTTTTATTGCCGGTCATGCTTCTAATTCTATTTCTGTTGCTTTAGGTATGGCAAGGGCAAGGACATTAAAGAAAGAAGATTATGATGTCATAGCGATCATTGGTGATGGTGCCTTAACTGGAGGCTTAGCTTATGAGGGGTTGACTAATGCTGCTCAATCAAAAGAAAAAATGATGGTCATCTTAAATGATAATGAGATGTCAATCAGTGAAAATGTTGGTGGGGTTGCTAGTTTTTTGTCTCATATTAGGACTAAAGATACTTATCATTTGATAAAAAAGTTATTTAGAAATACTTTGGGCAAGAATAAAGTTGTGGCAGATGTTGTTCATGATATCAAAGAAAGGACAAAGAAGTTTTTATTGGACGATAATATCTTTGTGGATATGGGCTTTGATTATATTGGACCTATTGATGGTCATGACTTAAATGCGTTAAAAAATGCGATAAGTTATGCTAAGACTTTAGATAGACCTGTACTTATTCATATCTTGACTAAAAAAGGCAAGGGATATAAGCCAGCAGAGGAAGATCCTAGTTATTTTCATGGCGTTGGTAAATTTGATATAAAACAAGGAAAAGGTGTAACTTGTACAGATAGCTATAGTGAACAATTTGGCAAGATCTTAACGGAAATTGCTAAAGAGAATAAAGATGTAGTAGCTATTACTGCGGCAATGAGTGATGGAACAGGATTATCTAATTTTAAGAAAGAGTATCCAGACAGATTTTATGATGTAGGTATTGCGGAAGCTAATGCTGTTACAATGGCTGGAGGTATGGCTAAACAAGGGTTGATACCAGTAGTAGCTATCTATTCTTCTTTCTTACAGAGAAGTTATGATATGCTCATTCATGATGTAGCTTTGCAATCTTTACATGTTGTCATTGGTGATGATCATTGTGGCTTGTCTGGTCCAGATGGTGAGACACATAATGGTAGTTTTGATATTTCATTTTTGGGAAGTGTGCCTAACAATGAGATCTATAGCCCTTCTTCTTATTCAGAATTAGAGTATATGCTTAAAAAAGCAATAGAGACTAAAGATAAAGCTGTAGTTATTAGATATCCTAAGGGAAAACAACGTGATTATAAAGGCTTAAGTAAAGAAGATACTGAAGTGATGAATGAAGGAATAGATATCACTTTAGTAAGTTATGGTGATCTTTATAATGAAACTTCAAAAGCTACTGATATATTAAAGCAAAATGGTATTGAAGTTGAAAATATCAAGGTCAATAAAGTAAAACCACTAGATCTAAGACTAATCTATGAATCTGTTAAGAAAACTAATAGATTAATGGTAGTTGAAGATGTTTGTGAGGATGGCTGTATTGGTAATGATATTCTAGCTTACTTATCTGGTAAGTTATTATTTAATTATAAGTTATATAATCTAGGTAATGGCATAGTGAAACAAGGCCAAGTTGATCAATTATACAAGAGATATCAACTTGATAGTGAATCTATCACAAACAATATTGAAGAGATGATTAAGAAGACTAAATAAAGTCTTCTTTTTCATAAGAAAAAGCACTCGTAATGATAACGAATGCTTATAGAAACAGTCTCTTGTTTTTTTTGAAAGTGGGATTTGTGAGACTGGAATCTTTTAAAACTTTAAGTCTTTTAAACCATCTCTGATCATTTCAGTGATAGTTCTACTGACAGTCTTTCTATTGATGTCTACTTCACCACTAATTGTTGAAGTATCTACTGAATCAACAATTCCATTGAAGATCACATCACCACTTACCGTAGATACATCTAGTGTGTTGATTTTACCATTATTGATCATTACATCACCACTTACAGTATTCACATCTGCACTCTTCGAAAATAGGTTTTCGATTACAACATCGCCATTTACATTATTTATCTCAGTGTTGTCGGCTTTGATATAAGCTATGACGATATCAGCTGAGACATTGTTAATGGAGATATTTTGGCAGATCAAACCATAGTCTTCAGAGTTAATATCACCATTTACAGTAGATAACTGGATGGTTTTATAAGTTGCTTTTTCTGGCAGATACAAAGTTATATCTCCTGAGATCTTCTTGTAATTTTTGACAGGGATCAATTTGATCTTTTTGCCTTCATTAATAAAAGTATAGATAGTTTCTAATTCTCTACCATCATAGTCCACTTTGGCTGTGTCATCATCACTATTTTGGATAGTTAGATCGACTGAAGCAGCTACTTCAATCTCTAGTAAGTCGAAATCGTAATCTTCATCAATTGTTTCGGATGTTGGTACTACCGCTTGTTTTGTCTCTTCTTTTTTAACAACATAACTTTCGGGTTCACCTAACATTTCAATGATCTCTTCCTCACTCATGCCAGCTTGTTGGCCTAAATTAAATCTTTTAGTGATCTTTTCAACGATCTCTGTTGGATCGATGTTATTTTCTGCACATAATTTTTTTATTTGTTCGATATAGTTTTCCATATTTATTCTTCTCCAATCTGCTTTAATAATTCTTCAGCTTCATCAAAAGTGATCTCTTTCTTCTTTAACATAGCAAGTATCTCTTCTTTACTTGGCGTGTTATCAAAGATGACTTTTTGATTAAAACCTAGATTCTTGATGACTTGATCCAACATTTTTTTAACTGTTGGATAAGATATATTTAGTTCTTTTTCGATCTGTTTGATATTACCAGCATTCTTAAGAAAAACTAGAGCAAAGTCTTGTTCTTCTTGTGATAATAAGTCAAACTTACTTAGAGGAAATTGACCTACTAACTTACTATCACAACTTAAACAAGTTAATTCACTTACTACTAATTTCTCGCCACATACTGGACATTTACCTAATAACTTTTTCTTCATACTTCAAAACCTCTTTTAATAACGCGTTATTTACATTAACTATATTAAACTCAAAATTAATAATGTCAACAACAAAATTAAAAAAATTAATTAAATAATTTAAAATATTAATCTTAGTTATTAAAAAGATTAATTGCAAAATAAAAAAACCGTATTCTTTTCATCAAACGGCACGATGAAAAGTTAACGGTCTATGTTAATATATCTGGAGAAAAATATATTAAATACTTTTTGCTTTCAATGTTTTACTTTTTGATAGTTTGTCAATAATGATACCTAATGTGATCAAGATAGCAGCAAGAAACTCTTGTTTGTTTAGCGAACCATTAAATAGTATATCTAACAGTATGCCTGTAAACATTTGGCCACATAAAGATATTAAAGTGATCGAAGATGCGGATAGTTTATTTACTGTAATGTTATTAAGTAATACAGTAGCTACTCCCATGATCCCTCCTAAATAGTAGATAGGATTGACTAAGAAGGTTTCTGCATGTTCTTGAGAAAAGATAAATAAGAAGACGCATACTATCATTCCAGTAAAGTGGTTGATGAAACTGCATTCTAAGTTGCCAACACTATTTGACAAGGAGCCATTTAGTGTTCGAGAGATGATCACAGCAACTCCTGCAAGTATTGGCAAACTGATATAGATCAATTGGTCTATTTCTAATGAGCCTAACATCAATAAGATACCTACTATTGAGATGATGATGCCTATAAATGAAAAATGATGAGCATTAGATTTATCTAAGTAGAATTTATCAATGAAGAAGGATGTGATGAGTTTGGCAAGTTGTTCTAAAGCAATGATACTTACCATGCTTATCTTACTAACGGCTATGGTACTGAATAATGTGGTCGATACACCAATTACTCCTCCAAGATAAAGATAAAAAGGTAAAGATCTATCAATTTTAATCTTTTTATGTTGGGCAAGTAATACTAAATAAGCAAATATACTTCCCACAATATGGACTACAAGAGTAGAAGTGTATACACCAATACTGTTGCTTAATAGACCATTGACCTTGATCATTAAAGCTAAGATGACACCTGTCAATAAAGATAATAGTTCGTACATATGAATTTTTCCTCCATACACATAGATGATATCATCTTCCTTATTTATGAGATAGGACATTTGTCCTTGATGTATGTCATATTATTTGTTTATAATTAAGTGGGTGATAAGTTAGTGGAAGAGAGTTTTGAGATAACAAGCAGAGATAAAAAAATATTGAAACAATATGGTATTGAGTACAAGAAATTAGTTGATTGTTCTATTAGAACATACCATTTTTCAGAAAGAGTGCTTACTGAAGGAATCAAGTGTGAAAAATTATTTATAGTTACGGATGGTAAAGCAAAAGTAGGAGCTATGACTCCTAATGGTAAAAATCTTATATTATGCTTTTATATGTCTTCAGGTATCATGGGAGATATGGAGATGATGGTCAACTCTTCTGTTGGTGCTACTACTGTTACAGCATTAGAAAACTTACGTTGTATCTGTATCCCAACACTAAGTAACAAAGAGTATCTTTTAGATAATAATGAGTTTTTAAGAAAGGTTTCTCTTGAGTTAGCTACCAAACTAGAGAATGATTGTGATATGACAGTTGTTCATACTTTGTATTCTGCTGAAACAAGGTTATGCCGTTATATAATAGAGGCATCTAATGATGGTTGGTTTAGGGATATCATGACTGATGTTGCTTATTCTATCGGTACTAGTTATCGACATTTGTATAGGATGATGAAAAAATTATGTGATGATAACTTGTTAGAGAAGACAGAAACAGGTTATCGTATCATCGACATTGAAGAGCTAACTTATCGTAGTAGACAGATTTAAAGGAGAAAAAACATGATCTTAGAACAATTTGATCCAGAAAGAAATGCTGTTATTAATCCAAGTGATGTATATGAGAAGATAGAAGGTATGCCTTCAGTGGCAATATGTTGTTATTCATATAAGGCTTTTAATAAATTAGCCAAGTTCTTTAATGGAGAAGTGATAACAGAACTTACTTCAGCTAATGGTGCAAGCCCAATTTATAGGATATTGTATAAAAATAAAGAGTTTGCTTTATTCATGAATAGAGTTGGTGCACCAATGAGTGTAGGTACCTTAGAAGAGGTCTATCAGATGGGAATAGAGAAGACAATCATCTTTGGTAGTTGTGGTGTATTAGACAAATCAATCAAAACATTTTCTATCATTTTGCCAAATAGTGCTATCAGAGATGAGGGAACTAGTTATCATTATTTGCCTGTAAGTGATGAGATAGCAACCAACAGAAAATATCTAGAGACTTTTAAGGAATTGTTAGATGAATTAGAAATAAGTTATATTGTTGGTAAGACTTGGACTATTGATGCATTTTATAGAGAAACAGAGAAAAAAGTAGCGTTAAGAAAAGAACAGGGATGCATATGTGTAGAAATGGAGGCATCCGCAAATGAAACGTTAGCCCAATTTAGAAATAAAGATATCATCCAATTCTTCTATGCTGCTGATAACTTAGATGCAGAAAAATGGCAACCAAGAAGCTTAGCTGATAACACAACTTTAGATGATGAAGTTAAAGTAGGTATACTAGCCTTAGAATTAGCTTGTAAGATCAGCGAGTAAATGTATAAAAAATATATCTTGCACCAATAAGATTGTTGGAGTATAATTATTAACAGTTGCGGGTGTGGCGAAATTGGTAGACGCACTAGACTTAGGATCTAGCGTCGAGAGACATGCGGGTTCGAGTCCCTCCACCCGCACCATGTTACTGATTAAATTAAGGGAAACCTTAATTTTTTTATACTTTTAAACATATAATTCTTTTTGGTTAAATATCGTTAATATTTATATTTAGTATCTTATATTTCGATAAATGCTTATATTGTTAACTTCCAGAAAAATTATGTTATAATAATTAAGTATAGACACAATATATACAACGTATTTATTTAAATCTAAACAGATTGATAGAAAAACAGTAAATACTATTTGTAATGTGAGGTGATATTATGGTTGAAAAAGTATTATTGAACTTTAAAATGGACGCTAGAATTAAAGAAAAATATGAATCTATTTGTGATGAACTTGGCTTGACACCGAGTGCTGCTTTTCATGTTCTTATTAAGAAAATGATTCGAGAAAATAGATTACCATTTGATGTAATTAGTTCTAGTGAAAATCTAAGTGAGAAAATAGGAGTCACTATTAGAATTGATAAAGATGTCAAAGCTCGTTTTTTTAAAGTGTGTGCTAATTTGTCCTTAACTGCTAGTTCGGTGTTAAATGCTTATGTAAGTGCTGTATGCAGTCAAAAAGGGATCCCTTTTGATGTGTCAATTGATTCTTTCTATTCCAAGGAAAATATTGAATATCTTACTCAAATGCTGAAGGAATATAGGTCGGGTAAGCTAAAGTTCGAACATCATGATCTAATTGAAGATGATACTCATAAATAGACATTTTAGTTAACTGCAGAAAATTGCAGTTTTTTAAATACTTTTCAACTATTGTTCAATAAAACTACAGATTTCATATTTACAATGAATTTGTTAGATGAGATGGAATATCTAACAAAGGAGTAAGTGTTATGAAAAAATATATATCTGTTTTAATCGTAATGGCACTATTTATTTCGTTGGTGGGTTGTTCAACAACTTCCACTACTTATACTGAGTATGCTTCAAGTAGTGTTGTCGGTAAGATAACTGAGATAAATGGTGGTAAGGTTGCTTTGCAACTTGGTGAGTTATCCGAAGCTGATATGGGTAATATGAATGATTCTGATAAGCAAGAAATGGATCAAAAACCTAGTGAAGAAAATGGTGGTCAAAAGCCAAATGATGAAGGCATGAATAATGATTCTGATGGTTCTAATCCACCTGAGAAACCTGATGGTCAACAGCCTAGTGGTTCAATGGACCAACAACCTTCTATGGATAATAATAATGGTGGAAGCTTTATTAATTTCACTGAAACTGAAGGAAGTTTGATAGTTGATCTAAGTAATGTAACTATCGTTAATGACTTAGAGGTAGAAGATGTTGAAAATCTAAGTGTTGATGATATCATCAAAGTATTCTTTGATAGTAAGGGAGCTATCAAAACTGTTATAGTTGTTTCTTCAAGTTCAAGTAAAGATTCTTCAGAGACAGATCAAGGGACTAGTGCTACTACATTAGATTCTGATGGTTCTTATAGTGGTGAAACTTATGAGTCAACCGGTGATGATGAGAATGCTTTAAGAGTAGATAATGCTACTGTAAGTTTGGATTCTATTACAGTTAATAAAAGTGCAGGATCATCTTCAAATACAGAAAATGGAGATTTCTATGGTGTTAATGCAGCCTTATTAGCAACTAATGGTGCAACTGTCAATATCACTAGTAGCGAGATCAATTCTTCTGTACGTAATGGTAATGGTGTATTTAGTTACGGAAGTGGCACTACTGTTAATATCTCTGATTGTACGATCACCACTACTGGAGATAGTTCTGGTGGTATTCAAACTACTGGTGGAGCTACTACTAATGCTTCTAATTTGACTATTGTTACAAGTGGTAGTTCTTCGGCTGCTATTCGTTCAGATAGAGGTGGTGGAACTGTAAATGTTGATAAGGGTAGTTATACTACTCATGGCTATAATTCTCCTGCTGTTTATTCTACTGCTGATATCACTGTTAGTAATGCAGAACTTACAGCTAATAACTCTGAGGCATTAGTAATTGAAGGTAATAATTCAATCGCTCTTACCAATTGTACAGTAAGTGGTAAGATGAGTGATGATAAAGGAACTAGTTCTGATGAGAATGTGCATAATGTTATGATCTATCAATCTATGAGTGGTGATGCGGAAGTAGGAACTTCAACATTTACGATGACTGGTGGTAGTCTAACAAGTAAAAATGGTGACATGTTTTATGTAACAAATACTCATAGCATCATTACATTATCTAATGTAGAGATCATTAACGAGGATTCTGAAGCTTATTTATTAAAAGTATCAGGTAATTCAGCAAGTCATGGTTGGGGCACTGCTGGTGCAAATGGTGCACAGGTAGAATTAACTTGTGATAGTCAAACACTTGAAGGTGATATAGTAGTTGATACTATTTCTACATTAAATATGACTTTAAAAAATGGTAGTGTATTTACTGGTAGCATCAATATCATTGATAATGAACAAAATGGTACCGCAGTAAGTGATAATATTGTTGTCACAATTGAAAGTGGATGTACTTGGAACTTAACTGGTGATTGTACTATTACTAGTCTAACTAATAATGGAACTATCAACTACAATGGCTATAGCATCACTTTAGCTGATGGTACTGTATTGAAATAATTTATAAAGCACGAAAAAAGTTAATTAAATGGCACCTTCAAATGATGAGATGCCATTTTTTGCTTAAAATAAAAGGTATCAAATTGTCCTGAACCCCAAAAGTTGCAAAAAAGTTTATATTTTCTTTTCGCTATGTGGGGTGGGAAAGTATTAGCTGCTAAAAATGAAAAGGTGGATGATGATAATTGTAGAAAGTTTAATACATTTCTTATCATCGACAACTGACAGTTTTTCAATAGAATTTATGTCAACATTAAGCAAATCTGTGATAAAATCTTCTATAGACATAAGGTCTCTCCTTTCTTGTGTGATTTGTCCGAT
>CAVCVO010000051.1:0-19405 GCA_963606005.1 Anaerovoracaceae bacterium
TCATCATAGATTTTTTCTATTGCATCAATATCATTGATGGTTGCTTTTCTAATGTTCATGTTGCCCTCCATTTTTCGCTGTTAGTATAGCACATTTAGATTTATAGGTAAGAGAAAAGTAAAAAATAAGTAATTATGTTGACAAATAAATATCGCGATGATATCATTTTGATATCAATGGAGGAATTGTTTATGAAAGAGATTGTGTTGAACAAAAACAAAAATGGTGGATTAGTATTAGCTTTATTGATCTTGTCTTATTTAATCGCTATCGCTTTATTAATTGTGGGAATTGCTCGTGAAAATGGAATAATCATTTTCTTAACATTTATTTATATAATGTTGGCTTGGATATTAGCTTTAGGATTAAAAGTCATCAAACCACAAGAAGCACTAGTTTTAACTTTATTTGGTAAATATGTTGGTACATTAAAAGAAAATGGTTTCTATTTTGTAAATCCATTCTGTAGTGCTGTAAATCCTGCTGCAACTACTAAATTAAATCAGAGTGTCGATGATCCAAAACCAAATATCGTCATTTCTCATAACGAGGCTACTGAAGGTTCAGCGCCTGTTGTTTCTAAAAAGATATCTTTAAAAGTCATGACTTTAAATAATGGCGTGCAAAAGATCAATGACTGCTTAGGTAATCCAGTAGAGATCGCTATCGCTGTTATCTGGAGAGTAGTTGATACTGCAAAAGCGGTATTTGATGTTGATAACTATAAGGAGTTCTTATCTTTGCAATGTGATAGTGCTTTAAGAAATATCGTTCAGAGATATCCATATGATGTAGCAAGTAATGTTGATACTGATGGTGATGGCATCAATGATGAAAAATCTTTAAGAGGATCTAGTACTTTAGTAGCCGAAAAGATCAAAGAAGAGATTCAAAGCAAAGTCAATATGGCTGGTTTGGAGATTGTTGAAGCTAGGATCACTTATTTAGCTTATGCACCAGAGATTGCTTCTGTTATGTTACAAAGACAACAAGCATCAGCCATCATTGATGCAAGAAAGATGATCGTTGATGGTGCTGTTGGCATGGTTGAAATGGCACTTGAAAGATTAAAGGAAAACAATGTTGTTGATCTTGATGATGAAAGAAAAGCAGCAATGGTATCTAATTTATTAGTTGTTCTCTGTGGAAATAAGGATGCCCAACCAGTAGTCAATTCAGGTAGTATTTATTAGTGAATGAAAAAGGCCGCAAGCAGATACCATTAAGGGTTTCTGCTCAGTTATATGATGACTTGTCACAATGGGCTGAAGAAGATTTCCGGAGTTTAAATGGACAAATTGAATATCTATTAGATCAATGTGTTAAAAAGAGAAAGAAACAAGATAAACATAGTAGTGATCAAGAGGGCTAATTGCCCTTTTTTGTTTGGAAAAGTGGTTAACATTAAAAGATGAATGTGCTATCATTATACAGTTTAAGGGAGGAACTTTATGAGTAATAAGAGCAATATTATCAAAAGTTTAAAAAAAGGTGTTAGAAAAGTATCTTTAGTATTTTTTGCACTAATATTAACACTTTCCATTTTGCCTTCTAATTTCACAATGGTCAAGGCAGATGATGAGTCTAGTCAAGATGAAACTACAGCTGTGTGGTATCAGATTGCAGAAAAAACAGTAGGGACTGTAACACAGTCAACTGATACTTCAACGGTAGTAAGTGTTGTTTCAATTGAAAATGGCAGTAAGCAATCAATACTCGATACGATGACTACTAATGAAGCGCCTAAAGGTTATGAAGAACATAAAGAAAGTGGTCTTAACCCTCTAGGATATAATTATGGCGATTCATATATGGCTACTGTCATGAGCGAATTGTTACTCGTAAGAAGTTATGATGGAAAAGCAAGTTCTGTTCTTTTAGATAAGTATGTTAATTCAACTTACGAAAGAAAAGGTAATACATATGGTAGGACTCCAGTAGCCAATACCAAATATTATGATTCAGATGATACATTTAATGGGGCATCTGTTAGTACAAATAATGGAACATTGATCACTAACTTTGAATCAGCAAGCACTGTTGATCAAAATGTTAACTATTCATTGATCAGAGCAGTTGCATTCAATGCGTTTGGTGGTTCAAGAGATGATTGTGTAGCTTATGTAGCATTAGAACCAGTAGATGATGATAATGCTAGGTTCATCACTTGGATGTATGATTATACAAATAAAGTTCAATCAGAGATCGTAACTATCGGTACATTAAATTGGGAAGATATCGATACTGAGTTATATGGTCATGAAATGTTGAACTTCATGACTGTTACTGCTGGTGATTACTATGGTAAAGGAAAAGATAGCGTAGTTTTGTATTTCCCAGGCCATGGCAACAACTCAACTGGTGATACTGGTCTAGTTGAGATCAATTGGAGTAAAGATTCAAATGGAAATATCACTTATTCTATGAGTGATATCTCAGAAACTTTGATCCACCCATTATACACAACAGGTGGTGAGGATCAAAATTGGCAAAAGAGTGATAATCCTTATGATAAATTGTGCGCTACTTTAGATTCAGGAGATCTAAATGGTGATGGCATTGAAGACTTAGTTGTATTGACTAATATGTGTTGGGCAGATAGTGATGACAGTAGAGATATGCGTCGTTTTGTCCCTTATTTAGCTGTTAGTTATGGTAGTAATGCAGAAGATGCTAGTATCATTAAGACAAAGACAAGTGGTACTTATGTTGAAGCAATAAGTGATGCTTATAGCGATGGTTATACATATTGGGATAGTCCACGTAATCCAGGTTTATCTGTTGGCGATGCTGATGGTGATGGTTATGTTGAGATCGCTGTAGCTGGTACAAAAGTAACTCAAAAGGGCGACAATTATAGTAAAGATCCTAGTGCTTCTCATTATAATGATGATCCTTGGTACTACTATAAGCAATTTGATAATTTAGCAGTAGGTATCTATAGTGCTACTAATGGTCAAGTTCAAACAAGATATTTCAGTGCCAAAATAGCTGCTAACAAGTGGAAAGAGGGCGGCTTATATGATGATCAAGTTCAGCCAAGATCAGGTGTTGAATTTGTCGCTATAAATGGCCAAGGAAAATCTGAATATCTATTTATCGATGGTACGGTATACGGCTTTGAAACTGGTTCTTGTGAACCTTACGAAGCATATACAACAGAATATTTCGCGGAAGAAGATTATGCTGCTGATTGGCGTACAATTAAAAATGCTTATATCCAAACAGTAGTTGCAGGTAACTTTGATAATAACTGGGCTGGCAGGGAACAGTTGATGATCCTTATCGGTTATAAGAGTAATAGTTATCATAACGATAACTCTGCACTAATGACAATCGGTGGTGTTTATGATGACGACGAGGCTAGCGCAGATGGTCAAAGTCAAACAACATATAACGACAATACAGGCTTTTATAGTAGTGATATGTTAGAGTATGCTGCTTACTTGTGTATTGATGAAGATAGCGATGTTAAAGATAGGTATAGTAGTGAGATCGTTGCTTTAGATTGCGATAAAGATGGTCTAGAACTTGAATATAAGGGTATAGAATATGGTTATTCTGATGTGCAGGTGCAAGCAGTAATCCAAGCTGCTCCTTCATTTGAAGAATTAGGTCAAAATAATGGTTCAACAACATATAGTGTAACAGGTAGTTATTCTATTAGTAATGGTCATACTTGGTCTAATACGCATACGATTCAAGCAGTTGTATCAGCATCTGTGTATGAATTTGCTGATTTTGGTTTTGATATCACAGCAGGTTTTGGTGGAACCTTTGGCTCAAGTCATGGTTGGACTAAGACACAATCGACTTCTTTTACGGCTTCTTTCTCAGCAACAACAGAGGATACTGTAATATTAAGAAGATGTCCGGTTTATTATTATACATATGAAGTAAAGAATATTGATGGTCAAACGGTTGAAGGCGTTGATCCTGAGATAACATTTACAGTTGGTCAAGCACCAGTATATATACAGATCTCAGTGGATGATTATAACAATGTTATAGATGATTACAATAAAATCATGGAAAGCTCTACTACTAACTATGATGGTAGTAGACCAGCAAAATTAGTAAAGATTGAGGATTCAACATTACTTGAAAATGAAGGCAATCCTTGGGGTTACGCTAAGACTTTAGGTGGAGTTGGTTTTGATGGCAGTGATAGTTATATTTGTAACGATGATAATGGTACAGGTAATTTCACCTCTACTCCTACTTGGATATCATTAGGTCATTCAGCTGGAAGTACTTCAGTAACTTTGAGTGAAACTAGTGCTAGTACAAGTTCATGGTCAAATTATTCAGGTTTCTCAATGTATGTCTTAGTTAAAGCCGGACATAAGTGTTTAAATGGTGGTATCTATTATAGTTATTCTCATCAAGGAACACACAGTCAATCGACAACTCATTCAACAGGTACAGGAGTAAGTACTTCTGTATCTAATATCAATAAATCAGCTCTTATCAAGGATAATTCAGCTTCAAGTGAAACTATTGATGCCTATAGCTTTGATTGGGCGTTTGCTGCTGGAAAGATCAAGACAGGAGAGCAGACTTCTGATAGTGGAACAACTGACATGTATGTGCCTTTGTTACACCATATAGTTAAAAACATCAGTGCCCCTGTTTCCCCAGTAACATTATTAAGTGTAACGGAAAAGAGTGTAGATGGTAAAAAACAGATAACTCTTACTTGGAAAGTGGCTGAAGATGATAATTCTGGTAGAAAGTTCTACACTGCCGAAGAATTACAATATAGAGTTTATATCCGTAATGACGCTACAAAGAGTGATTGGACTTCTTTAAGTACAGCACCACTTGATGTTACTATCAATGAAGATGGAACGGTAAGTTACAGTTATTTCCCTGATACTTCAACTACTACTCCAGGAAATATCTTCTCATTTGCGGTAAGATGTAGTATCAAGGAAAATGGTGTTGATGCCTTAGAAAGCATTAATTCTAATGAGATGTCATTAATGTTTGTTACTCAAGGTAAGTCAGCTTACGATATCGCCGTAGAGGAAGGCTTTGAAGGAACAGTTGAAGAATGGTTAGCTTCATTAAAAGGTGCTGATGGCAAATCAGCATTCCAGATTGCTCAAGATAAGGGTTATCAAGGAACAGAAGCAGAATGGTTAGAGTCATTAGTAGGTGCTACTGGTGAAAATGGCAAGTCAGCTTATGAGCTTGCTTGTGAATATGAAGGATTTAAGGGAACAGTTGAGGAATGGTTAGAATCACTTTATGGTGAAGATGGCTATTCTGCATACGAATTAGCTGTTCAGGAAGGCTTTGAAGGCACGTTATCTGAATGGGTAAAACAATTACGTGGTAAGACTGCTTATGAGCTTTATATTGAATCAGTGACTACTGATAAGTTGATATCAAGTGAAGAATGGTATACTTTACATACAGATGAAAATAGTTGGTATGATGTTTATGTAGAGGCATTAAAGAAGACTGATGAATCGATCACACCATTAAGTGAAGAAGAGTTCATTAAAGGTTGTATCGATAATGGCGCAGCATATAATACTTATCTAAATTGGGCAAGTGAATTCTTAAAGAGTAACTACCCAGATCTAACAGAAGAAGAATTCTCTAAGATTTACCAGAGTATAGCTGAGATGAAAGAAAGTGAATTTAAAGAAGCTACTTCAGGTTGTACTAATGTTGAAGAGTATGCTTTAAAGTTTGTTGAACTATTCAATAAAGCAATGAATGAATATTATGATGATGGTTCTTATCAGGATGTTGTATGGGATGATGTAAAAGAAAATGTCATTAGTGCTACTGAAGAAACTTTAGGACTTATCTCAGGTTATACAGTTTATAAAGATACAGTAAATGATGCTGAGCATAATCCAAGTATCATGTCTGAAGAAGAATGGCTTGCTTCACTAAAAGGTGATGAAGGTAAATCAGCTTATCAGATTGCTGTTGAAAATGGATATACAGGTTCTGAGAAAGATTGGATCAATTCATTAAATGGTACTAGTGGTTCTAATGGAACTAATGGTAAAGATGGCAAAGATGGTAAGGATGGCAAAGACGGCAAAGATGGTGTTGATGGCAAAGATGGTAGAGGCATCACTTCTGTTGAAGTAGATGAAAATGGTAATCTAGTCATCACTTACAGTGATGGAACTACTCAACAAGCTGGTTCTGTTTATGCTAATGGTGGCAAACGTGATCCATTAGTATATGTTGCTTTAGTATTAGGTGGCGTTTCAGTTTGTGGTAATATTGGCTTAGCTTACGCCTTATTTAAAAAGAAAAAAGATCAATAGTCTTTAGGTGATTAAGTGGTAAAGATCAAAAGTCTTTATCACTTTTTTTGTGCTCGAATAAAGAAATTCGCATTTAAAACATGGGCTAAATACAGGGAGGGCCTCAAAAGAGTTTATAAGAGGCAAATAGTTTATGTTATTTAAGAAAAAAGAAAAAAAGACATTTGACTTAAAAGTCAAAGAAAAAGGTTTTGAGGAGCTAAGTTTCTCTTTACCAGAGCAGTTACCACAACCTAATAGAGGCTATAGGTATATCACTAATAGTTGTGATGGATTAGTCTTCTCTTGGATTGTTAAACCTGAGCAAGCCATGAATTATGATTCGATTGAAGATACGATCAAACTATTACGAGAAAACTTAGATGAAAATAGTGGGATCATTGAATGCAAAAATGGTTTTACTAAAAATGGTAATAAGTTTATCTATTCGATCAGAAAAATAAGATTCTATAAAAAGGATCAGCCTTGGCCAATAGTCACTTATCAATTAAATTGTAATGTGAAGATAAAAGATGTGGATTATTTTGTTGATGCTAACTTTGCCGAGGTGGCAACCACAGGTCTAAGAGACAGTATTGGATTTAATATTTATCAAAACTTGATTGAAAAGAAATATCCTGACAAAGAATTGGAGTTTGAACAAATTGTTGAGAGTTATGTTAGTGATCCTTATGATGAGAATTATAAACAAGGATTTCTGATGAACTTCTCTGAAAATGAAATGCTAGATGAAAAATTCCCTGATCATCCATTAAGTGAACTAAGAAAATATGTAAGATGGCTAATCGAAAATAATTAGCATAGTGGCATCAGAAAAAACTGATGCCTTTAGTTTTGGTTAAAAAGGAGCGGTGGACGATAAAAATGACTGATCGAGATTTACAAGGTAATTTTTTTTTTTTTTTTTTTTCAAAAGGTAGTCATAGGATGATCTATATGGTAAACTTATATGACTAACTTTAAGTGATTCTTTAGAATTGAAAAGAATATATGCCCATTTAAAGATTAGTACAATTAAAGTGGAGGGAAAGGTTCGTGAAAAAAAGAAGACTTAGCTTTTTATTTGCTATGGCAGTTGTATTAACTGTTGTTGGAAATTGTTTGCTTGTGCCTACTAATGCAGAAACAAAGACTGTTAAACCTACCTATGAGCAAGGTTGGAGTGAAGTGATTGATTCAGCAGTTGAAGGAAAAGACTATAGTAAAAAAGGTGATGAATATTTAGTTTTTACCAATACTGGTTTAGCTTATGTTTTATCAGCTGTAAGTGATATTAATGATGAAACAGTTGAAACGGTCATTACTTTAGAAAATGATATAGATTTTAGTGAAAGATATTGGGATTGTCCTGCTAATTTTTTCAATAATGTTACATTCGACGGAAATAATAAGACAATAACTGGTTTAGTATTTGATATAGAATGCAATTCATTTTTAAGCCATGTCGCTAATAATTCGGTGTTTGAAAATATCAATATTGAATTAGATGTTCAAAGAGATGATGTACTTTATTTATTTGCGTACAGTTCAAGCTCTGATAGTCTAACGGTTAAAAACTGTTCAGTAAAAGGAAATATTGCTTTTGACTATTGTAATGATGAAAATCAAGGATGTGCTATCTTATTTGGTGCTATCTCGGCAAAAGACATTACGATCGATACTTTAACATTAGATGTAAATGTTGATTGTAGCAATATGAAAATTTCAACTCAAACTGGTTTGATCACTCAATTGATCTATGGCGAAAATATCAATTTTGAGAATATAACTATCAAAGGTTCAATCCAGTTTGAAAATGCTGATGAAAGAGAAGCAACGTGGGATGAGTTTGGTTGTATTGCAGGTCGTATAGTTGCTAAAAATGGCGATTCTATCATTAATATGAAAAATTGTAATGTTTATTCAAATATTACTTTTAAAGGCAATACAGAATGGTATTACTTTGGTGGACTTGTAGGTCATATTGAATGTGGTGGTAGTTGGCGAGAACCTTCTGCTGATGTATATGTAGAAGATTGTTCGTATAGTGGTAATATTGTTGCTGAATGTGAAAGGATCACTGCAATCCATTTTGGTGGTATGTTTGGCAATGTTTATCATATGGGTAATGTCGTTGTAAAAGGTGGTTCATTAAATGGTATGATCAAAGTCGATGTGTCAGAAGAAGACGACTTTAATGATGCTATCGCTGGTTTTGCTGGCAATCTAAGTTGCGAAAGTTTAACTATGAATGACTTTGAGAGTGATATGGATATCATCATCAATTCACAAGTAGTTATGGAAGATATTAGTGATCAATATCAATCTGGTCATTTATATACTGTAGGTGGCATCATTGGTTATTTAGATGCTGATGAAAGTTTTACTTTCGAAGATTGTAAGTTTGCAGGTGATATTTCGGTAACTAATCAAGGTTTATACTATTTATCAGGAGTTGTTGGAAATTCTTATTCAAGCAAAGATAGTGGCTTTAAGAATGTAAGTTATACTGGTGACATTAAGATTGATCATGTTGGTGATATCAATTACATTGCTGGTATCTTATCTTATGCTTATCAAAGTAGTAATACTTTATATATGATTGGCTGTGATTATATTGGTGATATTACTTTAACAAATGGTTGCGACAATATTGAAGATCTTGCTGGATTATTAGGTAGGACTTATACTAATGTCAATATGGTTGATTGTTCACATGTTGGTGATATCATTGTTGATGGTTGTGCGTTCAATGAAACATGTGGTTATGTTGGTGGTTTGGCTAGTAGACTTTTTGATGGAAATGAAATCAATTTAGAGCATTCTTACTCTGAAGGAGACATCATCTTGACTAATGATAAGAACGTTCACATGGTAGGTGGTATTATTGCTTATGTTCAGGGTAATGTCAATATTTCATCAGATATTGAAACATATACTGATATCTCTGCTGAAAAGAAATGGATTGGCTTTAGTGATACTCCAAATAGTATCAAAGTTCAATTATACGTAGGTGAACAAGCAATTGGTGAAGTTATCGAGTTAAGTGAAAATAATAACTGGAAGTATACATGGAATAATTTACCTCTACCATTAAAGCAAGCTAAAGAAGATAGTGAAGATAAACTCTCTTATCACAAAGGAGATATCATCATTGAGGATTCAACTTGTTACAGGTATGATGGATTATGGGTTGGTGGAATTGTCGGTAATCAAGAAGGTGGATTAGATTTAATAAATTACTATCATATTGGAAATATCTTGGTTAAAAACTGTGATGGTAGAAATAAAGAAATGCATGTTGGTGGCTGGTATGGTGGCTGTGGTAATACTAATTACTATGATAGTCAAGTTACATCTACTTCTGCTACAACAAACAATAAGAATTCATATTGCGTTGCAGATGTTACAGTTGAAGATTGTTATAATGTTTCAACATTATATGTTGGTGGCATTATCGGTAGTTCTAATAAAGAGAACACACAGGATAATTTTGAAAACTTCTTCTATCAAGGAACTGTCACAGTAAAACATGAAGGTAATAAATATTTTGGCTCATTATTTGGCTATCTAAGTCAGATTGGTGAATTCACAAATTTCAATTATGAGGTTAAGACAATTTCTAATGAGGAGAAGGAAATTGGTTTCTGTGGAAATATAGATTTTGATGAATCTGTTTTAAATCATTTTGTTGAAAATGACAAGATAAGTCAGATCATTACGGCAGAATCATATTCAGTAAAAGAGCAAGAAATTGATAATTGTTCTGTAAGTTATGATAGGGATGGTAATAATATCGTTATCACTAATACTTATAAATCAAATGTACCGGCAACAGGAGATAACTTCTATTTGTATATAACGATCATGATGGTCTCTCTTGTTGGACTTGCATATGTATCTTTTAAAAAGAAACAAATAGATTAATGAACGATCAAAAAGGTAAAGGCTAATTGTCTTTATCTTTTTTTAGATATTTGTTTATACAAAGGGCATTGTGTGTTTATTGACCAGCATAAAAAATGGGTGCTATAATCCTTTATTATGAAATTGGAGATTGATTAGATGTTAAAACTTAACAACATTACGAAAACATATATTACAGGATCACTAAAACAAGATGCCTTAAAAGGTGTCTCATTAGCCTTTAGAGATAATGAATTTGTCTCTATTTTAGGCCATTCTGGTAGTGGTAAAACGACATTATTAAATATCATTGGTGGACTTGATCATTATACTGATGGAGATCTTTTGATCAATGGTGTTAGCACTAAAAAGTATAAAGATAAGGATTGGGATAGTTATCGAAATCATGATATAGGTTTCGTCTTTCAAAGTTACAATCTGATACCACATCAAACAGTGCTAGCTAATGTAGAACTTGCTTTGACTTTATCAGGTGTTAGTAGTAAAGAGAGACAACAAAGAGCAACCGAAGCCTTAGAAAAAGTTGGCTTAAAAGACCACATTCATAAAAGGCCGAATCAATTATCGGGTGGGCAAATGCAAAGAGTAGCGATCGCAAGAGCTTTAGTCAATGATCCAAAGATTGTTTTGGCTGATGAGCCAACAGGAGCCTTGGATAGTGAGACTTCTATTCAGATCATGAACTTATTAAAAGAGATAAGTAAAGATAGACTGGTCATCATGGTAACTCATAATCCAGAGTTAGCTTATCAATATTCGACAAGGATCATCAAATTATCTGATGGTAAGATCATTGATGATAGTTTACCTTACAATGGTGAAGATGAAAATAAAACAGATGATACTAAAAGAAAGAAGACTTCTATGAGCTTTCTTACTGCTTTATCATTAAGCTTAAATAACTTATTGACGAAGAAATTAAGAACTTTTATGACTTCTTTTGCAGGTAGCATTGGCATCATGGGCATTGCCTTGATATTATCTGTTTCAACAGGCTTTCAAAAGTATATCGACCATATTGAAGAGAGTACTTTGACTTCTTATCCACTAAGTATCTATAGTGAGACTGCTGATGCTAGTAGTGCCATCTTATCGATGGTCTCAGAAGCTACAAGTAGTAGTGATGAAAGCAAAGATAAGGGTGAAGTTGTAGAAGAAAAAGCCTATATCAGTAAGATGTTTGAAAGTATCGGTAAAAATGATCTAAAGTCATTTAAAGCTTATTTAGAAGATGAACAAGAAACAGTTGATGAATTATGCTCATCAGTTGTTTATAAATATAGTATCTCACCAAGAATCTATACTACTGATGTTACAGGTAGTATTGTAAGAGTTAATCCTAGTTCCATATCGGTGTCAGGTTATAGTAGTTCAGTATTTAGTGAGATGATATCTGATTATGACTTGTTGGAAGATAGCTATGATGTTTTAGCTGGAAGATGGCCTGAGGCTTATGATGAGTTAGTCATCGTTTTAAGTGAACCTAATTCTATATCCGATCTATTAGCTTATTCTATTGGCTTAAAAGATACATCTCAATTAAAAGAGATGATGGTCAAAGCAATGAATGGTGAAAGCATCACTGAAGAAGAAACAACTACCTGGACTTATGAAGATCTTTTAAATTTAAAGTTTAAATTAGTTGATCCAACTTCCTATTTTAAATACAACGAAAAATATGATGTCTATGAAGATATGCGTGATGACAGTGAGTTCATGAAAACCGTATATGAAGAGAGTGTTGATCTAAAAGTTGTTGGAGTTGTTTGTCTTAATTCATCAAGTAGCAGTATGGCTTTATCTCCAGGAGTCAACTACACAAGTGATCTTACTAAGTATGTGCTTGAAAAGGCAAGTGAAAGTGAAATAGTAAAGAAGCAATTAGAAGATGAAACAATTGATGTTTTTTCTGGACAACCATTTGAAGAAGAAAGTGAATCAGAACTAGATTTTAACGACATGATATCTATTGATACTAATGCTTTAAACTCAGCCTTTGGCTTAAATGATGATCTTTCTAATATCGATCCTGATGCTATTTCTGCTTTAGTTGATAAATACTCTAAGAAATTAAGTGAAGGAGTAGTCACTGATACTTCTATTGCCTATAATGATCTTCAACAATTACTTATCAATCTATGTGATAAAGCCTATGTTGGTTATTGTAAGTATACTTTAGAAGAAGATCTTGTTACTTTCTCAAGTGAAACAGTTGAAAGATATGCTGAACAATTTATGGTCAGTGATGAGTTTATTGAAATGGTAAAAAATGTCAATGATGCTTATAGTTGTCAACAAGATATGATAACTGAAGAATATCAGAAATTAGTGAGATCATTCTTACTCACAACAGTGGAAAATTTGAACTTTACTTCATCAGTTAGTTATGATGTTGCTTTAAGTTATAAAGATAGTAGTATCGATCTGTTTGTTGCTACGATAACTAGTGATGAAACTGAAAAAGTGACACTTGATAGTTTTGCTCTATATTTGACTACTTGTAAACTAGGTAAGACTGTAGAGAATAATTCAGCTGATCTTAGTAAAGAATTTACAAGTGATATCATCAATATGTTTGGTAAGGATCTTATCACTGTTGATGCTGACAAGATTGCTTCAGCATTTAGCTTTAATATGACTCAGGATGACTTAACTAGATTAATGGAATCAATGATGAATTCTTCAAGTAGTGCTACTGCTCAATCTAATCTTCGTTTGTTGTGCTATCAAAACGAAGAAGAACCTACATCAATCTCTTTCTATTTTAAAGATTTTGCTGGTAAACAGAAATTAAAAGATTTCATTGATGATTATAATAAGAAACAGACTGATGAAGATAAACAGATAACATATACGGATGTTACTGGCTTACTTATGAGTTCAGTAGAAACTATCGTTAATGCGGTAACTTATGTTCTTATCGCCTTTGTTTCAATTTCTTTAGTAGTATCTACTATCATGATCGGAGTCATCACTTTGATCTCAGTAATGGAAAGAACAAAAGAAATCGGTATATTAAGAGCTATTGGTGCTTCGAAAAGAGATGTGGCCAATGTCTTTAATGCCGAGACATTTATCATTGGAGCCCTGTCGGGTATAATTGGAATTGTTGGTAGTAAATTATTACTGATACCGATCAATAAGATCTTGTATCATTTAACAGGTATTGAACAATTAAAAGCTGTTTTACCAAATCAGAGTAGTGCTATCTTGATCGCCATAAGTATTGTTTTGACTTTATTATCTGGACTTATACCTGCAAGAAGTGCTAGTAAGAAAGATCCAGTAGAAGCATTAAGAACGGAGTAGAATTATGAATAAAGTAGTTATTTCAGATAAAGGTTTGCCATATCTTAAAAATGGTCAAAAATGGATGTTTGTCAATAATCTTGCTAGTGATATTACAGACATTGAAAATGGATCTGTAGTAAAGATCTTTGATAGAAATGATAACTTTGTCGCAAGTGGTTTTATCTCTAAAGAGACTCATATCTTAGTACGTATTGCCTCTTTTAATGAAAAAGAAGTGATCGATGATGATTTTTTGAAAGATATGATGAAACAAGCTGTCAATAAAAGAAAAGCAATGATGAGTGATAATTTTACTAATTGTCGACTTATCTATGGTGAAGCTGATAACTTAGGTGGTATCACAGTTGATAGATATAATGATATATTAGTATTCCAGATAAGTAGTTATCCTATGGAAATCAGAAAAGAAATGTTAGCTGATAGTTTATTTGAAATCTTACGACAATTAGGTGAGACTATAAATGGTATCTATTGGCGTAATGATGTCAAAGCGAGAGAAAAAGAAAAACTCTCTTTGTATAAGAAATGGTATTGGCATAATGAAAAAACAGATGGAACTACTGTAATAAATGAAAATGGTATCTTGTTAAATGTTGATGTCATAAATGGGCAAAAGACCGGTTATTTTTTAGATCAGAAAGAAAATAGATTATTAGTAAGAAGTCTTGCTAGGGATAAAAAAGTCTTGGATTGTTATTGTCATACAGGGGCATTTTCTTTAAATGCTGCAAAAGGTGGTTGTAAAAAAGTGGATGGTATTGATCTATCAGCAACTGCTGTTAAATTAGCTTGTGAGAATAGAGATTTAAATGGCTTTGGTGATAATTGTAACTTCATTGTTGATGATGTAGATCACTATCTTGATAATTGTAAAAAAGGACAATATGATCTTATCATCTTAGATCCACCAGCTTTTTGTAAATCAAAGAGGACATTTGAGCATGCTTATAATGGTTATAAAAATATCAATGTCAAAGCATTTAACTTATTAGATAGTGGGGATATCCTTATTAGTTGTTCATGTTCAAGATTTATGCCTGATGAAGATTTTGAAAGGATGTTACAAGAAGCAGCTAAAGAGGCAAATAAAGAGTATGAAATATTAAATGTAGGTACTCAAAGTAAAGATCATCCGATCGATACAGTGATGGGTGAAACAAAGTATCTTAAGTTTTATTGTTTAAAGATCAAATAGGTGCATAACCTATTTTCTTTTGGTAAAATTGATGAAAGAAGGTGATGATATGAATTTTATAAATGGTGAATTAATGAGTAGAGACAAAATCATCGCATAAGTTGAAGATAATATCATCACTTTTAGTAATGAAAACCTGTTGCCTTTATATCTGAAAAGGTCACGTAATATAAGAAATTGGCTTAGCTTAAGAGTAATGGATGATACACGTTTTAATGTAAGAAAATTGAAGGAGTTATTTCATTTAGAGAATAAAGATGATGTAGATATATCTATGTTAGTAAATGGCGCCACTATCTATGATAATTATTGGCTTAGACAAGTTGACTCTAATCTAACTTATGAAGAAGTAAGATTTAAAGAGAATAAATATGATAGGTTGGCTTTAATGGGAGACGGTAGTGATATCGATCATTATATTACTCGTACTCCTGAGTTTACAAATATAGGATCTTTTGAAAAATGTTGGAAACTTATTGATGTCAAGTGGTGGTTGTATAAGCAAGGCAATGAAAATGAGATTTTTTCTGAACTATTCATTTGTAAGCTATCAGAAAAGTTAGGCCTTTTTACTGCTCATTATGAAAAAGATGGAGACTATATTCGCTCTCTTGATTTTACTGATGGTGCTAGTGTTAACTATGAACCTATTTATTCACTAGTTGGTGAAGATGAAGATTATCAAAATTGCTTTGAAACATTAATAGGTTTATCTGAAGATTTGGCTAAACAGTATCTAATCCTTATTTGGATGGATACTCTCTCTTTTAATATGGATAGACACACACAAAACTTTGGATTTTTAAGAGATATAGATACTGGAGAGATAATATCACTTGCTCCTAACTTTGATAATAATGTAGCTCTTATCTCTCGTGGCTATCCTAAGGACGTTAGTAGAGAAAAAGATGGACTTATTAGATTCTTTAGAGATTTCATAACAAGTTGTGATGATGCAAAAGAGATGTATAGGGATATGAGATTACCTACTATAACTCAGGAGATGATCAATACTTGCTTTGATGAGATTGATATTGAAGTTGACAGAAAGTTTATAAGCGAGTTCATACTAAATGGCCAAAAGATAATCAAAGACATCATTTATAATGATGAGAATAAACTAAAAGATGAAGAAGATAAATGTGGGTTGATGCTGTAATGTTTTAAAAAGTGTTCTGTAGGATTTGTAGAACACTTTTTTTGCTATTTCGTGAAACAGCTTTTGTATAATGCGTGGAAGACTCGTCGATCATCTTCTATATAATATCTTTGTTTATTTGCCAATAGCCATTTTTAGTAGAACCAACTCTTGTGATTAAATGCTTTTCTTTTAAATTATTTAACACACGTTGTATTTGTCTAGTATTTCTTCCTGTTATTGAAGAAAGAATATCACGAGTGGCTTTTGGGTTCTTTTCTAGTTCTAACAACACACTTTTTTCTAATTCCGTTAGATCTGAAGCACTCTTATTCAAAGTGACATTTGTAGTGACATTTCTTGTGACATTTGTAGTGACATCAGATGAACCACGTATAAAGAAAAACCAAAAGCCATCATATTCTTTCTCGTAAGCTATTTTAATATTATTGTCTGCACAAAGGGTAAACACTTTTCTAAGTCCAGTTGACCATGTCTCGACAGCTTTACATTTGTACAAGGCATTGCATATCAATTCATTACGTATTTTAGACGAAATATTACTTCTAACGAAATCCTCAGGGATGAGGCCATCCGGGAAAGATCCAGGATTGTATATGGCAATCTTGTTAGGATGAATGTCAATTTCATGCTTACTAGTAGATATGTAATTTGCGTGAGCTAAGGAGTTAATTATGATTTCTCTTAAAGCTTCAATAGGAATTTCAGGTATCTCTATTCTTTCAAAATCTTTTATCTCCACTTTCCATTTTATATTCTTTTTTACATACATTTCCGCTTGCTCGATCAGTTCAAATATGTTTCCTTCTACAGGATTTATGTCTAAAAATGTTCTTTTTTCGTCTGTAGCAAATACAGCCATTTTCATACTTATAGGCTTTTTGCTTGAAAATAACATTTTTCCTGCATTGTTTAAATGGTTACCATCATCGTAGATTAATCCTAATTTGCTTAAAAGTCCAACTTTATCATAATCAATATTTGGCATTCTTTGTGATTCAATGGCCTTTTTCAAAAATGATTTTAATTGCGATTCATCGACATCCTCAATTAAGTTATCAGAACACATTTGTTCCCATTTTTTATAGTTAACATTTAGGATAAAGTTGGCAAGTTCACTAGGAGATAGTTCTCTACTTTCATCCATTACTCTAGTATAATATCTACCATCACAAGAGTAAGGTTTACTAAAACCATCAAATTCAACTTTAATATAGTGCTTTTCGTTATCTACTTTTTCAGTAATGGTTGGATATATTTGAGGCTTGATCTTTTCGTAGATCCTTCTTGAAACATCTCTTGCTGTGGATTCACCAATCTGCATACCACAGACATCTCCATTATTTTTAACGCCAAAATAAAGTGTACCAGAAGAATGTTTGTTTAATATCGCAACAATATCTATTAATGCTTCTTCTAATTCTGAAGTTGATTGTTTAAACTCTATTTGCTCACTTTCTTTACCTAAATTCATATCGTTCACCATCTTTCATTGGCATCATTATACCATGTCACAAGAAATGTCACAAGAAATGTCACAAGAAATGTCACAAGAAATGTCACAAGAAATTTTAAAAATCATTAGATAACTTTATTACACCATTGATGGTAAAAACTTTAACTAAAGGATTATATGGCTGACGATAAAAGCGTTAAAACTGTTATAAGAAATTTGTTGCTTTTTGAGTTGTATAAGTATCAATATCATCCTAAATAGTATTTTATAATTAAAAAAACAATTTCTGTGGTATTATTTATGTAGAAAAAGGAGAATTGATATGTCACTTATTATAATCAAGGATTTTATTAATGAGTTATCATTAGACAGTTTAAAGACATTTAAAGAAGAAACTAAAGATTATCTTTCTTTTTATTTTATTGATATCAATATTATCTCTTTAGATGAATTTATTGAAAAAGTATATGAGTACTTGAAGTGTTTTGAATTGAAAAATAATGTAAGGGATGCTGATTTGTTTAACATTTATGTAAATGAGTTATGGTCAGATATTGGAAATGTCTGTGAAAAAGATTCTAAAGCAGCTAAATATTTGATGAAAGCCAATAAAATTAGAGAAGAACTGAAAAAAGGTAAACTTACTGATGAAGAGGGTAAGGATGATCTAGAAACGTTTTCAAAGATATATTTGACAATACTATCACAGTTGATCAAGCAAAATTCAAAACGGATCAATGACTTAGATTTTGCAGTTTCTAAAATTGACTATGCGGGTGTTAAAGGCTTTTTGTATAAGAGTAGTGATGGAGTGATTGATAATTTGATAAATAAAATCAAAGGAACAGATGATATTGAGGAAATTGTCCATGATGTTATTGAAAAGGAAGAGAAATTGAAAATCTACTCAAAGAAGAGCTTCTCAAGATTATTACTTAATCTAATGTATTTAAGATTGATCGATCATGAAATGGAAAGGAGATAAGTTATGAGTACAATAGTCCATGTTGCATTGCAGGAATTACCAAAAGAGTTAGTTTCTTTAATAAATGAGGAAGGCTATTTAGAAATATTTACAAGAGATGTGCAAAAGAAGTTTGATACTTGTTTTAAGATCATTGTTGATAATGTAAATAAGAGTGGTAGTGCTCCTCGGAAAATTGTTGATTTATCTCAAACAATGGTACAAAAACTTTCTTATGCTGATATAACTAAAGTTGCAAGTTTCCTTTCAACTGGAGCATCAATTGCTAATTTGTGTGGTATGGCAGCAGGGTTTGCAATGGTATTATCTGAATTAAATAAAATATCTGAAAAATTAGATAAGATTGAAACTAAATTAGCCAATGTTATTACTATCGAAGAGAGTAATATCATTAAAAACTATAAAGATGCTATTAATAGATATAATAACATGATTGATCAAATTCAAAGTGGAAAGAAATATGATCAGAATAGCTATGAAAAATTGATTTCTCAAATGTATTTGACTCTAGATCAAATTCACACTTTATTTATGAAAGATGCTTTGTGTGACAAGAATTCTTTCTTTGAGGCGATGTTTGCTTTAGCTCCACTTCTTGGTAAAACAATCACTTTATATGATAGGCAATACTATTTTGAAAATATTGTTACTGGTAAAACTAATAGTTTTAATCAAAATGCTCAAAATTGGATTGGAGTTATAAAGAAGATTTCTTCAGAACAATCTTTAGAAAAATTCCATGAGTATTTTTTCTTTGAGAAAGATCTTGGTGAAAGGGATTGCTATGATTTGTTAAAAGTGATTTGCAAGCAAATCGAATCGTATTCTATTGATTTTGAAAATAATCGTAAATTCATGTATGCCTTAAAGAGTGAGCGCGAATTAAAAATGATAAGTGAATGTCAAACTAAACTTGCGATGAATGCCATAAAAGAAGAGTTTGATAAAATCGAAATTAAAGATGAGAATAGTAAAAATTTGCTAATATCAGCATATAATAATACGTATTCTCAATTAAATTTGGCTGCTTAAGAAGAAAAAAGAGATAACGGTTAATCAATCGTTATCTCTTTTACATTTAAGTCTTGTTTTA